>CACJBM010000135.1 GCA_902591645.1 uncultured Verrucomicrobiota bacterium | reverse complement strand
AGCAAAAATATTAGATCTGAAGGAAAGAGAAGCTGAATTACAAAACCTCATAATATCCATTGAGTCCCTCGAAAAAGAATCGGTCAGACTTAATGAGGAAAATTCATCGATCAAAAAACAAACATCTGCAGCAAGAAAAAATCAGAAATTAGTTGAAGCAGAAATAAGCAAATCCATTAAGTCTGCCGAGTCCGCTGCTGCAAATAAAATTGCATTAGCAAATAAAGAAACTAAAACGGCTCTGGAAGAATTAGAAGCTGATGTCCAACAGATCAAGGATGCCCGTGAAGCAGCAAAGGTACTCTTAGTTGAGAAGCAAAAATCGATCAAAACCACAGAATCTAAATATCAAGAAACAACTAATGACTATGAAAATGTCCGGGTACTAAAATCGGAACTTGAAGAAGAATTTAGTGAACTGAGTGGTAGGTTCTCCTCACTTCAAAGTGAAGTCGCTAAAGTTAAGGAATCAAAAAAACAAACTAAAGTTGCTGCTGAAAACGAAGCTAAAGAGCTGCAGGAAAAAATTCAGCGCCTATCAAGTGACCGAGACCTTTTGTCTAAGGAAAAGAAGTCTCTAGTAAAAAATATTGAAGCGTTACGGGAACATAAAAATGAATTTAAGGACACAAAGTCCAGGCTCGATCAGGCACAAGAAGAACTAAAGCAAAAGACTGAAAAAATAAAATTCTTAGATAAAGAAATACTTGAAAGCCAAACCGAAAATCAAAAACTTGAGGAGCTCAAAATTGCTTTCGAACTAGACATTGAGAGTTACAATAAAACTCTTACTGATAAGACAGAAACAGAATCTAAGCTTGAAGTCGTTAAGACATCATTGGCCGACCTCCTATCAAGTAAAGAAGAGATTTCAGAAGAGTTGAGTAAACTACAATCTGAATTTGAAAGTGTTTCAGCCAAATCAAAATCTATAGAAGACGAACTAGAAACATCGGCTCAGGCACTATCAGAAACACGCCAGTTACTTGAATCCGGAAAAACGGAATTAGATCATTTAGTTTCTTCCAAAGCAAAAGCTCAAGATCTCTTGGCCGAAGAAGAACTTCACCTTGGAAAAGCTCAAGAGGAGCATAATGAACTCAATATAGTCATCAAAGAAGCAACCAAAATCTCTGATGAACTGAAAGAACAGAATCAATTAGCAACAATCGATTTAGAGGAATCAAAGAAAAAAACAAATGATTTCAGAGAACGATTAAGTCGTGAGGAAGGGCAGCTCGAAAGTATCCAGCAGGCTATAGAAACGAATGAAAATCAACTAACCAGAGGCCAGGAAGAGTTAAAGGAAACGCTAACCACTTACGACCGTCTAGAAGCTGAGACCAAGGAACTCAAGGAAAACCAACTGCATCTACTTGAAGAAATTAGTCACCTCACACTAGAAGCAACTGATCTTGAAGCAAAGAAACGTGAGCTCGCAGAAGTTGATGAATTGCTCGCAGAGACTCAATCTCAACTGATTAAGAGCCAGGAAGAGTTACAGAAAACGCTGACCACTTACGACCGTCTAGAAGCTGAGACCAAGGAACTCAAGGAAAACCAACTGCATCTACTTGAAGAAATTAGTCAGTTAACAGCAGAAACGACTGGCCTTGAATCAAAACGATCAGATCTTAAGGAAATCACTGAAGAGCTTAACGAAAAAGAGGCTCAACTTTCCAACACAAATGAACTCCTCGAAAAAAACAGAGCCGAATTTACGAGTCTTAATGATAAACTAGAAGAAACTCATTCTCACTTGTTAGAAAGTCAGGAAGAACTTTCTCAAAGCCAAAAGACTCAAGATTTACTGGAAGCAGAAATAAAAGAAAAGAAAGGAGCGCAAGTTGAACTCCTAGAAGACATTAGTCGATTGACTGCAGAAGCCGCTGAACTTGACGCAAGGACAGAAGAACTGAGGGAAATCTCTAGTGAACTGGAAGACAGAAAAGGGGAACTGAAGTATCTCGAGGAAAAGACTACTGAGGCTCAAACTGAACTAACT
>CACJBM010000134.1 GCA_902591645.1 uncultured Verrucomicrobiota bacterium | reverse complement strand
GAGTCCTACCAAACTCACCCATCCAAACAACGAGAGTTTCATCAAGCATCCCCCTTTGATCCAAATCCTCAATTAGAGTAGGCAGGGTCTGGTCTGTCATTGGCAAGTGATAGGCTTCCACGATTGGATACATCCGAGTATTATCAAAACCGTGCGTATCCCAACCTCCATTCGTCTTGCTCCTACCACCAATAACGTTTGAGAAGTAGCAAGTCGTAAACTTCACGCCGGCCTCGGCCAATCTTCTAGCCAAAAGACACCCTTGTCCATAAGTGGACCGTCCATACTTTTCCCTCATCCATCTTGGTTCCTTAGATATATCAAATGCGTTCCTGACCCTAGGAGAATTTAACATTCCCAGAGCATTCTTATAGTAATCATCAAGACCACGCGCTCGTTCTGAAAATTCAAGCATTCTGGACTGCCTATCAATGATCGTCTGTAAACCTCGTCGAGATTGTATTCGATCAAGGCTCAAGCCTTCCGGGAGACTCAACTCAGGAAGCTTAAAATCATCTTTGTTCGGATCCTTAGGAATAAAGAGCGGATCATACTTCTTACCAAGAAAACTCGCATGCTGTCCAGGGGTCCTCGATCCGTCTGAGATCACATGAGGATAGGAAACAAAGGTAGGCATTCCATTATCTGTATTAGGAACAAATTTACTGACGACAGAACCGTACGCTGGGTAAAGATCTGGCAGGTCTCGGAGCCGCTGATCATCACTGGGAGGCGCATGACCAGTCAGGGCATAGTATCCAGCAGAATTATGATTCTTCATCTTGTGGTGAAGGGTCCTTACCACGGTACATTTGTCCATGTGCTTAGCCATTCTTGGCAAGTGCTCACAGATCTCAATGTCAGGACAAGTGGTCCTTATCTGTGCATGTGGTGACCTGTATTCTTTCGGCGAATCAGGTTTCATGTCAAGAATGTCGACCTGACTCGGACCTCCCCACTGAAATAGAAAAATGACCGACTTGGCCCGAGCCATGACTCTGGAGCTGGCCGGTGCCAACTCATCAGCACGCAGAAAATCAGGAACATTCATACCAAGCATTCCCATGCCTCCCGCACTGAGGAGTGTACGTCGAGAAACTGACACTTTATCGAGACTCTTGCAGTGGAACTTTTTCATTTTCTTAATAAAAATTCCTTAGCGTTTAATAGGCTCCAAGAAACATCCTCCATCGCCGATCTTCTGTCCTCCGCCAAGCTAACATAACTGAGCATCATTGACCATTCTGCTGAGGAAGGAGGCCTAGTAAGCACCGCCCAATACAGCTCATTAATAATTTGAAGATCATCTTTCCCCTGACCCATGAGATAACCTATACGATTATTGTCCTTCTCGATGATCCCATTAATCGTTTCACCCGCAGTCATCTCAAAGACCTGTGCGAGTGTCGTGTCATTACTTCTTTCAGCGTCAGAATTAGTGAGTCGGGCAGGTTTCCCAAAGACTTTTAAGAAACGGTCCCCATGTTCTGGCTTGTTCGATAAATGCACGGACTCGACTCCAGGCATACTGATTGCTCTAATGCTCTTCGCTGTATCAGAAAATTCTGACTTCACGGACATGGATTGGTGAACAGCATCGATAACGACCTCGGCCGGATACCTCATAACCTTTGCCTTGGCAAAGTTCTCTTCCGTTCCAACGTCCAGAACTTCCCCAGGATCAGAGGATAACTGGTAAGTCACTGAGTTAGCAATAAGCTTAATTAATTCTCGCTGATTGAACCCATTTTTAATTAGTTCATTTGCAAGAAAATCAATCAGTTGTGGATTCGATGCCGGGTTCGTGTCCCGCACGTCATCAACAGGATCAATTAAAGGCTGACCCATTAAGTTGGACCAGATCCGGTTCGCCTGAACCTTAGCAAATCTTGGATGAGACGTGATCCAAGAAGAAAGCTCATCGAGCCGATTATCAAATGACTTAAGAGGCTCTGCATTAGCGTCAAGGAATCCTGGGACAGGACGTTCTTTGGTCCTAGGATCTTTAAGTAATTTCTTTTGATCCATGTCCTT
>CACJBM010000133.1 GCA_902591645.1 uncultured Verrucomicrobiota bacterium | reverse complement strand
TTGGTTATTCGCGGTAAAGACAAACGGACGTGAAATGACCTGGAAACGGTTCGTATTTTCTAGAGCCTGTATGTACGCATTAAAATAATCACCGACCTGACCCCAGATTCCTAAACCATCTGGCCTAGGGAATGCATCGGCAACTGCAGCCAAATTCGCTACGTCAATGACTCCTGACCCGCTGGCCGTTGTCCTAAAACTACCGGCAACATTCACTTTCTCTCCACCCACATCAATTTCCTCCACTGTCCGCAAAAGATCCTTACCAAACTTGATATCATCACCAAGTGAGACCTGAGCAATGACCGCATTAATGTAAACCTGACGTGGCCTAATATCGATTTCATCGAGGAGTTGATCAATGATGCGTAAGTGCTCTGGAGGACCTGACACCACCACGTTGTTTAATTGTGAATCCCCTATGAGGAGTGTATTTCCAATCAATATCGACTCCGGCCCACTGATCTGTGACGAATTAGACAGGCCACCTCCACCCAAAGATGATCCCCGGTTGGTGCCTGAGAAACCTCCGGTAGTTCCTCTCGATGATGATGATAGGCCAGAACTGCGGCTACTGGACCCTGTTAGCCCAGTCGAACCCCTTGAACTTGTGCTCGTGCGTCGGGAAGAACTGCCAGAAATTCCTCCTGAACTTCTCCCAGCATTATCTACGTATCGAGAAAGGGCATTTGAAGCAACGGGTATAAAATCAGATACAGGTATGTACTTGAGCTCACGCTTTAAGAAATTATCAATCTCACTCGGTGCATCGAAAATTCCAACTAGGCTTCTGATGTAAGCAATGTCAACGGGCCTGGCGATGACAAGAATTGAATTGGTTCTGGTAATTGCCTGTATTTGGATAGTGTTACCATCAGGAGCTGACTGAGGATTGGTATTGTTATTGGCATTGGCTGATCCTGGTGCGGGGGCCCTACCCGTAGGACTAATCACAACGTTCGTCCGCGGGCTCGTTGAACTGCCACCGCTCCTGCTTGAGGACTGTGACTGAAGAATCTCATTGAGGGAACTCGCAACTTCCTGCGCGTCGGCCCTGATCAATGAGATAGATTCAGGAGTGACTCCGGTACCCGGAACATCTATCTCTTCCTTTAACCTTACGAGGGTCCTGACGAGAGGAACGTTATCAGTGACCACGATCGCGTTAACATTAGCTACTGGAGCGATGGTACTGTATGGATTCGGTCTCGATACGACCTGAAATACTCTGAGTGCATCCTCAGGCGAAACGTAATCGAACTTCATTACATATGTTACAATGCGGTCACCTTCTGGAAGATCCTCGGCCGTGAGATAAATTCGAGGATCCAGCTTAATACCGACCGGAGACTTACTTGATGCATTGATAAGAACGTCGGTCTTCTCATCTTTCTCGATGATAGCAAATCCATTCAGCAACAACGAACCCTTAATAAATTCGATTGCCTCTTCGGGCGGCATATCTATCTGAGAATTAATGGTAATTGATGAACCTGACACTGATCCATCAACCATCAGGCGCTTGCCGCTGATTGCTTCGTAACGAGGAATTACAAATTCACCAATCGGAACATTGACCCAGTTAATGGTTTCGGCGTCGGCTTTATATCCAAAGAAGATGGCATTAGCGACAATCAATGTGGCCAGCAATTGGCTTAAAGAATTAATTAATTTAAACATGTTTGAGGTTCCTAATTTTAGGGGAATTAAAAATGGTAAATAGACGGAGAGGGAATCCGCGCTCTTATTTTCTTGGTGGTGGTAAAGTGACTCTGCGTTTGGGTTGATCGTTATTGCTCTTTGATGCTCTTGCTTTCAACATCTGCTCACGAATTTTTGCTCTAGCAGCTTCTTGCTGTTTTTTAATAGCGGCAGCCTTGTCATCGGAAATGCCCGGAGGACGTTGAGGAAGCTTTCCTGTAGTCTTTGTTATAGCCTTCTTCGGAACAGGTGCTCCCTTGACGGGTGCGCTGAGCCTTTTAACATCAAAAGTTAATGGCCCTGAATGTCCGTTACCAGCAAGAAAAACTGTTGTCTCCCCGATCACTC
>CACJBM010000132.1 GCA_902591645.1 uncultured Verrucomicrobiota bacterium | reverse complement strand
GAATCGACCGCGACCACTGCTCAGTTAATAGAGTTATCTAATGGTAAGCCGCTTGCCGATTTAATGGCACGTGGTGGGCAGGAATGGGTGAAGCAGCGGAAGGGGCCTGAGTCAATCATTGGTTCTATTTTTACCAGTGCTTTGGGCCGTCTCCCTTCTAAGATGGAGATAAAGACCGCTCACAAGATTGTTGGGGATCCGATCAACGCTAAGGGGGTAGAGGATCTGCTTTGGATGCTTGCAATGCATCCAGAGTTCCAGTTAATTCACTAAATATAACAAAGCAATAAATGAAGACTAACATTGATCGACGTGATTTTATTTCAACGGCCTCGACCGCGACACTCGGTGCGCTGGCTGCCGGCTCTCCGTCCAAGTCTTTGGCTGCCGAGATAAAGGAACAGGCTCTCAATTCTACTGCGGATACTGTCATAGTTCTTTGGATGGCGGGAGGCATGGCCAGTACGGACACTTTTGATCCAAAACGTTACGTTCCGTACGAGAAGGGACTTGACCCTAAACGTGTCCTGTCCACTTTTCCCGCCGTTGATACTGCCGTTGACGGGCTCAAATTCACAGAGGGATTAGAAAAGATAGGTGCGGTCATGGATCGTGGTACTTTGATTAAAACTTACCAAGCTGCTGACCTTGGGTTCATTCTTCATAGCCGCCATCAATATCATTGGCACACTGCTTATGAGCCACCGCTAACAGTGGCTGCTCCGCACATTGGTTCATGGATCTCTCGTACCCTTGGGCCGCTCAATCCGGACCTTCCGGCTTTCATTGATATTGGACAGACTTTTGACAGCGGAGAGAAAGAATCTCTCAAGGCTTTCCATACATCGGGATTTTTAGGTAGTGAGTTTGCACCTTTCTTCCTCGTCGAACCTGATCAGGCAGTTGAGGCGGTCAAACCTCCTGAAGGAATGAGCGATACGCGCTTTGCTAAACGATATCAAGAGTACAAGAAGTTACTTGCCGACAGTCCGGTACAGCGGCACGGATCTGAATATCAACGTGAATCTCTATTAAAGTCGATTGATAATGCACATCGGCTTCTCTCTAGCCCTAAGGCTCGCAAAGCTTTTGACCTGAGCCTCGAATCGAAGGAGAGCTACGATACTTATAAGGTAGGTGGTCGTTTTGGGCTTGGATGTCTTCTTGCTCGCAGGTTAACTGAAGCGGGGGCTCGTTTCATTGAGGTTACTCATGGTTACTATCCATTTAAATATTGGGACACTCATGACAATGGGCACACCAGGATGAAGGATCTTAAGACTATGATTGATGCGCCCATTGCTCAGCTCGTCCTAGATCTTGAGGAGCGGAAGTTACTCGATCGTACACTGATTGTCGTTGCTACTGAGTTTAGCCGCGACATGATGATGGAGGGTAAGCCCGAGAAGAGAGTAAAGGATCAGGTCAATGTGCCGCCAAAGATTGAGGGTCTTCAGCATTATGGTATGCACCGGCATTTCACTGGTGCAGGCAGTGTGTTGCTTTTCGGTGGGGGAGTCAAAAAAGGATTCGTCTATGGAGAGACTGCTGATGAGCGTCCATGCACTACGGTCAAGGATCCGGTTTCCACTCAACAATTACATGCGAGCATTTATCGTGCTTTGGGAATCTCCCATGATCACCATTATAATGTCGAGCAACGGCCTTTCTACGTTACTCCTGATGGTGTCACTGAACCAATCATGGATCTCTTTGGGTGAATGGCTCCTTAGTGAATTTGGCGAAATCTAGAGTTTGGGCATCCCTGACGGATACGAGCACTTTTGGGTCGGGAAAAATATGAACTTATTTCCGGGTCTAATTCCCTCTGATTTTATAACACAGTAGAATGTCCTGATCGCGAAGGTAAAGGTTGCCGTTAGCAACTACCGGGTGAGGCCATGCTTTGTATTCACTGCGATGAGGTTGATCAAACTTACTTATTTCAGTCATCCCCTTTGGTGTGGCTTTGATTAGAGCCACAGGACCTTTTTCACTGCGCAGGATGAAACGGTCTCCGGCATATAGTGTAGAACCCTTGCCGGCGCTTCGTTCTTTGAATATCTCGTTCCCGCTTTTGAGTTCAATGCACCGGAAAGTGCCTCCTGTGGATCCGTACACGTGGCCATCAACTAAGACTACT
>CACJBM010000131.1 GCA_902591645.1 uncultured Verrucomicrobiota bacterium | reverse complement strand
GGTGAGGTGTGGATTTGTTCAGGTCAGTCCAATATGGAATGGTCAGTGCGTGCTTCTAATGATTCAGCTCAGGAGATTGCTAATGCTAAATTTCCTCAGATAAGGCTTTTCCATATTCCTAAAAAAGCATCTACCTTTCCTGAAAAAGACTGCAATGCTTCATGGAAAGAGTGTAATCCTGAGAACGTAATTAATTTTTCTGCAGTGGCTTATTATTTTGGTCGTCACTTACAAAGTGAGCTTAACGTTCCAATCGGACTAGTCGGAACAGCCTGGGGCGGAACCAGAATCGAACCATGGACACCAATTCCCGGTTTTGATGCAGTAGACAACCTCAGAAGTATTGCTGATAAGGTCAGGCGCTTCAGTGATCTCGATTTAATTGTTGATCGGGCGCAAAGATGGGCTGATGCCGTTAAGGCTGCCGTTCAGAACGGAAGGAGAATTCCGTCACCTCCACAAGTACCTAAACTTAATCATGGCAACCCAACAGGATTGTATAATGGAATGATCGCTCCGGTAGTGCCGTACGCAGTCAAAGGAGCCATTTGGTATCAGGGAGAGTCCAACGTGGGTGAAGGAATGCTGTACCATGACAAAATGAGGGCGTTAATAGCTGGTTGGCGTCACGTTTTCAATAATAAGGATCTTTCTTTTCATTTTGTTCAGCTCGCTCCTTACAGATATAACCGAGCCGATTCTTTGCCGAACATATGGGAGGCGCAGGCCGCTACTCTTGCTGTGCCGGGAACAGGCATGGCAATTATTACTGATATAGGTAACACGGGAGACATTCATCCTCGCAACAAACAGGACGTGGGAAAGCGATTGGCCTTGTGGTCTCTAGCTAAGGATTACGGGAAAGAAAAAAGCGTTTATTCTGGACCATTGTATAAATCAATGAAAGTTGAAGGGGACAAGATAAGGATCAACTTTGCGCATACTGGCACTGGTCTAAAATCAAGGGACGATAAGGATCTAACGGATTTTATGATTTCTGGTCCTAACGGTGAGTTTGTTTCAGCGAAGGCAAAAATTGATGGGCACACAGTCATTGTTAGTGCTGAGAACGTCACTGAACCGAAGAATGTGCGTTTTGGCTGGCATGAGACCGTAAATCCAAACCTTTCAAATAAAGAGGGCCTCCCTGCGAGTCCGTTCAAGACGGATGATTGGAAGGGAGCCATTGATTAGTAGCAGAAAAATAAATTAAATTTTTAATCTATTTGAGGAGAATTGAATCAATTTTTCTTGCAATTTGAAACTCAATCGATACGAGTGAATTTGGTTTTTCGAAAATTATAATTGGAATGTATCGAATTCTTATTTTCAGTCTTCTATTGATAACTTGGGTTATTCTATCAGGGCTACTTGATGAGTTTCATATTGGCTTAGGTATATTGTCGTGCGTTCTTGTTACTTGGCTTTCTTCTGGTCTATTATTCAATGATCGGTCCTTGAGATTTCATTCAAGATTAAGACAAGCGTTTCGATTGCTTTTTTATTTGTCATGGTTGTTATGGCAGATAGTGCTGGCAAATATCCATGTTCTAAGAATTTCATTTTCTCCAAGAGTGAAAGAACAGATTCAGCCTCAACTGGTCCGTTTCCGTTCTGGTCTTAAGAGTGACTTTGAAAAGTATGTCTTGGCTCAATCAATTACGCTCACGCCAGGAACCGTTACTCTTCAGATCGATGATGATGTTTTTCTTGTTCACGCCATTAGTGATGTGGCAGCCAAAGGATTAATGGGGTCAATGGCAGATCGTGTACGGCATGTTTTTTCTGTAGATGAGTAATGAGTGATCAATTCATGGAAATAGTATTAATGGTAGCGGGCATATGCCTTTTCATGATGATGATTCCGATCATGTTTCGAATCATTATTGGGCCGACTGCCATTGATCGGATAGTTGCAGTCAACATCATTGGAACTAAGACTGCTGTTCTTCTAATTATTATTGGAGCCCTATTCGATAATGTTTCGATGTTTGTTGATTTTGCGATTGCTTACGCGGCTCTTAATTTTTTGGGATCACTTGCCGCGTCTAGGTATTTTAATCGAACTAGGCCCGCTTACGGGAAAGGTTCATCGATGGAGGCAAAAGGGTCCTAATTGCTATGGATGATATTTTAAACATTTTAAGCGTTATTCTAATC
>CACJBM010000130.1 GCA_902591645.1 uncultured Verrucomicrobiota bacterium | reverse complement strand
CTGAAAGAATCAATTTTTTCTGATCTTCATTGAGGTCATAACGGGGCACATTTTGATCTTTGCCTAGGCAGCCATGCGCGGGTCTGAGTTTGGCCATTTCCGGATATGAATTAATTTTTCCCTTGAGATCATCATGACAATTTGCACAACCGAGTTTTTCAAAGTGTTCCTTGCCATTCGCAACTAGGATCGGATCTACTTCAAGGGCCTCTGTGACTTTGATGGGGTGATCGTAGATCGTTAACATTTTTGAAGGAATTGGCCCTTTCTTTAATCCTGGACCTTCCACTTCAAGAATAAACTTAGGGGCCCTTCCTGTATGAAAATAGACAAGTTCCAGTTCTGAGGGCCCAGTATTAAGCTGAGTTGAAACCTTAAACTTTTTAGTGCCTCTACGGTTACTTGGGTTCTCTGAAAATATCTTTTTACCATCCAGTGAAAGGCTCCCACCATTTAGTTCTAGGTGAAATGTGTAGGTTCCAGATTCTGTGACTTTTAAGAATCCCGAGTATTTGATTGCTGTCTGATGATTTATTTTTCCAATGGACTCGAGATTAAAATCGCTGGTTTGACCGGCGGTTTCTTTCTGGACATCCCCATCCAATCCTTCCCATACCTTGCCTCGCCAGGTCATGTACGCGAGGTTTCCAGGTAATTGGATTTTACGAAGAAGATAATGTGAAATTTTTTCAATGTCTTGTTGAGGCAATCGCATGTCCGGCATTCTTCCGGATGGTCTCGATAAGTGTGGCCGTTTTAGAAATTCAGTGAGCCCTTTATGAGAGTATTTATTTTCAAGGGGTCCGAGAGGAACAGATTTTGCTTTCATTATTTCTTTGCCGTTTGAATCTTTTGGAGAATGGCAAGCGACACAGCCAACCTTATGAAAAAGCTCTTCACCCTGCTCTGCTGCGACGGAGTCAGGGACTGTAATTTTGAAAGGATCTTGTTTATTTAGGGAAATCAAATAGTGAGTAATGGAATTAGCCATTTGCTCTTTCTCCTTTGAGCTGAAGGATCCGAGCATGTCAGGCATTAGGGTCCCAGGTTTGACTTTCTGGGGAGATAATAAAAAGTCTCGAATATGGTTTGGATTGAGCCGTTTGCCTACTGTCGAAAGTCTTGGGGATTTCTTGGATGAGATCATCATTGCGGGTTCCTGATGACACGAGGCACAGTTTAATTCTTCTATCAGAATTCTACCTTTTATCTTTGGGCTGAGTGTGCTGTTATCGAGTGAAGGAATTTGTATCTGAGCATGCAAGGCCGATGATATTAGGCCAAGCAGGATCAGAATACCTTGTCGTAGCGGATAGCAGAAGATCTGCATGAAATAGAAACATACATCTGAGATGAGCTTTCTTTCAAAGAATTTCTTGAACCTATAAAATGAATTTTCCCATGCTTTTAATTCGCTCTAGACTTGAAGCTTAATTGTCATTGATCACTTCTTAGTTTTTCCACTGAATAGCTATTATTCACAATTGGAAATTGCATTATAACAATATGTAAGACATATCATTTTTTTATAATTGATAGAGTTATATTTATCTGGTATATAATGAGTTATGGGTTTTACAGAGTCAATCAAATCGGGGTATTCAAATTATTTTAACTTTAGTGGTCGAGCTAGCCGATCAGAATACTGGTATTTTTTCTTATTTAGTCTCATTGCCAGTATTGTCGCTGGAATTGTGGATGGCTTCATAGGTATCTATATGATGCCGCAAACGATCTCGCCTCTGACTGGAGAACTCGCTGGCGGGACTGGCCTTCTGGAAGGTCTCTTCAACTTATCAATTCTTATTCCAAGCTTATCAATTTTTTGGAGGAGAATGCACGACCTTGATAAATCTGGAGCCTGGTTTTTCATTGCCTTTACTGGTATAGGAGTCCTATTATTACTTGTATGGGCTTGCACTAAAGGCACTTCCGGATCTAATAGATTTGGACCTGATCGTTTAGGTTCTGATGATCCAGCGCCACCAAGTGATCCAGCGCCACCAAGTGATCCAGCGCCACCAAGTGATCCAGCGCCACCGGCTGATTCTGATGAGCCTACATCACAGGCATAGAACAAATTCACTTCTAGTATATTAAATTAAATTGATGAGCCCTCGAAGATGAGGGCTCATTTTTTTGGTAAGTACTCTTAATCAACGGTAAATGGTTGAGATGATC
>CACJBM010000129.1 GCA_902591645.1 uncultured Verrucomicrobiota bacterium | reverse complement strand
ATGTAATCTCAATGCATGTATTATCATCAGAGAGATCACGCATCCCTGAAATGTCAGTAAGTATTTTTTCTCTTACGAGTTCTGCAATTCGTTGCTGTAACGTTGCTCTGTTTACACCATGAGGGACCTGTTTGATGATGATTTGAGATGTTCCTGTTGATGTTTCTTGAACATCCATCACGCCACGTATTTTTACGCTTCCGCGACCTGTTCGGAAGTAATTATCAATCCCTTTGTATCCCCTAATTTCGCAAGCTCCAGCGAAATCTGGGCCCTTTATGTGTTCCTTGATTCCTTCGATTGATATTTCTGGATTTTCTATCCTTGCGCAGATTCCGTCGATGACCTCACCCAAGTTGTGTGCGGGAATATTGGTAGCCATGCCTACAGCTATCCCTGTTCCGCCATTTACGAGCAGATTTGGTATTGAGGCCGGAAGGACTTCAGGCTCTTGTGAATTGCCGTCATAGGTTTCATGAGTATCGACTGTACTTTTTTCTAGATCCGACATCATCGATGACCCTAATTCGGTAAGCCTAGCTTCGGTGTATCGCATGGCCGCTGGAGCATCGCCTTCGACGGATCCAAAATTACCCTGTCCGTCAATGAGGGTCTCCCGCATGGTCCATGGCTGAGCCATGTTAACCATTGTTTGGTATATAGCTCCGTCACCATGAGGGTGATATTTACCCATTGTCTCACCAACGATCCTTGCGCACTTTAAGTGAGGTTTAGTTTTTGAAAGCGAGAGGTCATGATGCATTGCATAAAGCAGCCTTCTTTGAGAGGGCTTAAGTCCGTCACGTGCATCTGGAAGCGCTCGTGAAACAATCACTGACATCGAATAATCCAAGAAGGATTTCGACATCTCAACTTCTACTTTGATTGGTTTTATTTTGTCCTCAGACATTATATGTTCTTAAATTTGGTTAGGTGTGTTAATTACACATCCAGGTTTTGTACCTTGAGCGCATTATCCTCAATGAAACGTTTTCTCGGCTCGACCACATCGCCCATCAAGACATCAAACATATCATTAGCCTCATCAATATTTTCATGATCATACTGGACTCTTAAAAAGGTCCTTGTCTCGGGATCCATGGTGGTAGCATATAGTTCTTTAGCATTCATTTCCCCCAAGCCTTTAAATCTCTGTATCCTCATGCCGCGTTTGCCGATATCTAAGATCCTATCCAGAATTTCGAAAAGATTGAAAACGGGATCGACAATCATTTGATCACCTTCACCTTCAACGAGCTCATAAATTGGGAGATCGTCAGAGTAGAATGGGTCTGTCTTGAGGCCCAATTCATTTAACCTTGCTAAGATTTTTCCTATGGCAACAGATTCATGTAATTCATATTTAATTGCTCTTCTTTGAACTCCTTCAAAAGTTTCGCGATAAGCCTCAATCTCCTCTTCAGTAAGTTCCTCATTAAGCAATCTCAGATCTCTATTGCTCTGGCAGAATGACAAGAGTGATTTATCATCGCTAAAATAAGTTATTTCTTCTTCGTTTCCTACTCTAACTCTTACCATGTATTGTGGGAAATGGCCGTCCTTACCATTATTTAATAGATCCTTAAAGTTACCGCCATGACCCTCAAGTGTGTTGACGAATCTGGTCAATTGTGAAAGTGAATCCAGTACTCCTTTTAACAAATCCTTTTCTAAGTATTCTTCAGTGCCTGCCCTACGTAAACGAACCTCTTCGGAACCTAATGAAATTAAGATTTCATTTAATTCAACATCATCAGCGATGTATTCTTCTCTCTTTTTTCTAGTGACTTTATAAAGCGGCGGTTGAGCTATATACAAGTAGCCCGCTTTCACTAATTCTGGCATATGGCGACAGAAAAATGTAAGAAGCAAAGTTCTGATATGTGATCCGTCAACATCAGCATCAGTCATTATTACAACTTTGTGGTATCTTACCTTATCAAGTTGAAATGATCCCTCTATATCTTCATCACCTGAACTTTCACCGATGCCAGCGCCAATGGCGGTGATCATCGCTTGTATTTCCTTATTCTGAAGAGCTCTGTGAAGGCGAGCCTTCTCGACATTAATTACCTTGCCTCTTAGTGGTAGTATGGCTTGGTTTGTCCTATTCCTGCCGGATTTAGCAGATCCTCCGGCAGAATCACCCTCGACAATGTAAATTTCAGATTTTGCAGGGTCTCGTTCAGA
>CACJBM010000128.1 GCA_902591645.1 uncultured Verrucomicrobiota bacterium | reverse complement strand
TAGGCCATTTTTTTATGAACGAATCGCCAAATTTTAAGCACTCTGCAAGGTTGTCAGCACTTTCTTCGATCCAGAAAGCAAGATAATCCGCTCTTTGCTTATCAGTCGGAGTTATCGCGAAATTTCTGGCTAAGGAAAGAGCCTCACGGGCAGACTTAGTTTTAGGTGGAAATGCTAAAAGGTTAATCGCGGCAATGGCTAAATGAGCTTCGGCAGTCCTTGGGTGCTGCGGGAATTGAGTGGTGAATGATTCAAGTTTAGATAATGCAGATGAGTTTTGTTCAGAGGCTAATAGGAGCCCTTGTTCGATCATGAGATCTCCACGCGCAGTGATGCTCCCTATCTTGTTGAAACTTGAAATCTCAAAAGTGAATTCATTTTTTTCATTGGCTTTAACTTCAGTGAGTGCAGCGTTAAAAGCAGCAGTAATTGCATATTCGGGGGAATTTACCTTCAAATAACTTTCCTTTGCTGATCTGAAATCTTTTGTGGATGTGTGTGCTTTTGCTTCAAGAAAAGCAATCGCCACTTTGTTTTTCGTGTCATTTGTTTGCTCGCTGAGACCAGATAGTATTTCAAGTGCATCTTGAGGCTTGGAATTACTAATTAGGATCTCCGCTATCAATATGCTTGATAGTAATGAAATTTTATCTTCGGTCTTAGTAAGTTCTTTGAGTTGAACTAAAGAAGATTCAATTTCAGTTGAGGTTGCTCTAATGTTGTAATAGGTGGCCAGCCTAGAGAGTCGAGTGTCCTCTGATTTGATCCATCCTTGTAATAAATTATTGAGTTGCTCTTTACTGTCATCTTTCAGTAAGAGCATGGCATCAAAGAAAGGGAAAGTGTCAGTGTTTGTAGGTGCATTTTCGACGGCAGCTTGAAGTACCGATAGAGCCTCATCTGATTGTCCAAGTCTTTTATGGGTCTCGGCTCTAAGAAGATTTAAAGTTTGATAAATGCTTTGAGAAAATTCCTTGGGATTGAGATAAAGTTTCCTTAACAATTCGTCTGCTTTTACTAACTCGTTTGAGAGGAGTAGAGCTCTAGATCTAATTATTTCCGCTAAGATCTTGAAGTTAGATTTTGGGCTAATAGTTACTTCATTAAGTAATTTTATACACTCATTATAGTTGGATTTTGTGATATGTAGATCAGCCAAAATTAAGTATATAATTGGGCTCCTAGTTGAATCTTTTGAGTTTTCCAGTGACTTCGTGATCAATTGAATTGATTTATCAGCCATTCCTATTGAGTTATAGGCAGAAGCTATAGTTATTAAAGCATGCTCGTGCCTTGTATCTGAAGGATCGTCTATGAATTGATATAAGATTGGTAACGCTTCAGTGAGTCGTCCCAGTCCAGATAGGGCCATTCCTCTCCAGAATGGCAATTCGTCACCCTTAGCAGTACTTAGAGCCTGTTCATATTGTCCAGTTCTCACCAGGTTCTCTACCAATAGGGCTCTGATCCTTGACTTGTTTTCATCTGACAAGTCTTGACGTGAATTGATTTCTTCTAATTTTAATAAAGCAACATCAGATAATCCGTCATTGTGGGCTGATAGAGCAGCGGTCCAGCTAGGAAGATTTTTAATGTCTACCTGTTCAGGAGCAGTCTCTTTTGGTGCAGTTGGATCAACTACTTGAAAGAGCAGATAGAGTATTATGGTTGATATTCCAGTCACAGAAATGTCTATCTTGAAATCTTAACTGTTTTTCGCTAAAATTCCAGTAAGTCAGTAAGATTGGTACAATTAAATTTTAATCCTATTAAATGAGTTAAACTAATCATTTATAGCCTTTTAGCTTGCGAGGGACCCGCAGATTTGCTCTTATCCAATTCACTCAAATTTGATCTCATAAATGAAAAAACTAATTAATGACCCTCTAAAAGTAGCTGATGAACTTATTGATGGTCTTGTGGAGGCTTATGATGGTGACTGCATAAAGGTTGGAACTCGTTCCATTGTTAAAACAGAAATACCTGAAGGGAAGGTAGCTTTACTTATCGGAGGCGGTTCAGGCCATGAGCCTATTTATCATGGCTTAGTTGGAACTAATATTGCTGATGGAGCAGCTTGTGGTGATATTTTTGCTGCGCCCCCGCCGGACATTGTTCTTGAAGCAACATCAGCTGTCAGTAGAGGAAAGGGCGTTCTGTATCTTTACGGGAATTATGCTGGCGATGTGA
>CACJBM010000127.1 GCA_902591645.1 uncultured Verrucomicrobiota bacterium | reverse complement strand
CGTTACCCCATGATCCTTTGTCAGCTACGACTGAGGTGCTTGCCTGAGTCTTAGCTACTAAGCTGAGCATGTTGCTGCCGCCGATGCCTTGGCCTCCAATCACTACGCTAACTTCATCTGAATTTAGTGTGTAGACTGAATAGAACTGGTTGAGTCCCTGTCCGGCACCTTCTGCGTTTCCGCCTTCATCAACGCCTGTGTAGTCTGCCTGATCGTTTGGTGAGATTCCGGTGTTAACACGCTCCCAACCATCATCAATGATCCATTGGAGAGTGCCTCCAAGTACTGGGTCAGTTGTGTTTGGTGAGTTCTTGTTGCCAGCATCACCGTCCAAGCGGTTATCAACTAAGAGGAACCAGCTCGTTGCCTTATCTGCTGTGACAGTTGCCGTGTAAGGATTGTTATCACGAGCGTTGTTTGCAAAGCGAATGTAGTTTCCACCAACGAGGTAGTCTGGAAGTGGAACGATCGTTTCGCCGGCCGTTGATAAGTTACCGTCAGCATCGAACGCCGCGCCATTGTGCTGGTGCGTACGGTCTGAGAAGGTCAGTGCTTCCTCATCGAAGTTGTCTCCAATGATGGCCGCAGCGTCTCCACCGATTCCTTCTTCAGTGACACTTACGATAGTAGCGCTCGCATCAGCCTCGAAGTCGAAGTAAGCGACCAGTGAAGGAGGAGTGCTGTCCCCGTCAGTTGGGTCACTACCGACTGTGATTTCAACGCCGTCAGCGTATCCGTCATCATCAGAGTCTGAATCGAGTGGATCAGTACCAGCTTCACCTTCTGCTCCGTCAGCGAGTCCGTCACCGTCAGTATCAGCTATGAGAGGCTGAGTTCCTGCTTCGACTTCTTCACCGTCAGAGAGTCCGTCACCATCAGAGTCAGCTTTTGTAGGATCACTGGCTCCGGAGTTGTACTCCGCAAGGTCAGAGAGTCCGTCCTCGTCGAAGTCAGCTTCACCGGCCCTTATGACAAGATTGTCCATGAAGAAGTCCTGGTTAGCTCCGCCGACGCGGGCTGAGATGATAAAGGTGTGGTCATCACTAGCAACGAAGTCTCCGGTGGCCACGTCAGCAAAGTCTGCGTTAGTGGTCAGTCCGGTCGTTGCGAATGAAGCGCCGTCAGTTGGGTTCCAGCTAATGGACATGCTTCCAGTCTTCCTTGAGTCGTCCTCAAGAATGACACCGTTAGTGAAGGCGAGTTGGCCAACGTCAGCGCCTCCGGCAACACCGGAGATGTTAACGCCTTGCTCAGCGTCACCGTTTCTCCAGGTATCAACCTCGAAGGAGATGTTCTCGGTCACGCCTGGGCGTCCGGCCATTCCTTCTTCAGCTTGTCCCTGGTCACCTAATGGTGCATTACCATAGTTGAATGAGAGTCCGTCAGCCGGGTCATTAGCGCCTGGGCTGTCAAAGAGCTCGTAATCAAATGTTGCTGTGAAGCCTTCTGAACTTCCTGCGAGTCCTGGGACAGAGAAGCTTGAGAATCCAAGTCCCTGACCGTCGATGGTCAATTGCAGGCGGTTATCCTTAACGGAATTTGCAGCACCGAAGATGACTGAGCCGTCTTCCATGTCTGTAGTTCCGTCAGGAGCCGTGAAGTTCTGAGAGTAAACTCCTGCACCGAGGTCGGTGAGGTTACCAGCGTACTTCTCTTCCCAAGCATCAACGAATCCGTCGCCGTCAGCATCAGTGAGTGAAGCGATTGGGCTTCCTCCTGCTGCGAGTTCTGCAACTTCCGCATCAGCGAGTGCCTCAGTCCATACTGCGACGTCATCAATGAGTCCGCGGTACTGAGCTTCACCGTTGTTACGTCCACCGAAGATAAAGTGACCGCCACCATTTGGTGCGCGCTGTGAGTTTTCACCGTTAAGAACACCATCGAGGTAGATCTTACCTTTATCATTAGCTCCGTCGTATACGAACGCGGCGTGAACCCATCCATCCTGAGCCTCAGCAGGAGTGTACTCCTGAAGTCTGGTGTCAGCGTTCCAGTCCGCACCCCAGTGCGCACTGTGGAGGAATCCACCGTTACGGATACCGTGGTGTATGCCTTGGTTAGTCTGACCGAAGATGAAACGCTCACCGTCAGTAGCGGAAGGCTTGATCCATGCTGTCATGGTGTAGCTTCCGTCACCAGCGTCACGAATTTGTGAATTCATGTCGATTCCAGGGACGCGGAAGTGTCCTCCGTCGAGATTCG
>CACJBM010000126.1 GCA_902591645.1 uncultured Verrucomicrobiota bacterium | reverse complement strand
CAGACTCAATGATATCGAATTCTAAAGAATACCCATCAGGAAGCTCAAACTTATCATCTCGCTTTTTAAGCGTTTTAGAATCAAATTTCATCTCCTTTTCAGGAACTGTAATCTTTGCCTTAGGATCAAACCCTGCCTTCTCTGCCCCACCGTACTCTTCAAGATATTTTTGATCTCCAATACTAAGAGTTTTTCTTGGGACCCTCGAATCGCGACCATTTTCTAATCGAAGCCTCACATAGTCACCATCAACATCTAGAAGTTGGGCTTTAATTTTCTGCCCTTTCAGATTAGTCCATGTGCGCATTTCTGCAGCGCTGGTGATTCCGTTCAGAGAAAAACAAAAAAGAATAAGGAAAATAATTTTATTGTTGGTAAATACTTTCATCTCAAAAATTCTAAAAATTATTATAAAGATTCGTTTACGTGCTAACCTTAATCAGAAAGCCATGCCCATGCCACTTAAAAGAATGAGAAGTAATATTTTAGCCAAAATAGATTACAATTCTCTCTGCCAACAATCATTCCTATAGTCTATTAAGCGCCTATAATATCTATTGTGAACACTTATAGCCAGATCGAATCTCAAATCCTTTCATTTATTGACAACGAAAGGAGTGGGAACTTTGAAGAGCTTATGATTCAGGCACATTCATTCCAAAAAGATAACTGCCAACCTTTAAGAAATTATTGTGAATCGATCTGCAAAGAACCTCGATCATGGCAGGATATTACCCCATTACCGACAGAAGCATTCAAGAATTCTAATGAACCAATCATCTCATTCTCTAAAAAACAAATAAGCTCGACCTTCTTAACGAGCGGCACCAGTGGAGAAATAAGAGGATCTCACCATTTCTATAATCTCAAAGTATACGAAAAGTCAATTCGCACTGCATGGACTAACCTTCAGCTGCCTAATCTTCCTATGATCTGCCTAACTCAAAGCCCAACAGCTTCTCCAGATTCGAGTTTAATTCACATGTTTGCAACACTCGGAGGTAAATTTTCAATTAATTCCTCCGGCCATTTAGACCATTCCAAATTGAAATTGGTTATCAGGAAAAGCGATCAGCCTTTGATTCTAGCAGGAACAGCACTCGCCTTTTTGCATCTATTCGAATCAGGAAAAGACATTCCAAAATTGCCAAAAAATAGCTGGGTTATGGAAACGGGAGGCTACAAGGGAAGCGGTAGGGAAATAAGCAAAAAAGATTTTTATACGATGATTAATGAAAATCTTAATGTTCCGTTTCATAATATCATTAACGAATACAGCATGACTGAATTAAGCTCTCAGTTCTACTTAACAGGAATGCATGACACTCATAAAAGTTCCCATTGGGTCAAAACTCGAGTCTTGAAGCCTGGATCTCATGAGGAAGTTTCTGACGAGGAAATTGGACTGCTTTCGATATACGATCTTGCTAACCTCGGTTCTTCTGTATCAATAATGACGAATGATCTAGCAAAAAGAAAAGGTAATACCTTTGAACTGTTAGGGCGTGATAAAAAATCCACTCCGCGCGGATGCTCGCGGGCCGCTGACGAAATGCTCTCAAACAATAAATATGGACACAAATAAAAGAGCTGTAGCTTTATCAAAAGCACTCGACATAGAAGCCGAAACGTTATTGGAACTAGTTGCAAAAGAATTAGGGCACCGAGACTCACTCGATCGATTTATTCCTTATGGTGATATTTATACGCGCGCCCATCCCATTTCCCCAATTTTACATATCGTATCAGGGAATACCCCTGCCGCTGCCATCCAGACCCTTACTAGGGGGCTGCTAATTGGTGCATTGAATCAAATTAAACTTCCATCAGAAGGCATTCAAGAAGTGGAAGATTTTGTCGGAAAATTACCTAGAGAACTTAAATCATCAATAGAAATAACAAGGTCCAGGCAAACATCAAATGAATGGCTCGGATCAGCAAAAGCTGTGATTGTTTTCGGTTCAGATGAAACTGTCAGGGAAATAGAATCAAGATTATTTCACCACCAGATCTTTATACCTCACAACCACAAGGTAAGTGTCGCAATTATCGATTCAGATAAAAATCAGGAAGCGGCAAAACTCGCCGCGCTAGATGTAGCAATGTTTGATCAACAAGGGTGCCTCTCCCCCCATGACATATATGTTCACCCAAAAGAACAGCCAAGATCTTTCGCGGCAAAACTGGCTAATGCTCTCAGTGAATTAAACTCAAAATATCCACCAACTGGAAGAACCATGGAAGAAAACATCAGAATTGATGATCTCCGACGAAGTTATTCTTTTAGATCCTCAAGCGATACCAGTGTACAAATATGGGAAAGCGATTCCAATACAGATTGGACCGTTGTCTATGAAGACGAACCTCAATTCGCAGCAT
>CACJBM010000125.1 GCA_902591645.1 uncultured Verrucomicrobiota bacterium | reverse complement strand
AGAGGCCGATCAATTAGCGATGGCGGTTGTCCTGATTATAAGCTCAATTTTAAATATAGCTTATCTACTTCCCATTCCAATAAACGCATTTTTTAGACGTCCACCTCAGGAAGATGGGCAGGCAGAAACGATTAAAATTAAAGAGGCTCCAATGGCATGTGTCGTTCCCTTATCGATTACAGCTGTGGGCGGGCTTCTTTTGTTTATTTTCCCTGAACTTGGATTTGAACTTGTGCAACTTATCACTAAAAAATGAAGAGCCCTTCTGATACAGATAATTCGAGCAATCCAGATCTTGAGGGGGTCGTTCTACTGAAAGATGACGGAAAGAAGTATTTGTGGGACAATCCTCTTAACGTAAAGAAATTCATTAAGGGCTTCTTTCTAGTGTGTTTGGTTCTTTTTCTTTTCGATTTTTTATTCCTCTTTGATGTTATTCATAAACATTTGAGTTTTAAAGAAGGAGAATTTCCTTATGAAGGGTGGGTCGGTTTTTATTGTGCATATGTCTTTGTCTCATGCGCGATGATTGTCGTTGTTGCCAAAGAATTGAGGAAAGTCTTAATGAGGGAGGAGGATTATTATGACAAGTAGCATTCACCCTGTTCTCATAATATTTATTGGAGCCATTCTGGTTGCCCTCCTAAAGGGGAAATGGAAGGGACTAGTTTCTGTGCTGACTCCGATACTTGGACTCATAAACCTCATTAGTATTGATAGGGCTAATCCTGATAGTTACGTCATGACCATGTCCTTAATGGAATTGGATCTTGTAGTGGCCAAGTTTGACAAACTCGGCATGATGTTTGCTTATTTGTTTCATTTTGCGGCAATCATCACCTCAATTTATTCCCTTCATGTTCGTGATAATATGCAGAAATATACTGGCCTTTTGTACGCAGGTAGTGCAATTGGGGCCGTGCTTGCTGGGGATTTGATAACGCTCTTTGTCTTTTGGGAATTGCTTGCCATCACGTCAGTATTTCAAATTTTTGCCAAGAGAACGAAGGGCTCATCGAGCGCTGGTATCAGATACCTTTTGATGCACATTTTTTCTGGCTTACTTCTGCTGACAGGGTCAGCAATAATATATAATGCGACAAAGTCACTGGAGTTCCGTGATCTAGATCTGACGAGCGTTGGTCCTTGGCTTATATTCATGGCCTTCGGCATCAAGTGCGGCTTTCCTCTTCTTCATACCTGGCTCACTGATAGTTATCCTCAGGCCACTTGTGCAGGCACTGTTTATCTTTGTTGCTTTACAACTAAGACGGCCGTTTATGCAATGTGTAGGGCTTTTCCTGGAACAGAAATATTGATCTATATAGGTGCAGCGATGGCGATCTTTCCGATTTTTTATGCAGTTATTGAGAATGATCTAAGGCGTACTTTGGCCTTTAGTATGATTAACCAGATTGGCTTTATGATGGTGGGAATAGGGCTAGGAACTGATACGGCTATGAACGGAGCCGTGGCTCATGCTTTTAATGATGTGTTTTTTAAAGGTCTTCTTTTTATGGGAATGGGTGCTGTCCTCTACAGAACTGGTACAATTAACGGATCTCAGCTCGGGGGCTTATATAAGTCGATGCCTTGGACGACGGGCCTCACAATAATTGGAGCATTGGCTATATCCGGATTTCCTCTCATGTGTGCTTTCGTAAGTAAGAGCATGATCATGGTCGAAGCTGCAAAGGCAGGGCACACGGGGATATGGTTAATACTACTCTTTGCTGCGGCCGGAGTCCTGCACCATGCAGGAATTAAAATACCTTTCTTCGCTTTCTTTGCCCATGATTCAGGAATACGGACTCGGGAGGCCCCAGTGAGTATGCTCATTGCTATGGGGATTTCAGCTCTGGCTTGTATTATCATTGGTTCATTTCCAAATCAGACACTTTACCTTTTATTACCTTTTGGTAGTCCTGAAAATTTTTATCAACCCTATGATGCGACTCATGTCATAACTCAGCTACAGATCCTTTTCTTCTCGGTAGCTGCTTTTGTGGTTCTTATGATCACAAAATTATATCCACCAGAAACGCCATCAGTGAACTTGGATTTTGATTGGACGTGGCGCAAAGGAGGAAAATTGTTCTACATGGGAGCCGATCGTTTGTTGAATGTAACTAATGATAAAGCTCACCGTTTCTTTATTATCAATTTCATAGGGTGGATCGGTCAGTTTACTAAATCAGCACCTTCGAGGATTTTAGTGATGTTCATGACGCCGATATGGAAAGTCAGAGGATTAGAAGAAAATGCTTTAAAGAAAAAGCAGCAATCTTTTTATGAAGATGCAAGGTTAGGAGCATTCCCTATAGGAAGAACGGCTATATTTGCTGTTATTCTTCTTGGGTTACTTTATGTTCTATAGATAATTGATTCATCAGTGAAAGAGGTGAACTAGGCTTCTTGGAGCTGTTTTTCTAT
>CACJBM010000124.1 GCA_902591645.1 uncultured Verrucomicrobiota bacterium | reverse complement strand
CGATGGTATTTACAGGGCACAGGCACTTTTTACATTAAAAAGTATAGAGATTTTATAGTTTTATGTCTGGTCTTAAGCTCGGTGTTAACATTGATCATGTAGCTACAGTAAGGCAGGCAAGATACAGGACAGGAGAGAACGCCGAGCCTGACGTAATGTTCTTTGCTAACGAAGCAGTTAAGGGAGGGGCCGATAGCATTACTGCACACTTAAGAGAGGACAGAAGGCACATACAGGATCAGGACATAGTAACTTTAAAAGGTAATTTAAATGTGCCATTGAACCTAGAAATGGCGAATGTTCAAGAGATCGTAGATTTTGCCATTACGATAAAACCTAAGTTCATTTGTTTGGTCCCAGAAAAAAGAAAAGAACTCACTACTGAAGGTGGTATTGATGCTGTTTCAAATGAGGATGAGTTGGCAAAGAGTATAACCTTATTAAAAGATGCTGGAACAAAAGTAAGCCTTTTCATTGATCCTGATAAAGATCAAATACTCAGCTCAGTGAACTGCGGCGCCGATATTGTGGAACTTCACACAGGCACGTATGCAAATGCTGTTAACCATGGGGATGAAGATATTGAGATTCAGAGGTTAGTTAAAGCTTCTGAAATAGCCCATAAAAATGGGATGCAAGTAAATGCAGGTCATGGAATAACGACTTCTAATTTAGATCGACTTTTTGAAGTTCCCTTTTTGTCAGAGCTGAATGTAGGTCATCACCTAATTGCCAGATCATTAGAAATTGGGCTTCGAGAGGCAGTTTCGAAGTTTAAATCGAAAATGAACGAGTATGGCAAGTGATTATCTAATCTAAAAACTTAATTTATTTTAGTCGAAGCTTAAGGGTTGGGCGGTTTCTTTTTTAACTTCCGGAGATGAAATAGAAGGTTCAGTTGATGAAGGCAACAAATGGTCCAGTATCCTTCTAATGCCATCATTGGCGTACGTGCTTTGAGTGTAGATGTCTTTGGCTTTAAGGTACCAAGTGAGGCTCATTCCTGAATGTTTTTGTTGCTCAAGTTGTTCTGCTTTCTTTAGAACATGAACAAATGAAGAAACCTCTTCGTTTAACTTAACAGACAATTTTAACAGATCATTGTCATCGCTAAATGAATCTTGAGCTTGGCGCGCAATCTCCCAAGCGCCCCAGGGATTTTTGTTCTCTCTCAGGCCTTTAATTTTAGCGATCTCCTGTTCAAGACTTAATACGCTGTTTAAAACTTTATCTAATTGCTCTGAACGTTTCGGGTCATTGTGGGCTGCAGCTATAAAGCGTCCACGATTTTTCATTATTTCTCTGTTATTTCCTTGAGCAAGTAGTGTATCAAGTTCGTTCAAAGTAGTGACTTGAATGTCTGCTATTGAAGCGAATAGTTCATTTTGTTCTTTGATTTTGGGATTCAAAGGCCATGCCTCTATGGCAATCTTCATTTGCCTTTTGTATTCCTCCATTTCGCTTTGTTGGGCTGCAATTTTTGCCTGAGATAAACTCGAATTACTTAAGTTTGTATAAAACTCAACGCCGGCTTTGGCTTTAGAATAATTGAAGTCGACGGCTTTTGTTTTCATCCGTTCAATTAGTTCCGAAGCTGTCTCATAATCACGAACTTCCATCGCGCTTAACAACGAATCTGCGTCGCGAACAAAGTATTGAACTTTTTGTTTTTTCTCTCGGTCAAGTGTTCTGATCTTGGGTAGATACTCACCCACAAAAAAGGATTCAGCTAACCGCTTTGAAGCTGTCTCAAGTTCATTTTTTTCTGTGAGGAATTCAAAGGCTGTGACTCCTTCATCCACATCTCGAATCACTTCACTGGCAAACATATCTAGTGATGTGACAGTTGGGCTTAAGCCGAGGCCTTTGGCGAGCATCTTGTCAGCGTCTGAGTCCTTCTTAACGTCAATGACTCCATCACCGTCTTTAAACAATCTCCTATAAATTCTTGAAGCGATGAGCACGTGTTCCCATCTACGTTGTACCGCGAACTGGAGGATCAGGGCTTGGTACTCGACCTTTGCTTGAACTTCAGAAATGCCTATCTTCGCCTTATTTGCTAATCTTAGCGTTTCAATCTCTGCTAATCTTTGGACGTAACCAGCTACTCTTCCTGTATTAGATACATTTTTACCTGTGTTCTGTTGTTTGTTTTCACTTTCTTTGCCGTTCGCTCCTCTCCTTTTGGCTTCATCTATAAGCTTTTCGGACGTGGCGACCTCAACGTTCCAATGTAATAATTTCTTTTCCTTTTCTAGGGCTTTATTAGATCTTGCTAATGCTACTGCATTCTTTTGTCCATAATAGACGCCAAGTATTGCTTGGGAAAGTGAGTCACAAAGGTTTGAGTCTATCCTGTAATTGGATGCTCTTGGTAGCATTGCTACTGCTCGTTGAAGGTGGCTAGTTCCTTTTTTATGAGGTGAGAGTTCATCAAGAA
>CACJBM010000123.1 GCA_902591645.1 uncultured Verrucomicrobiota bacterium | reverse complement strand
GATAAGAGCATCTAGATTTAGAGGTTTTTCCAGTTCTTTCTTTAACTGTGATAATTTTCTCTCATTTTCCGTCTTATTGGCGGCTGCGAGCGGGGAAGTAAGGCGCTGCTTCGGTGCGAACCCATTAGCGCCGCGTTCTGGAACCTGATTAAAAAAGTGGAAAACCTGATAGAATTCCTTCTGAGAGATGGGATCAAATTTGTGGTCATGACACCGCGCACAACCCATGGTCAATGCCATCCATACTTGGCTAGTTGTTACTACCCGGTCCATGACATACTCGGTGCGGTATTCCTCGTCAATGATTCCCCCCTCGATGGTGATTCCGTGGTTCCGGTTGAAGCCCGTGGCAAGTCGTTGATGTTCGCTGGCCTGTGGCAGGAGATCACCGGCCAGTTGCTCAATGGTAAATTCATTGAACGGCTTATTACTGTTGTAGGCATTAATCACCCAGTCACGCCACACCCACTGCTGCCGCTCAGTATCATACTGGTACCCGTTGGAGTCAGCATATCGAGCGAGGTCCAGCCAATGTCTGGCCATATGTTCACCGTATGCCGGTGAGTTAAGGTAGCGGTCGACCATGTTGTTGTAAGCATTTGGTGCTTTATCAGCAAGGAATGTGTCGATTTCTTCGAGTGTTGGCGGTAGGCCAGTGAGGCTGAAACTTACCCTGCGGATTAACGTTTCGGGACTTGCTTCGGCGGCAGGTTCTAGTTCTTCCAGCTTTAAACGAGCCAGAACGAAACGGTCGATATTATTTTTAACTTTAGGCTCATTGGCGATTCCTGGAACCTTTGGTTTTTTGGGCCTGACAAAGGCCCAATGATCTTGATAATCAGCACCTGAGGTAATCCATTTACGTAGGATCTCTTTTTGTTCGATAGTCAGGTGTTTTTTTGTTTTGGTTGGAGGCATGATTTCCTCAGGATCATCGGAAAGGATGCGATTCATTAGTTCGCTATCAGTGGGTTTGCCGGGGGATACCGCGCGGTATCCACCAAGGTCCCTAGTCGCACCCTCCTTTTGATCCAGTCTGAGTTTTGCCTTACGGGCTTTTACATCTGGGCCATGGCACTGGAAACAATTACTGGCAAGAATTGGCCTGACCTCACTGTTGAAATCCGGATTTTCTGCATGGAGAAGATAGGTTCCTAACAGCAGGATCGTGATGGTAAGAAGCTTCATACTAGAATGTCCTTTAATATCTTGCCGTGAACATCAGTGAGCCTGAAATCACGCCCCTGATACCGGTAAGTAAACTTTTCATGATCGATACCTAATAGGTTGAGCATGGTTGCATGAAAGTCATGGACATTGACAATATCTTTCTCTGCGCTGTATCCAAGTTCGTCAGTGGCTCCGTATGTAATACCTGGCTTGATACCTCCTCCAGCCATCCACATTGAAAAGGCCTTGATATGGTGGTCTCTACCTTTTCCCTGAGCCATAGGAGTGCGGCCGAATTCTCCGCCCCAAACGACTAAGGTGTCTTCGAGGAGGCCCCTTTCCTTCAAATCTAGCACTAGTGCTGCAGATGCTTGATCGACTAGCTTTGCAGTATGTTCTATACCTTCCTTAATGCCTCCGTGATGGTCCCAGCCACGATGATAAAGTTGAATGAACCGGACCCCACGTTCGGCTAGGCGCCGAGCCAATAAACAATTTGAGGCAAAGGTTCCGTCAGCACCTTTTGTTCCATAAAGATCCGTGATGTGCTTTGGTTCATCAGAAAAATCAATAAGCTCGGGTACACTCATCTGCATACGGAATGCCATTTCATATTGGCTGATTCTCGCACCGATTTCAGGATCCTTGAGGGTCTGATTGCCGATCACATTTAGATTTTTAATTGTGTCGATTACATCCTTTTGTCGGTCCGAAGTTACACCTTTTGGATTGTTAATATAAAGGACAGGGTCTCCCTTCGATCTTAATCGTACTCCTTGGTACTGACTGGGTAGGAATCCGCTATGCCATTGACGAGCTGCGATTGGTTGTGACTGTCCTCCTCCGACCGAGGTTAGGACTACGAATCCAGGTAAATTTTCACCTTCACTTCCTAGTCCATAATTAATCCATGAACCCATCGATGGGCGACCCGATATAATTGATCCGGTATTCATGAAGGTATGTGCCGGGTCATGATTGATTTGCTCAGTCTGCATTGACCTAATGATGCAGATATCATCAGAAATTTTATTGGCAATATTTGGAAGGACTGCAGAAATTTCCTGCCCGCTCTTGCCATATTTGGCGAATTGATGTTGAGGGCCTAGGACCTTTAGATTATTCGACTGGCCCTGCAACTGTGCAATTTGTTGACCCTCTGTGAACGATTTTGGCATGGGCTTGCCATTCAGTTCTTCTAATTTTGGTTTGTAATCAAAGGTCTCCAAGTGCGAGGGTCCTCCGGCCATGCAGAGGACTATGACTCTCT
>CACJBM010000122.1 GCA_902591645.1 uncultured Verrucomicrobiota bacterium | reverse complement strand
CACAGCTTTCGCAATACTGGCAAGCTCATACGCCATGTCAACACTGACTTCCGATCCTCGGGTCATTGTGCCTGTCGCTATTCTCTGGGGATTTATCATATTAACAATTGACCGGGCACTTCTCGCTACTTATCGATCCTATCAGCCCTTTCTAAGGAAGTTGTCACAATTTTCATTGCGGCTAGTCGTTGCAATCCTCATGGGATTAACAATTTCCCATCCCCTAACATTGTTACTTTTTAAGGACACTGTAAACTCTGTCATTGAAACGGAAAGAGAAGCAGAAATAACAATCGTTCGTGATAATTTTGCCGAAAAAAAAGATGCAGTCGAAACGAAAATACTGGCCGTAGAAAATCAAATAGACGCTCTCAGGACGCGCCGGGACAGCAGTTACGAAGCGAACTTCATCGTTGAAAACGAAAATAAAGCAAAATCCAATTTGAATGACGGGCTCAATGAAGAACAAAAAATAGCTCTTCGTACAAAGGTAGACTCTTCGACCGCGAGTCAAATCGCAAGAATCGCGTCCGCGTCCAAAGAAACCGAAACGCTACAGGTTAATTACCAGAAGCTTCAAGGCGAACTGGATTTCTGGCAACGTGAGTTCGAAAGAGAAGTCAATGGACAGCGGAGCGGCATTGTCGGTGTTGGTCCACGCGCAAGAAGTATCCGTGATGATCAGCTAGAATGGCGTCGAGCCGAAACCAAACGCATGAGTGCACAACTCAAGGCCTTAACGACTGAGCTTGGACAGCTACGGGGCATGGTCGCATCAATTGAAGATACAATCACTCAGGACTTCCTCTCAGCAGCAGCGGTTCAGGCAAGGGCAGAAAAAATAGAAACAGAACGAGTCAAGGCCCTGAAAAATAAAGTTCAGGAACGGCAAATAGATCTATTTATTGATCAGCAAAAAGCCGTCCGTGATGGTATCGACGAGCAAATAACCGCAAGGACCGGAGAAATGAAGCGGTTACAGACAGAAGTTGCTGGACTCGCTGCAGACGAACGCGAACGGATACAGGGAATCATCTCGGAACCACGAAGAGACATCCTTACACAGACTCTGGCCCTGCACGGACTTTTCCGTGCCGGTGAGGAGGGTGGGCGGTTCGCATTACTGGCTTATGCAATTCTCGCAGGACTCTTTATGCTGGTAGATACAATCCCGCTCATTGTAAAGTTTTTCACTAAACCTGGCCCGTATGATTCACTCGTTGACTGTGACGAGGTCCGTTTTGATAAAGAGCGTGAGGCTTTCCTGAACAGCTATGATACATACATGGAAGAGCTCGAGGACGGTGGGCTCCTACTCGCAACGAAAAACAACAAGCCACTTGAGAATGCTCTCATCGAAGGTGTCGATAGGTCAAGAGCAGCAAAAGAATTTCTAGAGAATCTGATGGAACTTGAACGATCATTCGAAGAACGGATTGAAACTGAAAGACTCAAACTTTCAGAAAAAGGTGATTCAGGTTCCAGACACTCAACGATGCTCGATGAAATGGCTGAAACATTCTATGCTGACTTGCGCGGTCGAATGCAGTCCTTTTTCGCCTCAGGGGGTGAACCCGGAAAAGCTCAAATATAATATCAGTTAACGACATTCCTTAACGGCTTGCCCTTTAATGCGCGGAGGCATTCTTTTGCCCCCTTAGTGCGAAACTCTTCACCACCCTCATCACAAAAGAATGCCGCGTGTGGATTAAGCAAAAGACGATCATGAGCCGGATGCTGAGAATCACGCCAAGCCCTAATGACTTTAGAGCTCTGGTCAGGAGGTTCCACCTCCAATACATCAATACCTGCACCACGCAAACGACCAGAAACGAGTGCCTCGACGATAGCCTCTGTATCTAGGGTGCCTCCTCGAGCCATGTTGATCACATAACTGCCCTGACCCATCAGGTTAATTTCATTTGAACTAATAATATTTTTTGTTTTCTCAGTCAGGGGACAATGAAGACTCAACACATAGGATTGTGAAAGTAATTCCTCCAGAGTATCCGCTCTCCTTATAGCAAGAGCCTTATCCAAACCATCAGGAACATAAGGATCATAAAAAACAACATCGAATCCAAATGCCTTTGCACGCAAAGCAACTGCTGATCCGATGCGCCCACAGCCAATGATGCCAAAGACACGGCCACGGATCCTTGGGATAGGCGCTGCTTCCTCAACGGTCCACTCTCCTAGGCCGCGTCTCAGTCGACTCTGAAGGAAGTGCGTTCCTCTCACTAAACTCAGGGCCATTGCCATTGTCGAATCCGCCACTTCTTCAGTCCCATAGTCCGGCACGTTACAAACAGGAATTCCGCAATCCCTCGCGGCCACACAGTCAATATTATCATAGCCCACGCCTGGCCTAACAATGACTTTGCATTTCTCAAGGCTCTCAATAATTTTTCTGCCCAAGGATAGATAATGATAGCAGAGAACAGCATCGGCATCCTCAATTCTGCCAATCAATTTATCTTCACTACGTGCATTTAATGCTTCGACTGTAGCAACTCCATC
>CACJBM010000121.1 GCA_902591645.1 uncultured Verrucomicrobiota bacterium | reverse complement strand
CGGTACAATTCGAGATCGCCGGGTTACCTTCAGATCCCAGAAACGTCTTGAAGCCACGATAAGCCGAAAGGTCCATCCCTGGTGGGAGTTTGATCTGGATTCGACCTTCCTGGTTGGCCAAGCGACCATAAATGCGGCCTGCAAAATCCTTCGGCGATTCGCCCTCTCGTGCCCGGTCAGGAATCCGGTTCACATAGACAAAGGCATCAAAGGGCGCCCGGAGGGAGCTGTCGAGCCGGTGGATGCCGGTTTTCTTTTCTATCGACTCGGCCGGCAAAGTGGAGCCTTCCCCTTTTTTCTTTTTTGGCGGACGGGAAGGCTGCTTTTCGATCCGTCGATTCAGGTTCGCTAACACGATGTCGCGAAACCCTTTGTCTGAAATCTTGTTGGCCCATTTCAAAGCCACCTCCGGATCGGACGAGGCCAGACCGTGGGCCATCCCATTAATTGCAAAGTCTTTGTTTCTCTCGCTCTTCAGCGAATTCAGGCGCTTCACGACATCTTCGAGTTCAATGCCCCCGGCACCACCTCCCAGTCGCCCGAATGCGGCCGAAAGAGCCGAACCACGGGCATTGGGATCCTTTTGCTTCAGGGCCAGATCCACCGCATCAAAGGGAGACGAATCGAACTTTCCGGATTGGATCACCTTGATAATGTCCTTGCCCGATTCCATCTCCCTCGGCGACTTTCCGCGTTCCCCGATCGAGTTCCCGGACGGCTTGGGCTGCGAAGGTGTACCGGGGCCAGGCTCGGCGGGAATTTCCGTGCTTCGCCCTCCATTCGCAACATAGTCGAGAATCCGGACGAAAGAATGCCCGGCATTCTCCATCCCCACCTCGGCCTTGCGACGCTTGTTGAACAGACGTCCCACGTGCCCGCGTTGGTCGTCGGTCAATCCTCCCATGATCCGGTCGACATACTCCTGATGAGACTCGCCATGATATTCCTTGGGCAGCGCGCGAGCCTCGATCTTAGCGAGGAGGGCACCGAGTTTCTTAGCTTCCTCCTGCTGCGCCGCGACCGACTGCACTCCCTGCTCCTCCGGGCTGAGCTCGATCGGCGTCAGCTTCATGCCACCGGATTCCTTGATACCCTCGGGAATCTCCAGCTTGATGAGGGTGCCGCAGGCGTTCTCCATGTGCCGCGCCGGCCCGCTCGTGCTGGTCCAGACGTTGCCATCCTTGTCGAACTCGATCTCGCGGGTGTAGCTGACTCGAAATGGCAGCGGAAACTCGATGAGGTATTCTGTCTCCGGGTTGAAGCGGTATAGTGTGTCGTTGTGGGTGCCGCAGATCCAGACCATGCCGTCAGGAGCGACGTTAAGAGCGTAGGGAATCTGGTTGATATAGTCGGGCAGCGGATAGGTCGTCCATTCTTCTGTCTTGGGGTCGAATTTGCCGAACACGCCGGAACCGAACCCCGGCACCCACACCATGCCGTCCGGGGCAACGTGGAGCCGACGCGGCCCGCGAAACGGTGGATTCCACTCCGTGACGTCACCGCCCGGAACTTTCGGATCGATCCGGCCGATGCGATTGCCGTTGAGCTTGGAGTACCAGATCATTCCGTCGACCGGAGAGTAATCGAGACCGTAGGGAGTAATCCCGCGCGACTCGCCCTTCCCTCCGGCTTTCACCTGGCCGGCTTCAAGCAGATGATACTCCTTCCGCTCGAGTGTCTTTGGGTGCAACCGGAAGACCGAGTTACGGCCGGCATCGGTGTACCAAATGAGTCCTTTCGGGTCCTTGGGATCGACCCGCAACGTGTGTGGCCAGGAGCCTCGATCAGCGGGCGGTTCGGCGCTGGAAGTGATCGTGTACTCCTTCGTTTGAAGATCGAATTTCGCCATCTCGCCGCTAACGCAAAGTGTCAGCCACATCTGTCCTTCATTGTCCGGCTCGATGGAATGTGGACCGTGCGAGCCGCGGGGCAGGCGATAGTAAATCCGCTCCCCGGTCTTCGGATCGAGGGTGGCCGTATACTGCTTGCCAATGTGGACCACGTAGGCGAGGCCGTCATCCCCCACTTCGAGATCGTGGAATGAGCCCACATACTCCTCCCCCAACTCCCATGCGGTGATCTTCGCCTTTGTCACCATGCCAGTCGGTGCCGGCGGCGGGACATACTCGGGCCAGCTATCGACCGCATCGTCCTTGTAGGTGTCGATGATACGCTGGACAATCGTCTTCTTGGTATGGGGATAGAGGCCACCAAATCCATCCATTCTCGTAATCATGGTCTCCCAGTCGACCGGTTGTTCAGGCGACCGAAAAGCCGGTGTTCCAATCTGGTGGCAGTAGGCGCACATCATCTTGAAGTTCAACCTGTCGCGCGGGCTCTCGAATGTCAGCTGGGCAAAGGCACTGCTGGCGGGGCGCTGCGCTTCCAGTTCCTTGCCGGTGGCCGACTCCATCGTGATCGCAATGGCGTCCTGGCCGAGTTCCACATTCTCGATCCACTTGTCGCGTTGACCAGACAGACGAGCCCGAACCCGAACGTCACCCTCGGCCAGATCGTCGATCCGAAAC
>CACJBM010000120.1 GCA_902591645.1 uncultured Verrucomicrobiota bacterium | reverse complement strand
CAGTGATTGTTTCCTGCTTTGCAGGTGCTCTTTGTGGGATAAATTATATCCAGTGCTATTTCTTTTCAGATCTTTGGTAACAGTTTTACTGTTCTTCTCGCCTTTTCTTATTTCATGTAAAAAGAAAGAAATAAAAAGTTCAGGGTCTGAGGTCATGGAAATTGAAGGAGATAATGCTCCTGTAGTGCCAGGGACTGAGACAGAGGTTCCTTCCTATGATCCGGGGGACGGTGGATGGAAAATTGAGGAATGGAATAATGAAATTGTTTCTTCTCTTAAAGCGTTAAGTAAAAAGCTCATCAATAATGAGGGTTGGGAGATTTATATAAATTCATTGTGTTCTCCGGACTTTGAAGGCGCGTCCTTCATGTGCCCCAAAGTTCCGGAATCCTTTGAGCGAGGAAAGGTCCTTCTTTTTAGTCCTAAGAATGAACCAAAAACTAAGACTGTGCTTTCAGAGTCAATGAGTGAACTTCTTGATGACCATGCACTGAGGGGTCGAGTCGAACGTTCAAACTTTAAGGTTGTTGGTATTGAAGATTCGGGAAAGAAGAAAGTGATCTGTGAGGCGATTGTACATTTTGCCGGTAGGCATGATGGAGTTTTTCGTGAATTAAAAGGAACCCTAAATTTAAAGTGGGATCTTGAATCGGGTGAGATGAAACTTCTCAGAGTGGACGGTTCTTTTCGTGCTGTTTATTCATCGATCGGACAGTTTGTTGATGTGACTCAGTCCTCATTAGGTAAAGTCCCTGAATTTACTGAACAATTTTATCGAGGACAGGACCATTGGACCGGGCGATTGGAAATGTTGACGGGTATCGATGTTGGAGGTTGGCAAGGAGTAGCCGTTGCGGACATTAATAACGATGGGCGGGATGATATGTATGTGGCTCAGCCTGGTGGGTTGCCGAACCGTCTTTATATCAAAAATGTTGACGGAACTTTCGAGGACCGATCAGTGGCATCAGGAACAAATTTCCTAGACTCCTGCCATGGTAACCTTTTCGTTGATCTGGATAATGATGGGGACCAGGATTTAATTTCAGGTGTCCTTGATGGTGTCGTTATCATGGATAATGACGGGGAAGGCAATTTTACTAAGCGCGCTTCTATGGTTCTTCCTGCGGCTGTTCCTTACTCAATATCAGCAGCTGATTATGACGTTGATGGAGATCTCGATTTTTATGTTTGTTGCTATAATAAGAGACCCGGAGTCAATAGGCATCATCTCTTTGCAAGGCCAGTTCCTTACCACGATGCAAATAACGGGGGTAGGAATGCACTCTTTCGCAACGATGGTAATTGGGCATTTCGTAATGTGACTAAGAAAGAAGGTCTCGATGAAAATAATCGTAGGTTTAGTTATGCCTCTTCATGGGAGGACTATGATAATGACGGAGACCTTGACCTTTATGTGGCAAATGATTTTGGGCGAAATAATTTTTATAAGAACGAGGGATCAAGGATTCGTTTTAAGGACGTTGCCGAGGAGGCGGGAGTAGTTGATGTGGGTCCAGGCATGTCTGTTTCGTGGGGAGACTATGACAATGACGGAAAGCCTGATCTTTATGTGGGCAATATGTTTTCCTCTGCGGGGCACAGGATAAGTTCACAAGATCGTTTTCATAAGGGAGCTGATAAAATAACAAAGGACTATTACAGGAGACACGCGCGCGGGAATTCGTTATACAAAAATATAGGCAACGGTTCTTTCAGTGATGTTAGTCTCAGTGCTGGGGTCAGCGTCGGGCGCTGGGCATGGTCATCAAGGCTAGGGGACATGGATGGTGACGGTTATCAGGACATCTATGTGGCAAATGGATTTATTACGCAGCAGGACTCTGGTGATTTGTGAAGCTTTTACTGGCGGCAGGTCGTGTCGAAATCACCCCTATCTCAGACGAGTGATCCTGACAGCTCGTACTTGGATTCTTTCTCCCAACTCGCTAGCCGAATTCGGTCAGGGAATTCTTTCAGTGGTAATGAACGTAATTCTGCATTTTACAACCTCAGTAATGGTCAATTTACTGAAATTTCTTATTCTCTTGGTCTGGATTTCCTCGATGATGGCCGTGGCCTTGCTATCACTGATCTAGATGATGATGGTGACCCCGACTATTGTGTTACGAACCGGACGGCTCCTCGGCTTCGATTGTTAAGGAATGATCTTAGGACCGGTAACCGTTGGGTGAAATTACGGCTCTATGGAGATCCTGAAAAGAATTGTCCGCGGGACCCAGTGGGGGCTAAGGTTGAAATGAAGGTTGGATCTCGGACCCTCTTTCGTACTCTTTATGCCGGGGATAGTTTTTTGAGTCAATCAAGTAAGTGGTTACACTTTGGTCTTGGTGCTTCGGGTGAGATTAATTCGGTGAAGGTCCGGTGGCCCTCCGGTCATACTGAATCATTTGCCGGTATATCTTCAGGTAAAAAGTTTATTATCAGGCAGGGAAAAACGGAAGCGGTTCTAGTGCAAGATATTAAGACTGAATTAGTACCTTCTGTCCCTACCATTCCGGATCCGGTAGAGACTGCCAGGATCAGGCTCTCACAA
>CACJBM010000119.1 GCA_902591645.1 uncultured Verrucomicrobiota bacterium | reverse complement strand
AGATAGTTTTGAGTTTCGAGCCCATCAAGCATTGTCCCCAAGTTCGCATATCCACCATCAATGAGACCGTCCCCGTTCCAGTCCACAAAATTCTCTTCCATACTCGGGTGATTGATATGGACCCAACGGTCAGGGTCCGAATCTTGCAAGTGCCGAAGAGTTATCGCGGTGAGCCTTGGATCCTTTGACCATTGAGGAGCGCCTCCATCCTGCTTCTTGGGATCAGGCTTATATGGAAAAGCATTAAAATGAGCCCCGGACCCAGTCAATTCAATGCCCGGGACCGTTGACATGAATGATTCAAGACCAAGAGACGCGATCGTAGGCGCCCAGTCAAAGATGCGGTTATGCTCGGTCGTCGGAACAAATTCCAGATGTTCAGCGGCCATATTAATAACGCGATCCGCTGTTCCGCAGGTATTATCCCCACTAGGAGTCGAATGATTGTGATAGTCCGTACTCACCCAACCCGTCGTGTCCACTACCCTTTTTAGCACACCACTAAAACTTAACTTTTTACCTGGATCTACAGTGACCTCTCTTTCGATATGAGAGAATTCCATCCCATGAGTGACCACAACTCTGTACGTTCCAGGAGGCACAGCGACTCTAAAGTCACCTCTCTCAGATTGATACTGATCAACGCAACCATGAGCACGATTGTTCGGTCCGAGGTTAGGGGCCTTGGTCTTACCCGCACCGTTGAACTGTACTTTGCATGGGATCGAAACTCCTCCATCATCCTTAATATCAAAAACAACTGCACTCTGAGGCGGTAATTTTATTTGTTTTTCATCTGAAACTTTACCCTTTAAATCAAAGGGCTCAGACTGAGTGACTCTTCCAGTATCTTTAAAACTAAGATCATATATTTTCCCCTTCGGAAACGAAAAAGAAAAAGACCCATCCTCTTCAGTGTATCCATTCACAGCCCCTCCGTTCACCTTCGCAAGAATCTGAACCCCGGAAATCTTTTCATTTCCTACCCCAACGACCTTACCACTCAGTGAGCCTGTGTCACCTGAACGTTTAAGAATCTCACTGACCGCTGAGAGCGGCGAAGACCCCACTGCAAGGAACCGCTCAACAGTAATTTCCTGCCCAGCGGACAAAGTAATTTCACTAGGCTTCTTACCCTCTTTCCACTCCCATCGATAAGCGTACCCACGACCATCGGCAGGGTCGACAGAGTCGGCCCACCGAACATCTCCGGCACGCCCTTCAGATCCGAACTTAGTCCATGAGTCATTCAATTTCACCTTACGCTCGAGCTTGGTTTCGTTCCGAATGAGTGTCGTAATCATAATTCCATTCCAGTTCTCACGGATCCTGTAAAGATGCTTAGTATATAGACCTGCTCCCTTAGCCGCAGTAATGACCGTCTCGATAGCAGCCTCACCTTGCGGACGATCCTCCGCGACCCTCACATAAGAAACTCCACCCCTGAGTCCGAGCGGTGCAAATATCGTAATTTGATCATTATCAGCCCCCCTCAAATCAAGATCATATAAACAACCCTGAGTTGTGCCACTCGCACCCCAAAAAGTTCCCATGTTCGCTTTTCTGAAAGGCGCATTCTGTGAAATTACAGCCTCCACTTTGTCATTCCTTAGAATAAAGTCTCCGAGGATACCATCAGCTTCCTTTCCGCCTGGAAGTTCCTTAAAAAGAGCATCATTCACCTCAAATGCCTCAGGCTTTGCGCAAATGTAAAAGGTTAAGGAAATCCAACAAAATAAACAAGTTAGCAAATTTTTCATATTCTTAATGATGGACTTAAATTCATTAGATGGAAATCATTAAAAATCCGGCTTCAGATAAATTCAAAGTTAGGGATATTTGCCACCCTCCCAGCGGAGATTTTTGATCTCTCTGGGTTCTGGCCACCTATATTCACTGGCCACTTTGGGAAATTCTACTCTCTCGCCTTTAATTTCCACAGCGATGCGCCCACGAATACCCAATTCAGTGACCCTTTCCCATGTCATGAGCGGCAATTTAGTTCTTGCATCGATCGGTTTAAAATCCCCAAGGCTAACTGAAAGCTTTTGCCAATCAGTGGAACCGTCAAAATCGACTCTGGCATAATAATTACCCTTAAGCTTTCGAGGGAAAGCATTCCAACCATTGTCTTTAATTTCAAAGAAAATGACCCCTCCCTTCTCAGACTTTACATCCATTACAAGATTTGCACCGACAGGAGCAATGTGCTGAGGGTCTTTGATTTTTCTTGTGTAAGCACTCCACCAACTCGGATTCTTCCACTCGAGCCTGTACCAATCCTCGTACGAATCAAAATTCGCCTGGATTACCCGGACAGGAGTTCGGCTTTTATTATTTCGAGCCTCTTGTCTCAGCAATTTCATTTCGGAAGTTATACCAAAGGTCTTCGGTGCAGGTTTGATTGATGGGTAAACATCAACTCCTCTCTCAAGTTTATAATAAACATTCGCCAACACATAAACAGCCTTGGATACTCCAATCATCGGGACATTAGCTTCCCAATGACCGTTAACCTTTTCCGCCCTCTCTGTTCTCCAAAACCGAGTCAGTATATGCGGATCGTCCGAATAAAGAACTTC
>CACJBM010000118.1 GCA_902591645.1 uncultured Verrucomicrobiota bacterium | reverse complement strand
GCTTTAGGATTCTTGTGGAGTATGAGTAAGAATCCAGTTGCTATACTGATCGGAGCGACTCTAGCAGGCTTAGCGGGATCACTTTTAGTAGAAGCAATCAAAAGAACTACTCGCATTAAGCAAGACGCGGCTCTTGGGATAGTTCTCGCCTCATTCTTTGCTATAGGACTTTGCCTTATTCGTATAATACAGAATAACGAAGGAGCCTCCAAAATTACGGGTCTAAAATCATACCTGTTTGGTGACGTTGCTGTTTTAGATCGTCATGATGTCATTACAATGGGAGTCGTTGTCATTTCGACCATTATATTATTTGGTCTTCTCTACCGACCTTTTCTTGCGATAAGTTTTGATCGACAATTTGCGGTCTCAATAGGTTTTCCTGTGAGAATTCTGGAAGCTTTATTTCAAATGTTTTTGGCCTTTACTATTGTTATTTCTCTTCAGGCCGTTGGTGTTGTTTTAGTCTCAGCGATGCTAGTAACGCCAGCGGCCACAGCGTATCTTCTAGTCGATCGAATGCATCGGATGCTATGGATAGCTATGGGCGTTGGTATGTTATCTGCCATCACTGGTGTATTTTTTTCATTCCTTGGAAGTAATCTGCCTACTGGGCCTTTTATGGTCCTTTCTGCGAGTTCAATTTTTACCATGGCATACCTCTTTTCTCCCAAGTATGGCAGATTCACTAAGTGGTTAAGATATCGCGCTCGAGTCAAAAAGGTCCGCGAAGAGAATTCTCTTAAATCCATCTATCATGTACTGGAGAGTAGGGGGCTAGAAGGTTCAGGGAATGCAATATTAATTAAGGACCTTGCTAGTCATCGGAAAATGTCTAAGGCGGAGATAGTTAAAGAAATTAAAGGCATGAAAAGATCCGGACTGGTTAAGTTGGAAGGCGAAAATGTCAGCTTAACTACTGAGGGATTTAATAAAGCTAGATCAGTCGTTCGTAATCATAGATTATGGGAACTTTATTTAACTAATGAAGCTGATTATGCTTCTGATCATGTGCATGATGACGCGGAAAAGGTGGAGCACTTTTTAAGTGAAAAGGATGTTGCTGAGCTAGAGTCTTATCTGAATTATCCGCAGGAAGATCCTCACGGTAAGCCTATCCCGGGGAGAGCAAGTGCATGAGTTTTTATCAAATATTTATAGAGCCTTGGGAAAGACACGCTTCGGCATATTGGCCCATATTAGCAATGGCCTTTTTTGTTACTGCTGCGTGTGGTCTAGTTGGTAATTATCTCGTATTAAGGCGTATTTCTTTGGTCGGGGATGCTATTAGCCACAGTGTCCTTCCCGGCATAGCCATTGCATTTATTCTTACTGGCTCAAAGTCGGAGGCTCCAATGTTCGTTGGGGCACTAGTGGCTGGAGTCATTACAACATTAATCATTGAGATGTTGCATTCTCGGACCCGGATCAAGCAGGACGCTGCTATTGGGATTACTTTTTCTACAATGTTTGCTGTTGGAGTAATTCTTATATCATTGCACGGCAGTCATACTGATTTGGATTTAGATTGTGTGCTCTTTGGAAAACTTGATTTTTTATCTTCAAAAGAAAAAATAATCATGGGATTGCCTGGAGTCGCTTTGACGATGGGTATTGTCGTTCTCGTTGTTGGAGGCTTGATTGTTTTATTCTATAAAGAATTACTTGTAAGCTCCTTTGATCCCAATTTGGCAGCGACGATAGGAATTAGCCCTAGGCTAGTTCATTATCTCTTGATGTGCATGTTGTCAGTTGTAGTTGTGTCGGCATTTACTTCAGTTGGGGCGATTTTGGTAATTGCGATGTTAATCCTTCCAGCGGCCACATCTTATCTCTTAACGGATAAGCTTTGGGTGATGATGATGTTTAGCCTCATTCATTCCCTTATGAGCGCTGTTGGGGGAGTACATTTAGCTATCGCCTTTAAAATTCCTACTGCGCCTTCTACAGTCGTTTGTGGAATGATGGGATATAACGATTATAAGAATATTAGTTCACACTCAAACACAAAGATCGTAGCAATTTGTGATGTTGATAAAAATCATCTAGACAGGGTCGCTAAGGAAGTTCCCGAGGCAAGGAAATATACTGATTGGAGAGAGCTCATTGCAAAAGAAGGAGACAAAATAGATTCAGTGAACGTCACCGTTCCAGACCATATGCACTTTCCAATTGCGATTAATGCGGTCCGTTCAAAAAAACATGTCTATTGCCAAAAACCTCTATGCCACGACGTCGCAGAAGTGAGAGCCTTAACTGAAGCGACCAAAAAAACAGGAGTAAAAACTCAACTCGGCACACAGGCCGCTTCAGGTTTCGGTGATCGGATGGGAGTTCATTACGTGAAGAACGGATTAATTGGAAAAATTAAACACGTTTACCTCTGTTCCAATCGGCCAGGAGCAATTGACAGCTATAGACTAGTTGGTCCTAGACCAGAAAAAAAATATTCTGCTCCGTCACAATTGAATTGGGACCTATGGTTAGGCACGGCCCCTGAAAGGTCTTACGCCCCGGAAATTTATCATCCAAGCAAGTGGCGTGCTTGGCAGGACTTCGGAACTGGTTGGTCCGGAGACATCGGATGTCATGTTTTTGATGCAACCTGGAAAGCTCTCGGTTTAACCGCCCCTAAAACAGTTCACGCTACTGTTCAAGATTCATGGAAGAACTCCAAGGAACGAAGAGCAGACACTTGGCCTCAGAGTGATCACATCA
>CACJBM010000117.1 GCA_902591645.1 uncultured Verrucomicrobiota bacterium | reverse complement strand
TATCAAGAAATTCGCTAAGGATCCAATTGTCTTTATCTGATTGGTCAGCGATCATCGCTATAATTCCAAGTTCTTTAATCTTTTCGCTGACCTCTTTACTGTGGAGAACAAACTGTTCATTGGTCTTGCAGACCGCTCACCACACGGCAGTATAGTCTATGAAAACGTTTTTGCCGTTCTTCACATGTTCGAGCGCAACTATTGGGTCGAAAGGTTCGTAAGTGAGTCCATGTACGGTCTTGCTGCTTGTATCATCAGCGATCACAGAATCCGATTGGATCACATTCTGGGCGATTTTAAAACATACAAAGCAGCACAATAAAAGTGACGCTCTTGCTAACCACTTTGTTGTGGGTTTGCTGCCAAGAGGATTGGAGTACTTACCGTAAATCCATAGTCCTAATGCAAGAATAACTAAAGCTAACAGGGTCCATATCACGGATAATAATCCAGTTGCTTTACCGAGTATGTTAAGTAGCCAGATCACTGTCGCTAGTAGCGGGAAGGCCATGAATTGTTTGAATGTTTCCATCCATTTGCCGGGCCGAGGAAGCAACTCCACTAGTTTTGGCATGTATGCGAGTACTACGTATGGCAGGGCCAGTCCCGCGGCAAGCGAAGTGAATAGTGCGTACCCTTGAAGCTCTGGGCCTGACAGAGCAAAGCCTAGTGCGGGCCCCATGAAAGGGCCTGTGCAGGGCGTTGCAACGAGTACTGCTAGTATGCCGGAGAAGAAACTTCCAGATAGACCTTCCTTGCTCTGAAGCTTACTGCCGGCCCCAGTTAATGATGTGCCAATTTCAAAAAGCCCAAACAAATTGAGGGAAAACGAAAACATTATGGCGATGAGTATCAGAACAAACCAGGGATGCTGAAATTGGAATCCCCAGCCGGCGCTCTCCCCGCTATTGCGGACTAAAAACAGAATGCTCACTAAAAGCCATAAAGAAATGAAGATTCCAGATGCGAATGACCAGCCGTGGAGTCTGATCTTACGTTTGTCGTTACCTGACTGTTGTACGAACCCTAGAATCTTTATTCCAAGGACTGGGAACACGCAAGGCATCAGATTCAGTATAATGCCTCCGAGAAAAGCAAAGAGTAGCATTAGCCAGAAAGAGCCTTTCTTTGTTTGATTATTTTTTGTCAGTTCGTCGATAGCTTTCCTGTAAGGTTCAGCTTCAGGGCTGTCGATGCTTGGGTATGATTTCGAAGTTTCCGAGACAGTCTGATTCTCATCAATTGTTAGAGATTCAGTAGTCAGCCAAAAAGCTTTACTGCCATCACTGCTAAGAAGGAACCCTTGTAACGAATTTTTGATTTCATAGGACTCATCTTCGAGCGGTGCAAAGAGGGTGAGTACATCGTTTTCTAAGTCCATCATTAGCCCGTCACTTTCTTTGATGATGGAACTGTCGGATAACATCAAATATGGATCCGTGCCGATTTGGTTCTGCATCTCCTCACTGAGCTTGCTTGAGATTTCTAAGTGTCCGAAATCGGTGCGTGCTAGCGCTTTTATGAGGGGCAGTTGTGATTGAGATTTGTTCCAATCAGAGAGAATGGATTCACTTTCTAGAGTCGCAGTGGCTGGCCCAATGTTAAGATCAATTGAGAGGGGAGTCGTTACTGGAGGTAAGCAAGTTTCCTTACATGCTTGCCAGTCAACTGAGGCGAGGACCTTGATTGTTTTGAGTTCGTCAATGTTATTTGGAGCAGTGATGTTAGTGGTGAAATATACTGTTTTTTCGTAAGTGTGACTGGTTAGGGTGATTCCTGGGAACGATTGAACGGTTTTGTGTGGTGCGGGGTACTCTGTTGGTGAAGCTTCAAATCCATCCGGGACAGTCCAAGAGACTTCTGTCGGTAGACCATTCTCACCAGGTCCGGTCCAGTAAATGTGCCAGTCCTTAGCAATTGTAGCCTTCACGGAGACTTTAAAGGAAAGGCCAGGGCTCACTGAGCCAGAGTCTGATACAAGTTCTAATTTGACTGGACCACTTTGAGCCGTGGCAATGCCAAGTGATGCGAGAGAGATTAAAACGCATATAAGCAATTTAATTCTCTTACTTTTCTTTAGCATTGGACTTGGAATTTAATGATTTAGGAAATTTTTTATAAAAGAATAATTAACCGCCTCTGCCGCAGCATTGTTTAAACTTTTTGCCGCTGCCACAAGGGCACGGCTCATTCCTGCCGACCTTAGGCGCAGACCGTGTTACGGGAATTGTTATTTGTGGCTCGAGTTCAGGGTCCGCGCTTTGTGGTGAATTTGTTGTATTGGTTGATTGTCCGACTGCAGGGCTTTCTTCATCGCCTCGCCCTTGATTCATAGGTAGATTTCTTAAAAAATCTTGGAAAGCTTCAATGTTAGTTGTGCTGCGGAACAGGTTAATGAGTATTTCTGCCTTCATGTCGGCCCATACCTCTTTGAACACTGAGTATGCTTCAGTCTTATATTCGATTAGCGGATCTTTTTGTCCATGAGCTCTGAGGCCAACACCTTCTCTCAAAGCATCCATGTTATATAGGTGCTCCTGCCACAATCGATCAATTGACCCAAGGACTACTGATCTCTCAAGGTTATCTAAATGGTCAGGTTCTTCGTGCTGAGTTTTAAGTTCATAGAGTTCTTTAACTTTACCTATCAGGAAATCTGAAGCCTCTTCAGGTTCTTTTCCTATTATGTTCTGATCGTCTCGGTGCAGACCGATTGGAAAATTAGAGTTGGCCCAACTAATTAGGCCTTCATAGTCAGGATCATTGTCAGGATTAGGGTCATCTAGGAACGTAAGCACTTTGTTCGGAATGGATTCATCAATGGCTGCAAAAATTATTTCTCTGGGATTTGCACTAGCAATGACTTCGTTGCGGTACTCGTAAACAACTTCGCGGT
>CACJBM010000116.1 GCA_902591645.1 uncultured Verrucomicrobiota bacterium | reverse complement strand
TTCCGTTCATCACTGCCCAGTGGCCAGGGAAAGTACAAATAAATTCGTAATCTCCAGGCTTGGAGGGTGCATTGAATTCGAGTGTTTCTTTTTGGCCCGCTTCTAGCATTTTAGTGCCATGCAGGATCTTTGAATTAGTTGGCGCTTTCTTAACTGCTTCTGCTCCCATTGCAATTGCTTGGTTTCCAATTTCCGCTTTGGAACCAGGCTCGACAATGAGGAGGTTATGAGGAATCACATCTGGATTTAAGAACGTGATTTTTACTTTGCTCCCTGCTTTCACAGAGAAATTTGTTAAGTTGTATTTTAGCTGGTGAGGTATTGCCGCTAGATCAACGATTGTTTGATCGCCTTTAACAACGACCTTCGGCTCAGGTGCTTTGTCCTCCTTGACCTTTGCCAATGCGCCGCCTCCGCGGGTAAAATCGACATTGTACCAAAAGTGCTGAACAGTTTTTGCAGCTCTACGAACATTAGGGTCTCCGCTCGTTAGTAGTGTTCCCATCAGCTTGTCATCTTTGACATTATGAGCTTGTAGGACCCACAGAGCTTCTAGCATATGATGAGCTTCGTTTGGATTTTTCGCGTCGAAATTGGATACCCATTTACTAATTGCTGCGACTAAAGAATCTGTCGGATGTTCGCTAAGCTCAATGCGTGTGCGGTAACGAACCCCATCGATTGGGTGCTTTAAATTATTGAGAAGGGCATTGATTGGTTCACCGTCAATCGCTACTGGCTTTTGCAGAGGCTTTGCAGTGTTAACGACTCGATAGATACGGCCATGATTATGATCGCGGTTAGGGTCACGAACATTGTGCTGCATGTGACCAATGATGACATTGTGCCAGTCAGACACATATAGGGCACCATCGGATCCGAAATCAGCATCAGACGGACGAACGTTTCGATCATCAGAAACGAAAAGATCTCCTAGTGGTTGACCATTCACTTCACCAGTTTCTGGATTCCTTGTCAGCTTGTAGTGCTTGAGTCCTAGGAAACCGATGGTGTTGCATAGCATAAAGCTTTGTTGCTTATCATCCGGGAAGTTGGCACTGGAAATGATGCCGCTAGATGCTACTGGCCTGACCTCTTTCTTTAGCAGGCCCCGCATGGCGAAACCGTTGCCTTTAGGAACGACTTGATAAGACCTGCCACCGGTACCGTCAGTGGCATAATGGTATCCCCAACGGTCAAAGGAAATCCCGTGAGGATTTGGACTGTTTCCAGCGTGCTGGCTAAAAGTAAAGGTCCTAGGATTGAACCGATACATAGCTGAAGCACCTGACTTGTGAGGTGTCGTCCATGGCGTTTCCACATTACTAACGTGGAACACTCCTCTCTGATAATAAAGACCCCCATCAGGACCATACTGGAAGTTGTTCATTGCGTGGTGAGTATCAGCTGAGTCAATGCCTCCTAGCATTTTAACGCGGACATCTGCAACATCATCACCATCAGTGTCTTTTAGAAACCAGATGTCAGGTGCTGATCCGACAAGGACCCCACCATTCCAAAACTCAAAACCGGTCGGGTTGTGTATCTTGGCAAAGGTAATTGCCTTATCGGCTACTCCATCACGGTCCTCATCCGGGAGGATCAGGAGACGGTCTGACATTTCTTTTAGAGGCTCCCATTTCGGATAAGTTTTCCACGCTGCGACCCAGAGCCTTCCCTTAGTGTCGACTGACATTTGGACAGGATTTACCAATTCGGGGAACATTTTTTCGTGAGCAAAAAGATTCACTTTGAATCCTTCAGGAACTCTTAATTTTTTTAAGGTTTCCTCAGGACTCGAATAAATCGCATTACCTTCTTTGCTTTTGTTTGAGCTTCGGCTCTTTCCTCCGATATTTGATTTAACAGGGACCGCTGCAGGCACATTAGAATCATCCACTGTAAAATTTGAGCCTAGCGCAGTTGCCCAAATCTTTGGATCGCGGTTAGCGGTCATCACATCTAACATTTTCAATTCGTGACGAAGGACATCCGCATTGCTCTGTCCATCCACGAATTTTAGTCCTGACCGGCCTCCCCACACATCATTGCCGTCAGTTGCTCGGTACCTATTGAACCAGAACCAGTTCTTGTAGGTCACTGAGCGACGTAATTTTTCCATGTCGTCTTCGACCTTCACTGTTTTGCCCAGAAGACCCTCAGCGATTACTTGGGCAACGTGACGATTGCCCAGTGCGTTGAGGTGCACTCCATTGATTGTGAGTGCTTCCTTGGATTTTGAATAGAGCCCCTTAGTCGGATTAAAAAGATCAACAAATGTTACGCTTTTTTTATCAGCTACTGCCTTGATAGCTTTTGAGTATTCCTCTAACCGAACATTATTAGCTTTACCGTCCGGCAAATTTGGACTGTTTAGATTTTCGTGTGCAATTGGAGAGAATAATACAATTCGAGGAGCGGATTCACCGTTAGGTTTTAGTTTAGTGTAATTGTCAATCATTCCCGACAAGTCGTTCATGAAAGATTCCAGACCCTTTTCTCCTTTGAACGATTCGTTGTATCCGAAAAAAGCAAAAATAACATCAGCTTCGCAAATCTTTAAATAGTTTTCGGGCGAAGGGAAACCTTGATTTCTTGGCCTTTCTTTGACCGTGTCACCAGTGAAACCAAGATTACGAAATCTTACTTCCTTCCCTTTAAGTTCGCTTTGCAGAACAGCTTCAAACCAGCCGTCATGGTTGAATCGATCAGGCAAGCTATTTCCTATGAGGCAAACTGAATCACCTTTTTTAAATTCAAATTTTGCCAGAGCGGCAGAAGAACTAATAATTAATGAGAGGGCAGTTAAAATACCCAGATAAGTTTTTGGCATGGTGAGTTTATACTACCAAAGGGCGTGTTCTGTTAACTAAAACCAGACAAAAAATGTTATTTTTTTAC
>CACJBM010000115.1 GCA_902591645.1 uncultured Verrucomicrobiota bacterium | reverse complement strand
AACTGGAGTGCATTGCCCAGACCTGGAGCGAGCATTGTAAGCATCGGATCTTCGGGGCTCGGATCGAGCATTCGGGCTCTGAAGGGGAAGAAGTTATTGATGGGCTATTCAAGACTTATATCAAGGAAGTCACTGAGCGGATAATGGAAAGGAAACCGGGATTTGTTCTTGGCTGTTTCGTTGATAATGCTGGTTTTATTCGACTCGATGATGAGCAAGCGATTTGTCTAAAATTGGAAACGCATAACCATCCCTCGGCCATCGAGCCTTATGCTGGAGCCAATACCGGTCTGGGTGGTGTGATACGAGATATTTTGGGCGCGGGAAAAGGGGCCAAGCCAATTGCGAGTTGTGATATTTTTTGTTTTGGGCCGCCTGACACGGATCCTCAAACAATCAAAGCGGACGATGTCATTCATCCTCTTGGGATAATGAGGGGAGTAGTGAGAGGCGTCCGTGATTACGGGAACCGCATGGGCATACCAACCATTAGCGGGGCAATACAATTTGATCCCTCTTACATATACAATCCGTTAGTCTTTTGTGGGACCGCGGGACTCATACCGATCACTGACATTGATAAAGAAATGTCTTCAGGGCTCAAGGTCATTGCGGTCGGGGGTAGGACCGGAAGAGATGGTCTCAAGGGCGCGACCTTTTCGTCAATGGCTCTGGACACTGAGAGTCACGAAGAGGATCAGCAGGCCGTGCAAATTGGTAATCCGATCGAAGAGAAGAAGGCCGCTGACTTTGTCATTGAGGCGAGGAAGAAGGGGCTAATAGTGTTCGTGACAGATTGTGGAGCAGGAGGCTTTTCGAGTGCTGCAGGTGAAATGCTTAGTGAGGTGGGAGGGAACCTTTACCTCGAGAGAGCGCCCCTCAAGGAGCCAGGAATGACGAGCTGGGAAATCTTTTTGTCCGAGAGTCAGGAAAGGATGGTCCTCGCCGTCAAAGAAGAATCAATGCCGCAGCTCATTGAGCTTGCTCAGATTTATGAGACTGAGCTGACTGAGATTGGAGATTCAGATGAGTCAGGGATATTGAAGGTTTGGCACAATGGGGACCTCGTTTGTGAGCTTGATAATTCCCGACTACATGATGCGCCGGTCCGACACTTAAGTTCCGGGTACCAAGTCCCATCAGCCATTGAGCATGATTGGAGCAGTGATAGTCTTAGTGATGATCTTTTGTCAGTTCTTGGCGACTTTGCGGTAGGTTCACGAGAGCCAATCATACGTGAATATGACCATGAAGTTCAGGGAAATACTTTGCTTAAGCCTCTCGCTGGAGCTGAGGGGGATGCTCCTCAGGACGCTTCAGTGGTGAGGATAGACGATAGCAAGAAACTCATGGCAATGGGCCTCGCTCTATTGCCGGAATGGGGCAAGACGGACCCACTGGCCATGGGTAAGGGGACCGTCGATGAATGTGTCCGTTCTCTGGTCGTTTCCGGTTCTAACCCAGATAAGATAGCTCTCCTTGATAATTTCTGTGTAGGTAATCCGGACAATCCGGAAGAGCTGGGGATGCTCGTTGAAACTTGCAAAGGGATGGCCGAAGCGGCCGAGGCGTACGGAGCGCCTTTTGTTTCAGGCAAGGACTCCTTTTATAATTACTTTGAAACTGATGACGGTGCAGTTTCTATCCCTACGACTTGTCTCATTAGTGGAATGGGTGTCATTGAGGATGAGGCGAACGTTACCGGATCCTCTGTCCGTAGGACTGATTCACTCATAGCAGTCATTGGAACGACTGACTCTGCAATGGGCGGGAGCGTATATGCGAGGATCAAAGATCTGACAGGAGACAAGGTGCCTGACACTGACTTTGAAGCGGCGCTGAATTCTTACCGAGCATATCATCTGGCCGTGAGTGAGGGTCTCATTCTTGCCGCTCATGATGTTTCTGAGGGTGGATTGGCAGTGTCAGCGGCAGAGATGGCTTTTTCGATGGTGGCCGGGATGGAAATAGATCTCGACTCGTTGCCAGTCAGCGGGAACGTGAATGACGCTCAGAGGTTATTCGCAGAGTCATCGTCGAGAATTCTCATCGAATGTGAGCCCGAATCTATTGATCGGATCCAGGAGATATTCTCTGAATCTGCTTTTGCTGTCATCGGTAGGACAGAGTCGAGCCATAAGAGCCTTCGCTTCAAGAGCGGAGGTGCGAATATTTTAGACAATGAAATAGAATCTCTCAAAGAGACATGGAAAAACGTCCTCACTCCCTATTATTAAAGTTCCCTGGAACGAATTGTGACGCTGAAACCTCTCGAGCCTTAGAGGAGGCGGGTTTTTCGACTGAAATATTACCCATTGCCTGCGTCGATGAAAAAAGTTTAGAATCTGCGCAATTGATTGTTCTTAGTGGAGGTTTCAGTTACGGAGATTATGTGATGGCTGGTAGGTTAGCGCAGCTCGAACTTGAACGGCGGGTCGGAGATGCTCTTATGAGGTTCCGTGATGGTGGTGGGTACTTACTCGGAATCTGCAACGGATTTCAAATCCTTACTAAGCTAGGTCTACTTCCAGAGGGAAGTTTAATAAATAACACTTCGGGCCGCTTCATCTGCCGCTGGGTCAAGCTCGAGCGGCGAGTCGATGATAATCCTTTCTTGCGTGGGTTACCTGAGAATTTTGAGTTGCCAATAGCGCATGCTGAGGGCCGTTTCGTTGCTCCTGAGGAACGGATGACATGATCCCTCTTCAAATTCGCCAGACGTTCCGTACCTGAGATGACCTAATAGGATTTCTCCGCCAAAATCAAAGTACCGGCTCACATTGCTTGGATCTTCAGGGTCAAGTCCTCGCCTCTCGCAAACATCATGGTACCGGTCCATCAGATTCTTGAAAACAACAGTAATTGAATCCTTTGCCGCGGACCTTTCCCTGAACATGTAAGGATCGCCGA
>CACJBM010000114.1 GCA_902591645.1 uncultured Verrucomicrobiota bacterium | reverse complement strand
CCTTCCATTCAAGGTTATTTCTTAGAATGTGTTTTTTCTGGTGACTGGGAATTCCTTACTCTAGGAGAAAATATCAAACCAGGAAAATCGCTTCCACAAAGACCAGCAGAGGCAACGTTCGAAACATTTCTTGAAGCTAACCGAGTACTCAGTGAGGCCAAAGAACTGATGCCAGGAACCTCACTTGGCCCAAAAGAAAGCTTCGACATGATGGTAACGGATGAGGATCTGAAACTGGAACAGATTCTCACCGAACCTGAAATCTCCCAACCCACTCAACTCAGTTTTGATTCTAGGGGAAGGCTTTGGGTAGCTCAGTATAGGCAATATCCTTATCCGGCCGGACTAAAAATGATAAGCCGCGACAAATATTATCGCGGCAAATATGACAAGGCTCCTCTAGCTCCACCCAAAAATTATCCAGGCAGATCAAAGATCACAATTCACGAAGACACTGATGCTGACGGCAAATATGATCTGCATAAAACTTTTGCTGAAGGCCTTGACCTTGCTAACTCAGTTCTACCGGACACTGGTGGAGTCTGGATAATGCACACCCCTTTCCTGCTCTTCTATCCTGATAAAAATAAAGACGATGTGCCGGACAGTGATCCCGAAGTTCACCTTTCAGGTTTCGGTTTTGAAGATACTCACTCAATTGCAAATGGTCTTACTTGGGGCCCTGACGGGTGGATTTATGGGGGACAGGGAAGTACAGTAACATCACACGTTTTTAGGCCTGGAATCGATGATAAAGAAAAGGATGGAACATACCATGAAGGATGCATGGTATGGCGATACCATCCCAAAAAAAGAATCTTCGAAATTTTTGCAGAGGGAGGCGGGAACGTGTTTGGCCTTGAATTCGACTCTGACGGCAGATTGTTTTCAGGACATAACGGCGGAGACACTAGGGGCTGGCACTATGTGCAGGGAGCTTATATGTTGAAGCAAGGACGCTCTCCGAACAAATTCGGTCCTCCAGCAAACCCTTACGCTTTTGGTGACCTCCCTATGATGAGAGGTGGAAAAATTTCAAGATTCTCACACAATACTATTCTCTGTGAGGGAACGGCAGTGCCGGCTAGGATGAAAAACAAGTTTCTGGCAGCTGACCCTTTGCACCAATACCTTGTCTTGAGTGAACGCATTAAGAGGGGAGCAACTTTTGAAACCAAGGATTTGGGATTTCCTCTTCGCAGTAAGGATTTCCGGTTCAGGCCAGTGTACTTAACCAATGCACCGGACGGATCCATTTATGTGGCCGACTTCTACGAACATTTCATTGCACACGGACAGCACTATCAGAGTCAGATTGATCCGAGGACGGGACGAGTCTATCGATTACGCTCGAGAGAAGCAAAACTCAATACTCTCAACGATCTGGCAAAATTAAACTCCGGTCAGCTCATAAAGCACCTTGAACACCCAAACAAATGGCACCGTCAGACGGCAGTCCGCCTTCTGGGGAAAATTAAAGAGGATCTGGTTAAGGAAAAGTTAATCGACTGGGTCAATGAAAAGAAAAATAATTTAGCGCTGGGAGGCTTATGGGCGCTACATCAAAGTGATCAACTCAATGAGGAGCTTTGCGTGCAATTTTTGAAACACCCATACCCCGGCGTACGGTCCTGGGCAGTGCGTTTCCTCGGAGACAATAAATCGATTTCAGAATCAACGGCCATTGAACTAAGACAATTAGCAGAAAGCGAAAAGGAATTGGAAGTCTGGTCACAGATCTCATCGACGGTCCAAAGAATAGAGCCTAATAAATCTCTGCCTGTTTTAGGCGAACTTTTGGCAAGGGCCAGTGACCTTCAAGATCCTTATCTTCCATTAATGTACTGGTGGGCCATTGAAAAGCATTGCCAGAAAGACATTACTGATGTCCTTAAACTTTTTGAAGATCATCGAATATGGTCACAACCCATGATCCAAAAGGAAATCCTTCCGCGGCTCATGCGTCGGTTCGCTTTAAGAGGAGGAGAAAAAAATTTCCTCGCCTGCGCAAAGCTCTTGGATAGGGCAAATACAGATGAACAGAGAAAGGCCCTAATGAAAGGATTCGAGCAGGCATTCGAAGGAGGCTCTCTACCAAGCCTGCCAGATACTTTAATCAAAGCAATTAGGAACACTGGCACAGCTTCTATACTGTTGCGTGTCCGCCAGTTGGATGCTGATGCGATTATAGAAGCTTCAAAAAGAATCGCCGAAAAAAAAGTTCCAATGACCGAACGCATAAATTATGTCAGAGCATTTGGAGAAATAAGTGACCGATCCGTACTTGAGCCGCTCCTCGGAATTATTTCTGGTCCAGTAGCACCTATAATCCGTAGGGCTGCAATCAATGCATGCCAGAGATTTACTGATGATATTGTTGGAAAAACCATAATCACTTCCTACCCTCTAATGATAGCCGAGACCCGGCTAACTGCACAGAGAGTACTATCCTCAAGAAAAAATTGGAGCATGGAGTGGATGAACGCTGTGCAGAAGGAAAAAATCGAAACGGCTAACACTAGCGAAGAAGCCATCGCTGGCTTGCTTCGACATCCAGATAAGAAACTCAAGGAATTGGTGGAAAAACACTTTGGAAATCAAACAGCTAAAGCAACGCCAACGCTGGCGATGATAGAGAAAATTCGATCCGTCATTGAATCCGGAACAGGCAACCCTTACCGCGGAAGAGAAATCTATAAAAAAAGGTGCTCTTCTTGCCACGTGCTCTTCCATGACGGAGGAAAGGTAGGCCCAGATCTCACCAGTTATCAGAGGGACGATCTTGATACTATGCTCACAAGCATCGTCGATCCAAATGCTGAAATACGAGAAGGCTACGAGTCCGTGTTCATTGAGACAAAGGATGGACTCCATGTGAGCGGATTTCTCACAGACAAAGGTATCTCCACTCTT
>CACJBM010000113.1 GCA_902591645.1 uncultured Verrucomicrobiota bacterium | reverse complement strand
TATCTAGAAGAATGACATCATATGTGTTCTCACAGCCCATCCAAAGACCATCATTTCCATTGTCAGTGGAATCTACAGCGTAACCTGATCCTCTGAGCGCTTTTGCTATTGCTTCTCGGAGTCGGTTTTTGTCTTCTACAAGTAAAATACGCATAATTTATAGAACTGATTAGATTGTATGCGAAGAATATGACCGCACCATTACGTGAGTCATACTCTAATATTTAGTTTGATTGGTTGTTATAATGAAACACCTCTCTTCCAGGGTAGAAAATCATCCTGCCCTAAGATAACTGCTTTTGGTTTATATGTACCGCTAGCCGTTTCAATGAGCAGATCGAGAAGATTATTTCCTAGTTCTTTTATCGAAGATTCGCCTCGTATGATTGATCCAGTATCAAAGTCAATGAGATCAGGTAATCTTTGCGCCAGTTCACTGTTAGTTGAAATCTTAATTGTCGGAGTTATGGGATTTCCAGTTGGAGTTCCTAGTCCAGTTGAAAAGACCATAAGATTGGCTCCTGACCCGGCCATAGCAGTTGTTGATTCGACATCACCTCCTGGAGTGCATAATAATGAAAGGCCTTTCTTAGTCGTGGGCTGTGGATAATCAAGAACCTCTATAATGGGTGAAGTTCCGCCCTTCTTTGCAGCTCCTGCTGATTTAATGGCATCAGTTATTAATCCATCTTTAATATTTCCAGGGGAAGGGTTATCTTTAAATCCTGACCCATGCGCTTCGGCACGAGCATTATAAGCTTTCATTAAAGAGGCGAACCTGAATGCGGTTTCCTTATCTATGCATCTGTTACATAGGTCCTGTTCGACGCCGCAAAGTTCTGGAAATTCAGAGAGTATTACTGAGCCTTGAAGACCCACAATCAGGTCTGCGCATTGACCAATTGTAGGGTTAGCTGATATTCCTGAAAAACCATCAGATCCACCGCACTCGACGCCTAAGCAAATATTAGAAAGGTCAGCGGGTTTCCGAGTGATTTGATTTGCAGAGATCATTCCTATGAATGTTTCTCTGATAGCCGAATTTAACATTTCTCGCTCCGAGGTGAATTTCTGTTGCTCGAAAATCAGTAATGGTTTGTCGAATTGTGGTGAACGAGAATGTATCTCTTCTTGCAAAATGCTGACTTGGGCATTTTGACAACCTAGACTCAGGACAGTTGCACCAGCAACGTTAGGGTGATTAATGTATCCGGCTATCAGTCCGCACAATGTTTGTGCATCTTCACGCGTTCCGCCACAACCCAAGCCATGGTCTAAGAATTTCAACCCGTCTATATTTTCAAATAAAGGTTGTTTTTGTTTGGTTAATTTATTCGATTGAAGGTCACGTAGATTTTTTTCATTGGATCCTCCTTCGTAAGCCTTTTTAAGATCTTGAGCAAATGAAGTGTAAGGATCGTCGAATGAGTACCCGAGCGTCTTTTTCAATGCAGATTTCAGCATTTCAAGATTCCGTGATTCACAAAATACTAAAGGTACAAAGATCCAATGATTGGCGGTTCCTACTTTGCCATCGGACCGATGATAACCATTAAATGTTTTATCTGAGTATTTTGAAATGTCTGGTAAATCCCAAGTTGTCTCAATGTTCTTTCCTTCATAAGGGGAAGATTTGTGCGCAACATTTTCAGTGCTAATGAGTTCACCGGATCGTATTGATTTTGTAGTAGAACCTACTACGACTCCGTACATAGTGATATCATCCCCACCATTAAAGTCTTTCCCAGCTAACTTTTGTTTGGCAGGTATTAATTCCTTGGTAATTAATCCCGGCTCAATTTCTTCAGAACTATTGATGTCAGTAAGTGCAACCAAAACATCATCGTTAGGATCTACTCTAATGGCAATTTTACGGGGCATTATTGGAATAGAAGATTAATTTGCTGAGAATCTATTTAGGAATTGAATTGGTCCGAGCTTTATATGGTAACCGTCTATTATTGTGTTTCATTAAGTAATCGGTTTATTTTCTATTAATATGTCAGTTTCGGCAAAAGAGCCTAATTTTAATGACGCATATGAGCGGACTAGAAAAAGTTTAATTGAGCGTCTCAATGATTGGGAGGATCAAAAGAGCTGGGATGATTTTTATAAGACTTATTGGCGTTTAATTTACGGTGTTGCTGTAAAATCTGGTTTAAAGAATGAAGAGGCTTTCGATGCAGTTCAAGAAACTATCATCTGTATCGCTAAGCAGCAAAAAGAAGGTAAGTATGATCCAGAAAAAGGTTCATTTAAGGCGTGGCTGATGAATATGAGTCGTTGGAGGATAGCTGATCAGTTTCGTAAAAGAAAAAAGCATAATGCTGTCGTTGATTGTCATGGATTGGACGATTCAATAAGGACAGCTGTCATTGATAGATTTGAGGATCAAAATGGTCCTGAAATTGAAAAGATTTGGGAGGCAGAATGGAACAAAAGTATTACCGATCGGGGTTTAGCAAAAGTGAAAGGTAAAGTTTCACCTAAACAGTTTCAAATTTTTGATTGTTACGTTGTCCAAGGCTGGTCAGTGGACAAGGTCAAAAAGGAACTTGGAGTTAGTATTGCTCAAGTATATTTAGCGAAGCATCGAATTGGTTCAATATTAAAGAAGGAGATCCAGAAACTTGAAAAGCAGCTCTTCTGATTTTAGCGAAAGGACCCCAGTGATTCCTGATCACGAAATGATTAGAATGATTGGGAAAGGATCTTATGGAGAGGTTTGGCTTGCGCGAAGTGTCACTGGATCTATGAGGGCCATTAAAGTGGTCAATCGCAAGGACTTTGAATACGATAGAACTTTCGAAAGAGAATTTGAAGGTATTAAAATTTTCGAGCCAATATCTCGCACTCACCCTGGCCTGGTCAATGTTTTGCATGTTGGGCGTAATTTGGATGATGGCTTCTATTACTA
>CACJBM010000112.1 GCA_902591645.1 uncultured Verrucomicrobiota bacterium | reverse complement strand
GCCGCAAGGATTCCAGCGGTCACTAAACCAACGACGATCGGATCCTTAACTAAAATGCCAACCATCTTAGCGAGAACTGCACCTCCAGATGTGCCTTCGGGTAATTTTCCTGTCGCCCAAAGCCCAATAAGAACACAAGGGACCCAAACAATCATGATACATATTGGATGCGCAATGACAGTGAGCCTAAAACTCTTGGCGCTCCTTGCAGTGAGCCAGTGCTGAAACAGATGAGGGAACATACCGACGCTCAGAGGTATCAGCATGTAAGTTAAAAACATTAGCTTTGGCACTCCGATTTTCCCATCTGCACCGGAAACGTCCCTGACTAGGTGCGCGTCATTTGCTTGAGCTATAGCAGCACCAAGGCCTCCCAATTTATCACTGATGAGATAAAATGCCAAAAGACCCATGACCATAAAAACAATAGTTTGAAAAGTATTGGCCCAGGCAGCGGCTCGGGAACCACCAGCAAAAATATAACAGAGAACTACCAAACAAATGATAAGTCCGGTCAGTTCTCCTGGAACCGCACCATTAGTTGATTCAAATAGCTCGGGAAACATCCCTGGCGACTTACCCTTGGGACCAGTAACACCCATGATGGTTTTTCCAGCACCGATGACACCGATTAAAAGATATGGAATGACCAATAGAACTAATATTGGGAAAAGCAGATAGCCGATTGCTTTGGATTCAAAACGGTCTCGGAAGAACTGAATTTGCGTCACGTAGCCATATTTTTTTCCAAATGACCATAACTTGATACCAATCAAGAAAAAGCAAGCCGCATGTATTAGACCTGAAGAAGAAGCCATGAGCCCATAAGTACCAACTCCCCTCTCAAATGCCTTGCCCGTTGACCCGACCAACGCAAATGCTGTCATCGTCGTGCCGAAAACCGACATGAGCAGCATGAATGGGCCAATGCTACGACTAGCCACAAAATAATCAGTGCTAGTGCCCCTAAAGAGCAGTTTGCTCATCATTGCCAAGCCCAATAGCAACCCTAAATAGATAGCAATGACAACGACCGGCATCGTCGAAGTCGCAAGCAAATTGACGGGCATGAAATTCTCAGGATTCATCTGAATCACCTCCTTCTGCCCAATCAACTAGATCCTTAGGCCAAGCAAATTTAATTGCAAAGACCCAGAGGATTGCTGCCGCTAATGAGTAGCACGCATGATAAAAAAGACCCATCGGCATGAAGCCTAAGACAAGATCAGAATTCCCCCAGTTCCAAGTGTCATGGTGAAGAATTCCAAGGACAATTGCCAATATTATAATTATTCTTTTAGGAGTCATCACTTAAAAGTTTCAGATGCTGATGCTGCTACTTAGAAGCTGTCTTGGCCCCCTCTTTGAACGCGTACAAGTGAGTCTGGCTCGCAATGTAGAGAACTCCATTCGCAATGACTGGACTTGCATAAACCGGCGCTGAAAACTCAACCAAGCCTAGCTTTTCCATCTTTCGGCCAGTCTTAAGAATAACAACTTCTCCGTCCTCATTTCCGATGAATACCTTTCCGTCTGCCACTAAAGTAGAACCCCAGATATGACTCTTAGTGTCATATACCCAAGCTTTCTTTCCAGTCTTCACATCGACGCAATGAACCCTACCCCTGTAATCGGCAGCATAGACCAGGCCATCAGCAATTGATGCTGTTGATATGCCTCTCTCAATCTCAGTATAGTCCCAATTAACCTTTCCAGTCTTCGCATTAACGGACATCATCCTGCCAACGCCTTCACCGTGCTCAGGGTCCTGACCAATCAATGAAATCACATTACCTTCATGATAGACTGGAGATGAAATGTACTCACTAGGACCTTCAAAAGTAGCGTACTTAATCTTTTTTCCGTCCTTGTCTATTCTGTATTCAGGCAAATTGCCATCGACTCTCCAATTCTCAGGCATGACGAGAAAACCTTCATCATCCTCTTTGGCTTTAGGATCAAAACTGTACAAATAGCCATCACCTGCGCCAAAGAAGATAGTGGATTTGCCATCAACTTTAGCTACCATTGGGCTTGACCAATTGCAGTGCATTGTTCTTCCTCCGATCTTGGAAGCTTCCTCGCCGACCAGTTCTCCAGTAGCTAAATCAAGAAGAATTAAGCAAGGGGCCTGAGGGGCAGGAACATTGAGGTGAGACCAGTCAACGCCGTTTGAAGTTGTTACTACTAGCTTCCCATCAACAATTTTTGGCGATGAACTGGCTATATTGTGTGGAAAAACGCCCAACTCTTCACGCATGTCATAGACCCAGATGATATCTCCATCGCCCTTGCCTGGTTTAAAAGTCTTACCGCCCGTCATCATGAACTTAGCTTCGTCCTTGTATGGGCCGTCATTCCCATTCGCCATTCCCTCCATATCAACACAAACGACCTTACAACGGTTAGAAATAAAATATGCTCTACCTTTATGAATTAGCGGTGAAGAACAAACCCCAAGATATTCCCAGTCTGATACCTTTCCGGCACCAAGTTTAGGAATTACGAGCTGCCAGAGAAAGCTCCCGTCCTTTTCATTAAAGCACATAATAATGCCCCTATCTCCCTCATGCTGAGCGTCTCTTGGGGATTCATTGTTAGTTCCTATGAGAACTTTACCTTCTGCTATGGTTGGTGTGCCGTAGCTTTGAGAACCAATCTTTGCTACCCATTTAACGTTCTTGGTCGTGCTGAGATCAATGTCTTCGGTGCCTTTTTTCCTCTTACCAGGCTCCATTTCTAGAGGAATGCCTTTAGCAGATGAGGCCATGTTATTTTTTCCATCACCTCCCCATTCAGGCCAATCGGCAGAGTATGATATTGTTAGATTAAATGTAATTAATAGGGCAATTGCCTTAATGGTTTTCATGTTCGACTTTTTACTTACTAGGTATAATTGAAATGTTATCTACAAATACTGGCTTCTGGCTCTGAGGAGAGAAACCAAAGAGACCCGGGGCCCCTTGTGTGTGACCTTTCTTGTGCGGAACCTCAATGGTCCAGGCAGCAGGCTCCTCATCGCTCTTGGGCC
>CACJBM010000111.1 GCA_902591645.1 uncultured Verrucomicrobiota bacterium | reverse complement strand
AGATGCCTTCTATCCAATACTTTTCTTTCAAATGGTTATACTTCTATTCATGGGAACTGGAAGTGTTGCTGGGGGAATTTCCCGAGAATCAGCAGACGGAATGATTGACTATCAGCGGCTGACTCCAATGACTCCATTAGCAAAAATTATCGGTTATCTGTTTGGATTGCCGATCCGGGAATATGCTCTCTTTGCTGCCACGTTACCCTTTACTATTTATTGTATAAATGAAGGAAAGATTCCAATAGGGGTCATCAGTGAAGTGTATGGAACACTTCTGACCTCAGCTATCCTTTATCATCTGACAGGCTGCGTTGCTGGAACAATAGTCAAGCGAAGGCACTTTGCTGGGCGCGTTGCACAAATCATGGTAATCCTGCTTTACTTCGTTTTGCCCACTTTTAGTCAATTGGGATTTGTTTTCTTTGAATACCTGACCATGCGACCTGTGATTATTGAACAATTTGAAAGTGTCAGAGGACCTATTTTTGGAGGCTTCCCCTCACCAGAAAAAATTGGCGGAGTATTACTATTCGAATGGAAGCTAAACACTTTAAACTTTTCTCTCCTCATTCAGTGCTCCCTAATAGTAATCTTCTTATCCATTCTATATCGCAAGTGGCGACAACCAACGAACCATTTGCTAGGAAAGAACTTCTCTTTTGCCGTGCACTTATGGATCCTAACGCTAATAACAGGGAACGCTCTTCCTATAATTAAAGATGAAACTCTATTCTCAGGGGGAAGATCACAAAGAGCAGCAGAAATGCTCATCGAACAACGAGCCTCAGAAAAAAATGAGGGTAGTAACAACATTGATGAAATAGACACACAGGAAACGATAGATATTCTCACTCAATCCGGCATTCTGGCTTCATTGGGTATAGGGTTTCTGGCGCTCACCTTTGGGATGATAACAATTACCACTCCTGATTCCGACAAATTTACCCGTGCATTACGTAAAGCTCGCAAACTTGCAAGTAACTCTGAACCTGAAACAAAAGAACCTGACAATCAAAAGAAGAGAAAAATTAAAGCTCCCCTAAACGCTGATGGCGCAACCGGACTATGGCATGCTTTGGGCTTCTCCATCTTAACCTTTGCCGCATGGTCAATTATAATACAGTACGCCCCTAATCTTGTAGGAATAGATACTACCAAATACAATCCTACCATTCTACGCTTCATTCCTCTCGGACTTATTCTTTATGCAATGTGTTACCATGCTATCCTTGAACGTTTCGGTAAGAGGACATTATTATTATTTGTTATTTTAGGCTGGTTCGCACCACTTCTGACCAGTTCTATTTTAGGAGTGAGAGGAATTGAAACTATCCCAGTGTTGCTTGCTGGCCTCTCGGCTATCGCTTCTCCAGTCTACTTATTGGTTTTACCAATAGTGAACACCTCCGGTGATGACAGATTAATGCAAATATCAGGATATTTTTCATTGTTCGCGCACTCGATCCTACTCATTTTTCTATGGTGGACATTAAAGCGCCATAAAATCAGGATCCAAAAAGAAGTATCCAATCAAGAAACTTCATCTTGATGGGTGGACGCAAAAGCATAATCCTGATAATTATTTTACTCTTATATCATTTATAGACTTTTAAATCTGAACACTTGGCAGCCTGACCCAATGTAGGCATTATATTTTTTGATGAGCAAATATCGCACCTCCCCACTTCCAATATCACAAATGCCGCCTGGCATTCCGTACATCATATCTAATGAAGCAGCTGAACGTTTTAGCTTCTACGGAATGAAGGCAGCGTTGGCAATTTTTCTGGCTAATTATTTAGGTGTTTTAGGAGGAAATAATCTCTCTGAAGCCTCCGCCACTGCTTATGTTTCATGGTTCAATAGTGCTGTCTACTTGACCCCACTATTGGGAGCTATTATTGCCGATGCATTCTTTGGAAAATACAGTACTATCGTCAGCCTATCGATCGTCTATTGCTTAGGACATCTCTGTTTGGCTCTAATGGGCATAGGCGGATTAGTGGAATTCTGGCTACTTTCAGGTTTAGGGCTAATCGCATTGGGAGCAGGAGGCATCAAACCATGTGTCTCTGCCCACGTCGGGGACCAATTTGGAATCAAAAATCAACATCTGATAACCAAAATATTTAATGTTTTTTACTTTTCCATCAACTTCGGTGCTGTCATCTCCAATCTTTTAATACCTTGGGTATTGAAATGGCATGGGCCTCATCTTGCCTTTGGTATACCAGGTGTATTAATGGCACTAGCGACTCTATTCTTCTGGATGGGGAGGGAAAAATTCGCCCACATCCCAGCAAAAGGTTCATCCTTCATAAAAGAATTATTCAGTAAAGAAGGCAAAAGCGCCATTGTTAAACTCATTCCCCTTGTCCTTTTTGTTGGCATGTTCTGGTGCCTCTTCGATCAAACAGCTAGTAGACTTGTCTTCCAAGCAGAAAGAATGGATAGAGAAATTTTTGGATTGGAAATCCTTCCCTCTCAGATTCAGGCGGCAAACCCTTTTCTAATTCTTGTCCTTATCCCAGTATTTACTTTCGCAATCTATCCGGCAGCCGAAAGAATAATCAAACTGACTCCGCTCAGAAAAATTGGAACTGGGCTGACTTTAATGGCTGTCGCTTTTATAGTTGTTTCACTATCGCAAGAAGCGATTGATCGCGGCGAGACTCCTCATATCAGTTGGCAACTACTTGCTTATTTAATCCTCACTTCAGCAGAAGTAATGGTATCAATCGTTGCACTTGAATTCTTCTATACTCAAGCCCCTAGGAAAATGAAATCTCTTATGATGGCAATTTTCCTTAGTGCAGTATCTGTAGGAAATACATTCACAGCTATCGTCAATCAGCAAATCCAAGTTGATGGACCCGACAGAAAAGGTTCTAAGACAGAAAGTTCTCAGGATGACAAACCTCAAGTGGCTAGATTAGCTGGGTACGATGGGAAATTCAATACACCTGATGACTTGTTAATTGGAGAAGGAACAATTGAGTCTTCGGTAACCCAATTGCTATCTCAGACA
>CACJBM010000110.1 GCA_902591645.1 uncultured Verrucomicrobiota bacterium | reverse complement strand
AAGGGTCCAGACGCAACATGTCTAAAACCTTTTTCCTCAGCTACCTCCTTAAGTCGATGAAATTGATCCGGGTGAATATACTCAACGACAGGAAGGTGCTTTTCCGAAGGCCTTAAGTACTGGCCGAGCGTGAGAACTGTGACATTATTTTCCAGCAAATGATCCATTGACTCCATGACCTCATTCTCAGTTTCGCCAAGGCCAAGCATGATGCCACTCTTCGTAGCCACATTATAGCCTAACTCATCTGCAAATTCCTTAGCCTTTTTAAGCACTTCGAGTGATCTCCTGTACTGGGCCCTGGACCTGACCAATTTCGTGAGCCGCTCCACAGTTTCTAGATTGTGATTAAAAATATGAGGCTCCGATTTCATACAAACTCTCAACGCATCATTTTTGCCATTAAAATCTGGAACCAAAATCTCAATAACTACCCCCGGATTGGATTCCTTAGTCGAAGTTACCGTTCTAGAAAAATGCTCAGCCCCGCCATCAGCCAAATCATCACGTGCCACCGCGGTAATTACAACATGATTCAATCCTAACCGCTTCGTTGCTTGTGCTACTCGGACCGGTTCATCAGATTCGAGTGCAAAAGGCTTAGCTGTCTTGATGGCACAGAACCCACAGGCCCTAGTGCAACGGTCCCCGGCAATCATGAATGTTGCAGTTCCCCCGCTCCAGCATTCCCAACGGTTAGGGCACTGCGCCTCCTCACAAACCGTAGTCAGACGCAAATCATCAATGAGTCCCTTTGTGGACCAGAAAACCGGATCACTCGGTAATCGCACCTTTATCCATTCGGGTTTATTTTCCCTATGCAATGTTGGATTGATCTTACAAGACATTTGTTAATTCAACCCTATAGGATTGATGAACTTTGGCAAACTACTGTTTTTAAACTTTTCTTCGCCCATCCAGTGCCCTGTACAAGGTCAATTCATCAGCATTCTCAAGCCCTCCACCAGCAGGGAGGCCCTGAGCCAGTCTAGTTATATCTAACTTTAAGCCCTTTCCGACAATTAAATCAGCAAGATAATTTGCAGTCGCCTCACCCTCAACGTCTGAACCCACTCCCAAAATGACTTCACTAAAACCAGAACCTTCGATTCTCGAAATCAAAGAGCCAATCCTCAGATCTTCTGGACCTATATTATCGAGCGGTGCAATTTTTCCTCCCAGGCAATGATACGTCCCTTTAAAGACACCGGTCTTTTCAAGAGCAATGACATCAGTGGGTTGTTCAACGACACAAATGACTGAACCATCTCGTCCAGAATTATTACACAAAAAACAACCCTTTTCATGACTCTTAAAAAAACCACAAATTTCACATGCTCCTATTAACTGAACTGAATCCTCAACCACCTCCGATAGAAGAGATGCAAATTCTCTATCCTGATTAATTAACCAAACCGCAACTCTCTCAGCTCCCTTGGGTCCGATCCCCGGAAGTTTTTTCAATGTGTCTATGAGATTTTTAATCTCTTCCGGAAAATCCAAACGAGCCATATCCGTATTATTTACAATGATACAGAAAAAATATCACGTAATTTCCCCTTCTATAGTAGTTACAAAAAGGCAATCATTCATTTTGTTTCCGCATCACGGTATGAACTCACTACCATGGAACTCAGATATGAATCCGGATCCTTTACCGCTTTTGAATCAACAGTAAATTCATCTTTTCCAGTGTTCTTCTGGATCAGTTTGAGACCGAACTGATAATCCTTGAATAAAAACTCACATAATTGCAAAGGACGGGTCCCTTCTTTGACTGCTCGTTCACCAATTGCCTCCACAGCATCCTCGCTAAATCCAATTCGGACCCCATGATTCTTCAGAAATTCTGATGAAAAAAGTTCCAGTTCCTGACCGACCCTGCCAACACTAACTTTCCGGCCCTTCTTCTTATATTCCTCAAGGACCTTCGAATTATTATTCACTAATTCAGCATTAATCTTAAGTTCACTGACAGAAGTTCCCGGAAGCTCAAATTTAAAATCTCTAAGGATCCGCTCACAAACAGTCAGAAGCCCTCTGGCCCCGGTCTTTTCTAGCGCAGCTCTCTCAGCAATAATTTCCATGGCCCCTTTCTCAAACTTGGCTTGAATACCGTAAGCCGCAAATTCCTGTTCATATTGCCGAAGAAGACTACCCTCTGATGATTTCATAATCTCAAAAAGGTCCTTAGAATCCAGATGCTCACAAACGACACGGACAGGAAGCCTCCCAATGAACTCAGCCTCAAATCCGAAATCGATAAAGTCCTGGGTACTTACATGACCAAACAATTCATTGTCCATGGGAATTTCATCGCTACTCGTTCCAAAACCAATTTGCCCCTGACTGAGCCTCTTCCTTACCAACTCTTCTAGGCCAGAGAAAGCACCACTCACAATGAAGAGAATGTCACGAGTATTAATGACCTTAGGGCCAGACTTTCCATTCTTAAGATCAAAAACAGCCTGCATTTGGGATTGGATATCCATAGGATTTCTCAACTGAACTTCAGTCTCTTCCATCAATTTTAGCAGTGCTGTCTGAACTCCTCTCCCACTCACATCACGGCCCATCGAATTTCCATTCGATGCCAATTTGTCAATCTCATCAATGTAGACTATTCCATGCTCTGCCAAATCAATATCCCCGTCAGCTTTCTGGACCAACTCCCTAACTAGATCATCAACGTCTCCCCCGACATATCCTGTTTCACTAAACTTTGTAGCATCTGCCTTAACAAAGGGAACGCCTATCATCTCAGCAATATGTTTCACCAAATAAGTCTTACCTACTCCTGTAGGACCAACTATCACCACATTCTGCTTAGCAAACTCCACTGATGAAGAATCCTGAGATTCATCCTCCTGAAGGCGACGAAGATATTTTGCATGATTGTAATGGTCACAAACTGCAATAGATAAAGCTTTTTTGGCTTCTTCCTGCCGTATAACGAAACGGTCAAGGTGTGCGCAGATATCCTTTGGGAGATAATTGAAATCAAATATATCTACTCCTTCCTTAACTTCAGGTTCCTCGGACAACTCTTCCTCTTTCTCCGGACTACTCATATCTGGAAAAGAACTGAACCCTACGGACTGTCCAAAGTTCTCCTGAAGGAAATCAGTTAATTTTTTTGATATTTCCTCAGGCGAAGGGACTGGGGGTTCATTTTCTTTTTC
>CACJBM010000109.1 GCA_902591645.1 uncultured Verrucomicrobiota bacterium | reverse complement strand
ATAACAGTATCTCCTTTTTGAAGTATTGCGCCAAGTGTTCCGAGAGCGGCACCGTACCCGTTGGCAAAGAACAGCGAAGAATCTTTGCCGAAGAAATTTGCTGTTTCTTTTTCTATTAAGAGGTGAGGAGTCGTTCCTCCTGAAAGCATTCTAGAACTGCCTGACCCTACCCCGAATGTTGCAGTCGTTTCAGTGACTGCTTCTTTAATGTCTTCATGTGCCCCGAAGCCAAGATAATCGTTCGAAGAGAAATTGACTAAGGATAAATTTTCTGAATGAAATGTTCTGCCCGTGGCTGACGCACCATATTTGAGTTCTCGGTAAAGATTCTCTTCCCGGAGCTTATTAAGTTCTGATCCAGGATCTCGCATTGGCGACGATATGAGGGCTTTAAGTATTAACCGCTTGCTGCGGCTCCTTCGAGTTCACCGCCTCCTGAATGAGCGAGTTCTTGTAAGTCTTCAGGCAAATATGATTTAAAGCGTTTTTTATCAATCGCTTTCATATATGCTTCGAAAGGACTGATGATTCCGCTCTTGAGTTTTTCCCAGATAGCTTCGTCCATGAATTGCATGCCTTCACCTTTTCCTCCAATGATTACATCGTAGAGTTTTTGAGTGGCTCCTTCCCGGATAATAGCCGCCACAGCTGAATTAGATACCATAATTTCATTCACTGCGACCCTGCCAGGCTTATCATGTCTTTTACAAAGCAATTGGGCGACCACTCCTTTTAATGATGCGGCAAGCATTGTCCGTATCTGGCTCTGTTGGTCGGCTGGGAAGACGTCGATGAGTCGGTCTACGGTCTTACGAGCATTATTTGTATGGAGTGTTCCAAATACTAGTAAGCCGGTTTCTGCCGCCGTCAGAGCAAGTGAAATAGTTTCAAGGTCTCGCATTTCTCCGACAAGAACGATATCAGCATCTTCGCGAAGAGCTGCCCGAAGACCGTCAGCAAATGTAGGTGTTTGTATGGGTACCTCTCGCTGAGTAATGATACTCATTTTGTTATTGTGAACAAACTCAATAGGCTCCTCTACAGTAATGATGTGCCGAGAAAAGTTTATGTTAATGTAATCCATTAGAGCAGCGAGAGTCGTTGATTTTCCTGATCCAGTTGGTCCAGTTACCAATACAAGACCGCTTTTTATGTGCCCAAATTCTCTTACAACCTCAGGTATACCTAATTGCTCTAATGAAGCTATTTTTGTTGGTATTAGACGGAAGACACACGCGTAGCCATGACTTTGTTTTAAGTAATTACAACGGAATCTTGATTCTTCATCCATTTCATAAGCGAAATCAAGATCGCCACTAGAGATATAACGTTGCCACGCTTCGTCTTCTGCAATCTCTTTCATCATGCTCTCTAATACGTCTTTGGTAAGAACGGATTCGCCATCTATGGGCGAGATTGAGCCATGAACACGGATCTTTGGTGGTTGCCCTTCACTGAGGTGCAGGTCCGAGCCCCCTTTTTCAATTAAGTAGTGGAAATATTTATCAATTTTGTGAGCCATTGATATGGGAAGTTAAACCTCAAAGTGTTTTTTCATGTTTGTTTTGTCAGCGCAGCGAGAGAGGCATTCTTCCTGACTGATTAACCCGCTATTGTATAGGTTTTTCAAAGAGTCATCCATTGTAATCATTCCTACAGCTTTACCGGTTTGCATGATTCCAGGTAACATAAAAGTTTTTCCTTCCCTGATGCAGTTAGCTACGGCTGGAGTGTTCATTAAAAGTTCGAGGCAGAGCTCCCGACCTTCTCCATCGGCTCTTGGAATGAGTTGTTGAGAAATGATTCCTCGTAGAGATTCGCTGACCATGATTCGAATCTGATCTCTCTGATCATTTGGAAATACGTCTAGAACACGGTCAAGGGTCCTTGCAGCATTTCCTGTGTGAAGGGTAGCCAGTACAAGGTGCCCAGTTTCTGCGGCAGTGATTGCAAGAGAAATTGTTTCTAGGTCACGCATCTCTCCCACCATTATAACGTCAGGATCTTCCCTTAAGGATCCTCTTAGAGCTGCTGCAAATGACTCTGTATGTGTATGGACTTCGCGCTGATTTACATGGCAATTTTTTGATTCGAAAACATATTCGATAGGGTCTTCAAGTGTAATTATGTGGTCAGTCCTTTCCTCATTAATATGGTCGACAAGTGCAGCGAGAGTCGTTGATTTTCCCGAACCTACTGATCCAGTGACTAGAACTATCCCATTTTGATATTGAGTCAGAGGTTTGATGGTCTCTGGAAGTCCAAGTTCATCCATCGATCTTAGATTAGTATTAATAATACGAAAACAGATATCGTAACCGAGTCTTTGAACTACCACTGAAGCTCTGAATCTACCGAAACTGTTCTGATAGGCAAAATCTACATCTCCACGTTCGGCCAGGCGTTGTTTTTCTTTTTTGCCCAAGAATCCCATTGCTAGGCGTTCAGTGTCCTCGGAGCTGAGAATGGCTGCGTTTTCCCAAATTTCTTGCAATGTACCATATCGTCGCCATGTAGGTTTCGCATTAGTGGCAAGATGAATGTCTGAGCAGTCATATTCTTGGCCGATTTTAAGGTATTCATCGACATGAGAAAGAATTTCTACTTCTTGCTCTTGGCTTTGGATTGTGGAGTTTTCAGCCATATAGATAAAAGGCGCGTAATTTACACCTTAAGGAAGAAGCGTCCAGCTACTTCCTAGTTTTGGGGGAATATTTATATTCAGTTAATCTTCGTTTATGTGTTTTGTTTGGGGTGGATCCACTGATTTGGATATTTGCCATAATTGTTCTAAATAGCTGTAAAAGATATCCAAGGTTTTCCTAATTTATTTTGGCAAAAATTTCTGTTTTGAACAGGTATTAAAACAACTATTTCTTCTATAAAAATGCTAATATCAATGGTGTCAGCGTTTATCCCCTGAACATCCTCATTAAATGTGCAGGCAATCTTTACCAATTTGATTTATAAATCGGTGGGTTTGTTATTTATCAATGATGATTCTTCCGCGAGAAAAATCATAAGGATTCATTTTGACTAGGATGGATTCCCCAATCGTTAATGTCGGTTTTTCTTTTATTTTCATAGGGAGGTGAGCGTGTATTATCTTTCCATTTGGCAATGAAGCTCGAACAATGCTTTCAGTTAATTGTTCTATGACGGTAGCTTTTCCAATGATTGGGTCACCTTCATTAGTTGTGTCTTGATTTGACATGATCTCCTAATTTAAAATTTATGTCATCCTGCATCAGTCCAATTCACTAGGGGAGCCAGAGTTTGCAATCCATCATGATG
>CACJBM010000108.1 GCA_902591645.1 uncultured Verrucomicrobiota bacterium | reverse complement strand
AAAATAAGAGGCATTTTATAACGGACACTTTTTCTCGGATGAGCTACGCTTCATTGAGTTAATAAGTGTTATTTTGTTGGTGATGTTGGGAAAAGAGGAACTCATAAAGGCATTGCAGGAAATCAATGATAAGAGATTATTGAGTTCTGAAGTGACTGCATTGCTTGCCCCGTTCAAGGAAGCGACATTTCCATTAAACCTCGAATTTATTTCTCATTCTCGTACCTTTGGAAAACAAGAGGACTCTGTCTATGATGGGGGTCAGACCTGTATTTTTAAGCTTACGGATCTGGGCATTGAATGTGCTGTGCTATTCGGACCAGAGGACAGCGATATGATTGAGGGGCACAAGCCGGGGAATCGTCTGGAGTACCTGGTACGTTACCTTGACTATGATTCTCTCTATAAGCGGGTAATTATGGGTAAGGTGGGGCCGTTGATCATAGAAGATGAAGAGGTTACTGATGAAGTAAGTCCTAGTTCACTGAATCAAGGCTCTAATGAACCTGAAATTGAGACACCTCAACGATCTGAGAGTATTACCCAAAAAGTTAATAAACGGGAACAGAGCCGATCATTAAGGTCCAAGAAGAAAAAAAGAAAGCTTTCTTTTTCTAAATCAACCGCTGCTCTTGGTGCTGCGCAGAAGCGCGCTTGGCTAGCCAAAATTGCCGAACAAGAGGACATTAAGCAAAGGCAATTTAAGAATGCGATTGCGCCTATTTTAATTGGAGTGGGTCTCATTTTGTGTCTGAATGGATTTTCGAAATTGTTGCCTGATGGAAAAGGTATTGGTTATCTTTTTATAGGTATTAGTTCATTATGGGCTGGAATAAATCTTAGGATTCATAAAAAAAGAGGATAGGATGGAGTTCCTTCTAAAATTATTAAAATATTAGTTATTGGTTATGAAAAAAAAGAGTGAACTTATGAATGCTCTGAAGGAGCTGACTGAAAAGAGGCTCCTCACTTCTGAAGTGGAGGCATTATTTGAACCTTATCAGGATGCTGTTTTCCCTTTGGTTTTGAGTTTTGTATCTTCCGAAAGATCCTTTGGTTCTCAGAAAGATGAGAAATACAACGAAGGGTACAAGGTTCTTTGTAATGCTGAAAACTGGGGCATTGGAGTGGCTTTGTTGTTTGAACCGGAAGATAATAACTTGGTTGAATCCTTTGGCCCTTCTCAGGAATTTGAGGCGAATGTTAGGTTCATTGATTATGACTCACTTTATCAGCGAGCAATCTTTGGAAAGTTAGATTCTGAATTGGAGCCTCCTGAAGAGGAAGAAATAGTTCCGCCTTCGATAGCGGAATCGGATTCATCGGTAATAGAGGAAACGGCATCAATTCAGCCAGAGGAGAGAATTGTCCCCGAGAAGGAAATTTCAGTCCCTGACTCTGAGGTGCCTGAATTGAAAACTGAAGAGACTCAGAAAAGTGCTGATATGTCTGGGGAGGTTTGGGGCTGGGATCCGGGTAATGTAGAGGTTCAGAAAGTAACGGATACCCAAGAAGTAACGGATACTGAGCCGGCAGAACCAGACCCTGTTGTTCCGACTCCAGTACAAAGTACCCCAGTAGGCCGTCATGTGTATAAGGAAGCAGAATCTTATCTGTATGAAGATGATTACGAAACGGACGAAGCAGACGAAGTAGAACAAGGGGTTTCCCAATCGACTGGTTGCTCAAAAGGTTGTATGCAGAAAATAGCTACTACCTGTTATGTTGTGGGTGGTCTTATTATGCTGGCAGGTTGTGGAGAGACGGGGAGCGGAGGTTTCATGTTTTTTGGGCTCATCTTACTCGGGATTGGGTATGTGACTCAGCAAGCAACACCTAAAGCTTAATTGTTGTTCTATAAGACATAAGAGGTGACATAAGTAGAGGCAGTGCATGCATGAGGCTGTCGATTAATTTGAATAATTGTTTTATTTTTGAAGGAAAAAGACCTATTAGAATTTCTGGAAAGAGCCAACGAAAAGCGGCTAACGGAAGTAGAGTTGGAGAGCTTTCTCGATGCATGTGGCAGTGAGGAATTTTCGTTAAAATTTCGGTTCATTTCTCGTTCCCTGAGCTTTGCAAATCAGAAAGATTCTAGATATGACGAGGGCCATACCGTCACCTGTAACGTTGATGGGTTAGACGTTGAATGTTCTTTATTATTTACTGTTGAGGATGAGGAACATGCTGAATCTCTTGAGAGTGGTAATGTTTTTATCTCAAAGGCTCATGTCCTTGACTATGATTCCCTTTATAGACGCATTGTTTTTGGGAACAATGGCCCGGTAGAGAATTCGGGCCCTTTTCATGCTAATGAATTAAAATCAGATGAGAGAACTGCTCCTGAAAATAGCGCGGATCATGTAGACCTAGTTAAAGAATCTCAGGAACAGGCTCCGAGGGAAAATCTGGAGAAATTTCCGGACCCGCCCCTTCCTCCTGGAAAACCATTGGTTCCGCGAGGAGCAGGAACAGTTATTCTTAATGAAAATGAGAGAGTAGCTGATCTACAAATTGAAAAAGATGTGGATTCGGAGATCGTTAATGATTCGCATGATGATGTGGCAGAAGAATCGGTCGAGAGTCAGGCAGTCCATTTTGATGAGCCTTTGATCTCTACACAATCGAGGGAGGCTCTTGCCATTTTGAAAGAAAAACTACCGACAAGAAAGGATTTCGGTGCAAGATGCTTGAGTATCGGTGCAGGATGCTTGTCTGGATGTTTCATTAAAATTGGCATAGCAGTCACTCTGATAGGATGTTTTGAGTATGGTGAAGTTGGCCTTATTGGTCTTGTCCTTATTGGAATTGGTGTTCCTTTTTATTATTATGCTGATTCCAAAGGTAATGATTCTTCATTTAAAAAAGGTCTGGCAAAGAAATTAGGTAATAATAATTCAAAGCTCAATAAAGGGACCTACTGGGCCGTTCTGGGTTCTCTTTACGTGGCAGGCGCATTCTTATTGTTTACAGGAGTAATGAAAACCAAAACTGAATTAATTATCATTGGTTTAATTATAATAGTAATTGGCGTTGCCTATCAAACAGTTGATCCTGACAGGAACAAAGGATCGTCCTGAAGTTTATTCTAACAATAACTTTAAAGAGATTATTCTTTAATTCTTTTTGCGAGATACAACGATAATTCCTAGGAGCAGCACTGCTGCGAGTACAAAGATGCTAACGACCAATAGGTTATTATTGGAGCTTTCGGTTGCTGCTACTGGAGCATCTTCATTAGAGGTGACTTCGGTTTCAGGCTCAGGCTCAGGCTCAGGCTCAGGCTCAGGCTCAGGCTTTTCTTTCTTGGAAGATTCGCCTCCTTTAAATTCACCCTTAGCTTCGAGGCTCTTTCCGCTTGCCAGATC
>CACJBM010000107.1 GCA_902591645.1 uncultured Verrucomicrobiota bacterium | reverse complement strand
CGTTTTTCTCCTGACCCAGAGCTTGGTTTGCCTTTTAAGGACAGGGTAGGGATAACTTCAGCTGCTAATAGTTCTCCTGAATCTTCAAAAGTATCATTTTTTGTTAAAATGGTTGGGCCTAAAGCTTTGATTGATGTGGAAAGAGCGAGGTTCGATGCTTTCTGCAAAACTTTAAAAGTTGGGAAGGGTAATCCACCGTTTGAGTGGACTAAGCCGGACGAGTGGAACGATGTGGAGGGTACGGCAATGAGAATTGCTAATTTTAATTTCGGCCCAGATAAGAAGGGCGAATGCTATTTTACAGTTTTGCCTGGTGGCGGCCAATTGTTAGCGAACCTGAACCGGTGGCGTAGTCAGATGGGATTGCCAGATGCAACGATCCAAGAGGCCGAGGCTTTGCCATCGCGGCAGTTTCTATTTGGTGAAGGTAAGTACGTTGAAATTGAAGGTTCTTTTAAAGGGTTCGGCGCAAGTGAGGCTAAGGACGGATATAAAATGATTGGTATAATTATGCCAGAACTCCAAATAGGAGGGCCTAAATAACTTAATGTCTGAAACTCAATCAGAGAACGACAGGGTTAGGGCCAAAAGTAAGTCTTTGCTTGCTAAGGTATATGATTTTTTTTCCGGGTACTTGCTGGCTGTTATCTTGTTAACGTTTTTGCTGGCTCTGACCTATTTTGGAACTATGGCTCAAGTTGAGCTGGGTCTTTATGAGGCATCCGAAAAATATTTTGAATCATTTTTTCTAACTGAGAAAATTCTAGGCGTTCCTGTACTACTTCCGGGCGTATATTTAGTCAGTGCACTGCTATTCTTAAACCTCTTGCTCGGAGCCATTGTCAGGGCCCGCAAGAGCTGGCGCCGCCCAGGGATGCTGATCGCCCATGGTGGGATACTTTATATATTACTTGCCGGGTTCGTCGCATTTCATTACACGAAGGAAGGCAATATGCTGCTCTATGAGCCGAATGGATCAGATAAGAGGCATCAATCAGATGAGATCTACAACCTTACCAATTGGAGTATTGAGATTATAAAGTACAATTCAGATGGGAAGCCTGAGTTCATTCATGTGATAGGTTCGGACCAATTAGGTGGGGCGTGGAAAGAAGGGGCAACGAGAACTTATGTTAACGATGATATTCCGTTTGAGGTTAAGGTGTCTGGTTATTTGCGAAACATAGCAAACGGCAAAGGTCAATTGGCAGGGCTCCTTAGTGAGAAGAGGGCAAAGGACAAAGGAGTGAGGGTCCTAGAAGGTTATGGGGTCGAAGCTGTCCCCACTAATAAAAACATGGAATTTAATCTTCCGGCTACATACATTGATATTTACTCAAAGGCTAAAGCTGATTCAGAGCCGACCTTTTCGGCTCTCATCATTGGATCAGGGCCACTGTCTCCTAGGCCATTCACTTTTGAGGTTGGTGATGACCGGTGGTCCGTTGATTTGACTAGGCAGCGTTATACTCTTCCCTTCGCAATTGAATTAGAGAAATTTCAAAAGGAAGATCATCCTGGCACGATGAGAGCTCGTGAATATTCTAGTGACGTAATAAAGATTGATACCGGAAGAAAGGTTCACATTAGCATGAATAAGCCGATGAGAGACGCCGGGTTCACTCTTTATCAGGCTAGCTGGGGTCCAGAAGGCGCGAGGCCAGGTGATCGGCTGTATACTAGTTTGGCGGTTTCCTATAATCCAGCTGATCAGTGGCCGAAGTACGGGACTTATGTGATTGCCATTGGAATGACCATTCATTTCGTGCAGAAGCTTTTTTCTTATCTCAAACGCAGTAACAGGTCACGTCGGAGAGAGGAGGATTCACAATGAATAGGCTAATTAAATCACTGAGAGTCATACTTTATTTTGTTTTTGCTTCGGCTCTTACTTTGAGTGCCACAGGGCTCGAATCCTATCAGAAGTGGGACCCAGAAATTGTAGAAATATTTGAGGCGATGCCCGTTCAGGAAGAGGGCCGTCTCAAGCCGATGCAGACAGTCGCTCGCTACAAATTGATGAGGATCAATAATTCAAAGAGGCTCCGTTTTGAGATTGCCGGCGAGAAGGTCAAGGTCTCTGCTGCGGAGTGGTTAATGGACTGTCTTTTTCGTCCTGAAGTGGCAAAAAAAATGCCGATCTTTAAGGTTAATAATCCAGATGTAATTGAGGCGATTGGGGTCGAGTCTCATAAGTCTCCTCGTGAAAGATACACCTATGAGGAGATCGCTAAATTTGATGAAAATGGTTTTTCAGAGCCCATGAAACTGCTCTCTGAGAGGACCGGGGAATTGGGTAAGCTCATGGAAGATTCCGATAAAGAAGACGAGTCCAAGGCCGCTCGTAGAGATCCTGTTAACGCGGGGCTCCTTTCCCTAAAGTCTGCCGTCAATGAATTTGAGTGGGCTATTAATGCATTTAACTTTGCGAGGGACGGGATCGCTGTTGATTTGGGGGAAGCTTCTGAAGAATTCAAAAAATCTGAAGGTGGCAAGTCCAGGGTCAGTTACTTTCTTTCTGAGTTCGATAAGATCATAGAGATTGCAAGGAACCCTGAAGGTCAAGACTTCGTAGCAAAGATATCGGATGCATTTAATTTGCTTCAGAGGGACGTGGCGACGGCTGGGGTAAAGGACAAGGTAAGTATGATTAGTTTGGCTATGTTTCCGCCCATATCGGATGATGATGAGGAGTGGATAAAGCCTGGTTACTTGATCGACCAATTATCGTTTCGTAAGAACGAGTTATCGGATGAGGATCAAAAGGAATTTGCGCTATGGGCGTTGCCTAAAATTGAGGCCCTCGAAGGTCTGACTAGAAATGTAGGATCGCCGAGGTTTGTTGCTGATCTAAGAGCTTTGAGTGATGGGATTATTAGTAAGGCAAAGGAGAGGGGGGAATATAAGAACATTGAATTGGAGTTGCTAAATAACAAACTAGGGCTTTTCCACTGGGCGTTACCTTTTTACATCATGGCATTTATTCTTTTGGCTGTGACCTGGTTAGGCCCAGGCAGTAAAGTTTCTAGGGTTCTCACCTATGGGGTCATTGGGATGACAGTGTTTGCGACGATAGCTCTGATGGCTGGGATTTGCTTTCGCAGTATACTTCTTGGAAGGCCACCGATATCGACTCTTTACGAGACGATTCCGTTCATTACGGCAGTCGCAGTTATTCTCTGCCTGATCATAGAGTTTTTTGATAGGAAAGGCATTGCATTGGCCTGCTCTGTCATGATTGGCATCATTGGTCTTTTTCTTGCGATGCGTTTTGAAATTAAGGAGGCCAGAGACACCCTTAAAGTACTTGAGGCCGTTCTTCGTTCTAATTTCTGGTTAGCGACTCATGTCATAGCGATTAATATTGGT
>CACJBM010000106.1 GCA_902591645.1 uncultured Verrucomicrobiota bacterium | reverse complement strand
AGCATTACTAGGATCAGATGAAATCATATCGTTAAAACGAGGATTCACTCCAACAGTAAAAAAAATAAAGACGGGAAATAATCTAGCAAACCCCATTCAAACGTTACGTGTTGCATCGATCAATTGTAACGGTCGTAAAATTGAAGCAGCACTAGAATTAATCGATTACAATCCTGATGTTATTTTTTTGCAGGAATCTCCATCACCAGAAAACCTCAAGATCATAAAAAATAGATTATTAGACCCAACGATCCAGATCGTTGGAGGATGGGACTGTGCAATCATTGCTAGAGGAAAATTAACGAAAAGAAATTACTCCTCTATTTTCTATAACCACGCCACTGGCGCGATGCTAACACTTAAAAATGGATCAACTATAGAGCTTCTATGTATTCACCTAGAGAGCGCAGTGACTCGCTGGGATCTATGGAATAAAAATTGCTGGAAAGAACATCAAAAGAGAAGCCAAGAAAGGCGCGATCAATTACAGCAGCTATTATCACAATATGAAAAGTTTGCCTCCGATAGACCTAAGGTCTTTGGCGGTGACTTCAATTCCCCCCCAAATAGTAATTTGTTTAAATCATTATCAAGTGAATATAAAAATGCATTCAGCTCAACCGGCAAAGGGATTGGCAATACATTCACTAACTATTTTCCAGTCATTCGCATCGATCACATCTATTCCAACCCGGACCTCCAACCTGTTGACTCCAGCTCTATTAGAACAATACATTCAGATCATCGAATGCTGATATGTGATTTTATCCTAAAACAAAAGAACTAAGAAATTATTCATTAGTCCACTTCCATGAAATTTCCTTTTGAATGTCTGGATGCAGGGAAAAATGAACAGGGCAAGACATAGCCGCCTGCTCAATTAATTCCCTCTTAGGGTGATCATCCGGTAAGGGGACATGTATCTCAATTGTAATTTTCGCAATCCTGCGAGGCAAATCGGAACTCATTTCCTTTATGACTCTTCCCTTAACATCACCAACATCAATTCCATGATTCTTTGCAGCTATACCAAGAATTGTTAACATGCACACTCCTAATGAACTTGCACATAGATCCGTTGGAGAAAATGCCTCTCCTAAACCATGATTATCAACAGGCGCATCCGTTTCTATAGTTGCGCCTGACAAACCATGCTTAGCTCTGCATCGCAAATCTCCATCATAATTAATTTCTATTTCTACCATATCTAAAAACGAGTTAATACTTCATTCAATCCTAAATAACAGAGCGCATAACTTCAATTATTTTCACCTTGGGAATCTATAACTAAAACTATTCTAAATCCATAACTTGCTCCTGTCTGACCGAAGGGCTGGACACTCCTATAAGATGACAAAAAATGCTGCTCCAAATAAGAATCATATCCTCCACCACGTGCAACTGACCAATCTTTAAAGTTAGATTCCCCACCATAAGAATCCTTAACCCATTCCCAAACATTTCCTGCAAGATCATAAAAGCCCTTACCGTTTGGATCAAAACTACCAACTGGTGAAGTGTGAGAGAAACCATCCTCATACGAACCGACAACAGTAGTCTCAGACAACCAACTCAAAGCTGATGAATCTGCAATGTTAGCCGTTTCTTTTTCAGGAGGCCACTTATCACCCCATGGAAAGACCCCTTTGACCAGACGATCTCTCTCCGCAGGACTGGATCCCTCTTCAACTCTTAACCCTGCAGCGAAACTCCAATCCTCATCAGATGGCAATTCATATCGTAAGTTAAATCTTATTAGTCCTTTATCCCTCTCATATTCAGTCAGCCATTTACAAAACTCTTCGATCTCATTCCTATCAACTAAGACCACAGGATGTTTGTCTTTTTGAGGGAATTTGGGCTTAATTTTGCGTTTTTTCCCTGTCAAAGAGCAAAAAACATCAAAATCTTTAACCCTGATTTCCCAAGCTGACATCATGACAGCATCCCTCAGTGGCAACATAGGAATGCCTAAAGAGTTCTTCCATTCCTTAGCAAAATCAACTCCTTCACTCTCCCGCATTTTTACACTTACAGGATGATCAATACTGGATTGCAGATCAATCCATCGTTTCTCATCTCTATAACCTTTTAAGCGGAAGAGAACCTCAACGGGATTAGGAGTCAAACCAGAGAGACTCAATCCTGTTTTGCCTTGATACTTATCATTAATATAAATTGAAGCTCCTTCCGGAACTGAACTCAGAGTTAATGTTGCGTAAGTTTGCGTACGCACATACGCAAAAAGTGGGGCCCTGTCCTCAAAAACATCTTTTCCGTAAACGACATCTTTTTTCTCATGCTCAACGCCCACTCTTAATTCATAGCGCTGATTCTCAGCTAAGTACCCTTTGTTTTTTTCTTCTAGGGTCATCCATTTAAAATAATCCTCAGCCAGATCAGGTCCAACCAATGCAGTTTCATAAAGAACTGAAGGCTCTTCATTAGGAAGAATTAATTGAGCTTTATGGTAATCAACTGTTTCAGGTAGACTCGCAATGTACTCCTCAAATTTCATTAATGGGAAAGGGGCCTCCGAAATATGATTTTTTTGAAGGTAATTAAATTTCATCCCAAGTGAGTTTTGCCATTCCTTCCCCTCAATTGGAGGCTTATAGAATTCCAAATGACCTCCTAGCAATAATGTTTCATCATTTTTAACAGTACCTTGAGCTAACTTGGTCCGGTAACTTTCCAGTTCTAACTCATAGCTGACCTTACCAATTGGAACCTCCGACTCAAAGTAATCTGGTGAAGCGATCCCTTTGAATGACCTTTCCTTGCCATTTTCAAAGACCTTGAAAACTTTAGCTCCTCTAGGCACAGAAGTGATCCGAACATTTCCAAACTTTTCCTCACCTATTTTAGATTCTTTTTCTTCATCCTCCTCATCGTCGACCCCGGTAATGGTATTATTCCCATTAGTAGGAACGTCATCAGGTCCTTCATTTTGTTTAATATGAATAGGTCCAAAGAAATCAATATTTGATACACTAAAAATGGCAATAGCAACCAAAGTCATGAGAAGTAAAGTTCTAGTGAACTTAACAAGAACCGCACCAACTCCCATACCCTCATCCAAAGACTGCAAATCTTGACTCATTTTGTGAGCATTCTCATAACGTTGCCTCGCCAGAGTGGCACATGCCTTGCAAATAATATCATTAAGTGAACGCCATTTCCTTCTCTCCACTTCATTCCCATTTGGATCTGAAATTGCAGGGAACTCAAAACGATCCTTACCAGAACTCATTTCATAGAGAACCATACCCAAGCTATAAATATCCGCTTTAGGGTCACCCGGCCCTTCAGGGGGAACAAAACCTTCGGTACCAACAAATGTGCGTTGCCCAGAAAGTGCCACAAGACCAATGTCAGCAATCTTGGGGATCCCATCGACGAAAATCACGTTTGAAGGTTTAATGTCTCTATGGGTCAATCCCGACTCATGGATGTGATGTAAAGC
>CACJBM010000105.1 GCA_902591645.1 uncultured Verrucomicrobiota bacterium | reverse complement strand
AATATCACCCTCTTCAAACGCAGTGCTTATCATCCAATTACTGCCATCAAATTCAGCGTATTTTATAATTCCCCGGGGATTATCAGGAGAAGTTACATCAATGTATGCAACGGTTGGGTTCCCATTTGAATTGTGATTTAAATCTAGACGATTGGAAACATAGGATTCGTTGTCGATGGTTTGTAATAACCAGTTATTACCGTCATGAAGAGCATATTTAAGGTTTCCGCTTAATCGATCAATATAACAGATCATAGGCTGTCCGTTAGAATTATGACTGATGGAGAGTGACCAGAGTATATTGCCAGTTACTATTTCAGTGGTCCACGAACCATCTTGATAACTAGCAAACTTCAACTTTTCGTTACGGCTATCTCTGTATGCAATAGCAGGCCTTCCATCTGGCGTGTGACTTAGGGATGACGCTTGTCCCACATCTCCCTCGCTATCTACAGTAGTAACATACCAAACACCTTTTCTCCTAATTGCGTATTTTAAGTCCTCGTTTGTTCTGTTGTAATATGACACCGCTGGATTGCCATCCACATCATGATCTAGTGAAATGTTTTCTCCAGTATTTCCGATATCATCGATCGTAGTTATATTCCATTTTCCACCGTTATATTCTGCGAATCTTAATTCTCCTTTTGTCGGTCCGCCAGGAATCTCTACCGAAGAGTATTTATAAGCGACTGCAGGCTGACCATCTAAGCCATAGCTAAGAGAAGAATCCATGATGTCTTCTCCGGTGCTTGCAACAACTGATATGCCCCATGTTGATCCATTGAACTTTGCAAATTTTAATTCTTTGTTAGTGCGATGCATCTTTAAGGTACGCGTTAGGAGTTCCATTTTGCTTAGCCTTAAGATTAATATGTGAAAGGGGAGTTTGGTTCTGTTCAGTGATAATTCCTGATACGTGAGTTATATCATTAGGGATGTTGCGGAGTATGACGATGTCTCTTGATGACATGGTTTGTGACCCTGTAATGAATCTGAGCTTGCCAAAACATTCTCCAGTATTTAGAGCGGTATAAGTCGAATTGCCGAATAGATCCTCTGAGTCAATGACTGCAATATGAGATCTTTCGTATTGGCTTATTTCTGATTGGTGAAGGGTTCTTTGGGTTTCACTTGAGGGGTGATATGCTATTCGGCCATCAAGGTAGGGCATGGAAGAGGCTATCATTTCGAATGATGTTTCAACAAATTTGAATGCGACAGGGTCCGAAGGCCAAAATTCGACAGTGTAAATTCCAGTCTGTCCGGAAGGGCTTACATAGTTGGGGTGATAAACGATACTGCCTGCAGTGTTTCGTCGCCTTGAGTTGGTGAAATATGTGTGGCTATTAAATAGCGAATTACTGTTGTATCTATTAACCGCGTCTCGGCTGAAAGTGTAATGGTACTGGTATCGTTTGCTGTTTATGAAATATAGCTTTGGTGATGAGGTATGTATGTCGTAGATAACGAATTTAACTTCGCTGACGTTTGCGGACCCGGGAAAGTTGTCTCGATGTGAGAGGGAGTCATAGGTTTGTCTGTCAGGGATATAAACTTTACCTTTAGATGTGCCAATGGTTGGGGCTGGATTAAGGGGATTCATTAATCCCAGTGAATTCATTTCAGTCAGATCAGATAGACCATCACCGTCCGTGTCTTTTTGTTGAGAATTTTTGTGTATTTGGAGGCGCAAAAATCCCTTTCTAGGAATGGGGGCGGGGTCCTTTGCGATTGAAATCTCACCATGCCCTTGGACGATGTGAATTGCTCTTTTTATTCCCGCGAGATTGTCATCACGATGCAGAACAGCGTACTCATCCGCGCTTAAATTAAAGTGAAGTTGAATTAATCCTCCAGGAGAACGGGAGGTGTATGAAACTTCATTTCCTTTTCCTTTATCTAATATAAAGAAAAAGAGAAGAGATGAAATCAATGCTTTCCAATTTATCTGTGAGGGCATCGTGCTTTTCAAGCTTACCTTGTTTATTGTAAATAGAAGATTAATGGATTGCTAGACTTAGTGTCTGTCATTCGACAAATTTGCTAAATTCTGCACTGGGAATCTGTTTTGTGATTTGATTCTTTTTGAGGAAAAGGATTGCTTCTGTATGAGGGGATTCATTTATAATTTTGATTGCTCCTTTTCCCATGATGCACAGTGCAGTGGCTAGTGGGTCGCTGTAGGTGCCTGAAGGAGCAATGACTGTGGCAGCATTTTCATGAATTAATCCGAGGCCGCTGATAGGATTAAGGATATGTGAGTAACGCTGACCCTTGATTGTAATTGATTGTTCAGTGTTTCCGGAAGTTGACACCGCGGCATTTGATATTTTTATTATCGTGGGTTTTAGGTTCTTATTACGATAAGGTATTATTTTAACTCTCCAGCCATCTTTTCCGGGTGGCGGGTCGCCTAATACAATATCTCCTCCTGCAGATATACTTGATGACGAGAGGCCTTTATTCTTTAGTAGTTCCAACATTTTGTCCGCAGCATAACCTTTGGCAATTGCCCCAAAATCGAGACGTGTATCAGCATTAAGTTTGGTAATTAGTGCCGAGCCATGTTCGATTTTTAAGTTGGAAAACCCACATGCGGCTTTTGCTGTTTCGAGTTCTTTTGGAGAAGGTAATTTATTGGTGCGTCTTGATAGTCTCCATAATCTACTCAGTGATCCGCAAGTCGGATCGAATTTTCCTTGTGTTCGGAAGCTTATTTCTTTTGATGATTTCAATAGGCCGATTAAGTGAGGACTTGCCCGATGAGGTTTATTTGGTTCGCACTGATTGAATTTTCCAACTTCACTGTCTGCCATGTAATCCGAAAAGATGTTGTTCATTTCTTCAGCCAAATCATAAGCTTGTTCAATGATGGTGGCAGTGTTGCTATAAGAATATGGACTGTAGGCAACAATTTTGAACATTGTTCCCATGCAGGCTTGAGAAAATGTGTATTTCTCAATTCCATCTTCACTGGACTTTAGTTCAGAGATAGCACTGAATATCAGATACAGCGTGAGAATAATGTTATTCAAGGGTGTCATGGCTGACCCCTGTGTTCCAGATTGTTTCCATTTGTTCTGCTGAAGGAACTTTGAGTGGGCGAACGATTCGAAACCCTAACCATTGGGCATCAGTTAGGTACCAAATGCTTTTAGGCAATTGTGGGTCCTGTTGTTTCCATGTTTTTGAGGAAGGGAGTCGAGCTGCGCTGCGCAATGATTCAGGGAAGTCGTTCCAGGACCCTCCGCGGGCGACCCTTGGATAAAGGTTCCTCCCTCTGATCCATGGGTTATCAAGACTCTTTGGATCATAACCTTTCTTTGAGAAGATATCCATTGTCCATTCAGCGACGTTACCATGCATGTCGTGGATGCCCCATGGGTTTGGCTTCTTTTTACCTATTTTTTGATATTTGAAATCAGCGTTATCAATGAACCAGCCATAGTCATTGATGTCTTTTTCGCTGTCTCCGAATGAGTAGGCTGTTTTTGTTCCGGCTCT
>CACJBM010000104.1 GCA_902591645.1 uncultured Verrucomicrobiota bacterium | reverse complement strand
GTACAGTCAGCGATGAGTCCGGATGGAAGGAGTTTACGGTGCCGACGCAATCGCTTTCTGCAGGAACTAACGTGATTGCAGCTGAGATACATCAAGGGAGCGGCTCAAGTTCGGACATTCGCTTTGATATGTTTTTGCGTGGTGAAACGACTCAGGGCGGGGGAGATAATGTTTCTGATCCGCTCTTTCTAACATCTCCTGCAATGCTTCGCGCGAGGTCCTATGATAGTGGAAGTAAGGAATGGAGCGCATTAAATGAAGCATTCTTTTCTATCGATAGTGAGCCGGCAGGATCCGATAATTTGGTAATTTCAGAATTTAATTATCACCCATTCAATCCGACAAGACCGGAAGAAATTGAAGTTAGCTCTGACCGTGATGATTTTGAATTTATTGAATTTTTTAATGCTGGGAAATTAGCTATAGATCTTACCGGGATCCGTTTCGAATCAGGAATTAATTTTGCTTTTCCTGACAATACGATCCTTGCCGCGGGAAAGTACTTACTCTTGGTACGTGATCGGAAGGCTTTCGAGGCAAGGTATGGGGTCAGAGCTGAGCAGATTTATGAATATACGGGTCGACTAAGTAACGATGGTGAAAATTTGAAAGTTATTGATGAGAATTCAGACTCAATAATTGATTTTACCTACAATGATCAAATTCCATGGCCCAAAGTGGCCGATGGTGGTGGCTCAAGTCTCATATTATCCGGTCAATTGATTGACGATCCTTCGAGTTGGGTTGCGAGTCGTAATCAGGGAGGCTCACCTGGTGAAGCTGAAGCTGAGACTATTACTTATGCAGAATGGGCTTCACAGAATTCAGTTCGAGGTGGGCCCGAAGAAGATGATGATGGTGATAATGTAAGTAATTATCTCGAATATTACTTTGGGTCGAGTCCTGATCTTGCTACTGATGCGCCCTTCGCTGATGCGAGGATTCAAAGGATGGGAGGGGCTAATTACCTCACGCTAAGTTTTCCTCGCAACTTATTAGCTGGTGGCTCCTTGGAAGTTCAGCTTTCCTCTGATTTGCGAACTTGGACAACTGACGCAGCAATGTTTGAAACTATTTCAACTTTGGATAACGGGGATGGCACAGCAGAAGTGACTGTCCGTTATTTGAGACCCGTCGATGATGAATCAAAGAAGGTGTTCCTTAGGCTCTTCAGTAATTAATTTATTATAAGAGGAAGACATGAGTGACTATCGATGAGTTTCTTCATCTCGTTTTCTTTATTAAATAAGGATTTACTTTAATTCGAACCTGATCAAGGGATGCTGAAAACTAAATCCCGGTGACAATAATAACCGGGCTTGTGTAATGGATTAATAAGGGGCAATATTAGATACAGACATTCCAAATAACTAAAGGATAAATTCGGATTCCAATCTTATGAAGTCGCTCTCCACCATAGCAATCCTAGTCCAAGTTCTCGCGATGATTTTCCTGTCATGTTCACTGTTGAGTGCGGAGTTGAATATTACTGAATTTATGACTGATAATAAGAAGTCCGTTGAGGATGCAGATGGTGACGCGTCTGACTGGATTGAAATATCAAATGTTAATAGGGAAAACGTAGACCTTGAAGGTTATTATCTCACCGATGATCCAGACGATTTAACTAAGTGGACATTTCCACAAAAAAACTTTAACGATGAGGGTTTTGTTTTGGTATTTGCTTCGGGTAAGGATTTGACAGATTCAAATAATGACCTGCATACGAACTTTAAACTAAGCTCATCAGAAAACGGTTATCTGGCACTCATTGAGCCGGACGGAGTTACTATAGTAAGCGAGTTTAAAAACTATCCTCGTCAATACGAAGATGTTTCTTATGGGAGTGGGTATGGCGAACCGAAAGATGTAAAATTTATTGCAGAAGGAGATGACGCAAAGTGGATTGTTCCATCTGCTTTTATCGATGGGTGGCAAGAAACTTTATTCGACGATTCAGACTGGTCCGAAGCAAATACCGGAATTGGGTATGACAACTCAACGAAATACATTCCACACCTTGGTGACGGCGGTGACGTTAAGGCTGCTATGCGGGGTGTGAACGCTTCTATTTATATTAGAGTGCCCTTCACTCTGAATGATGCTAGCGGAGTGAGTGATCTTATCCTCCGAATGAAATGGGAAGACGGATTCATTGCCTATCTGAACGGAACAAAAATAGAATCGCTTAGCGCCCCAGAAAATCCTGTATGGAATTCTACCTCTTCCTCCAATCGGTCCAACGAGAATGACGTAATTACATTTTTTGACTATCCTGTGACTGGACCTTTGCAAAAGGGTCAAAATATATTGGCAATACAAGGATTAAACGGCTCTAAAAACAGTTCTGACTTTCTTGTTTCTCCGGAACTAATAGCAAAAAAAACAGATCTTAATTCTCCAAAGAATGGATATTTTCTAAATCCGACTCCAGGAACCCTTAATGGCGAACGAATAGATGGACTTGTTAGTGATACGAAATTTAATGTGAACAGAGGTTTTTATGAAGAAGCTTTTGAGCTTGAAATAAGCACGAAAACCGAAGGCGCTGAAATAAGATATACTCTCGATGGAACAGTTCCTAGTGAGACTCGAGGCGAAGTATATAAGGCTCCAATTACTATTAATAAAACGACAGTCATACGGGCCATGGCTCACAGGTCAGGATATTCAACAACCAACATTGATACGCAGACCTATCTTTTTCCAGAGGACGTGGTGAATCAACCCAGGATGCGTGCATCGGTCACACAGTCACTAACGTTTGGGCCGCAGATGGTTGATTCCCTCAAGTCGGTTCCTACTGTTTCTATAGTAACTGATAATCCAAGTCCTTTTATGAATGAAGGGTCCAGTAATATGCGGAGAGAGTCTCCAGCCTCAGTGGAGATGATTTTCCCCGATGGCACACCTGGCTTTCAGGAGAACGGCGGATTGAAGCACTTTGGTGGTTACTATACGAACTTTCCCAAGAAGAGTTTTCGGATTGGTTTTCGCTCCCAGTACGGTGACACGAAACTGAATTATCCAATGTTTGATGGTTTTGACTACAAGTATTATCCACCCACAGATCGTTTTGATGTCATGGATTTACGAAGTGGTTCCCATGACATGCAGTCACGAGGTGCATATATGTCGAACCGATTCACTGATGATTCAATGCTTGAAATGGGTAACCTTGCTCCGCACGGCAGGTTCGTTCATGTCTATCTTAATGGCATTTATTGGGGCCAGTATCATTTGCGCGAGCGCTGGAATGCGGACATGGCTTCGAGTTATTTTGGCGGGCCCAAAGCAGACTATGATGCAGTTAATCTAAATGACGGGTTCCGTAATGATGAAAAGGTTTACGATGGTACTGGGGTGCTTTGGAATGAAGTGAAGCAGTTGGCTCGGAGTTCCAATGCATGGGAACTTAACGAAAATCATATCGATTTTGCGAATCTGATTGATTTCATGCTGCTATGGGTCAGCGGGGATTCAGAGAGCGAAGTTAGATTATTAGGTTCAAAGGCTCAAGGCCAGCCCTT
>CACJBM010000103.1 GCA_902591645.1 uncultured Verrucomicrobiota bacterium | reverse complement strand
GATCGATCTATAACCGGCTCGTGAAAAAGTTTTTGGCAATATCTCTGTTTTTGGCAGTACCTGCCTCATGCTCTGGCCGTTCTTATATAGGCCTGATTGATGAGGCGATATTCCAGTGAATATTGCAGTCCGTGAGGGATTGCATGAAGGTGCAGCACAATGAGCATTTGAAAAAAGAACACCAGACTTTGCTAATTGATCAAGGTTGGGCGTCCGTGCCTGAGGGTGGCCCCCGAGACATCCTACCCAATCATTTAAATCGTCTATGGCAATGAAAAGGACGTTAGGCTTAGCTGATAAACATGGGACGAAGGAATGGACCAATATTGTAAAAATAATAAAAACTTTCATTGATCATCGATGCAGCACAAAAAAGGCATCCTATTAGTAAGATTGTTCGTCATCTTGAATCTCGTTTACTGAGCCAAGACCAAGTTTATTATAGATGTTCCCCATGATTCTTAACATTACGTAGCAGACAAATTCAACCAATAGAAACTCCCAACCGCTGATACCTACAATATAACACAAGATTGGGACAATAAATATAAGCAATAACCAATAGAGCAAAATCATATCCAATATCTTCTCTTTCCTGGTCTTTTCTTTACTAGCCTTTTTTAAAGCAGATTTATCTTTGTCATATTTTCCTATAATAGTATTCAGTAAAACCCAGACTAACGCGAAGCAGACTAAAATTAAGGTCACTTCAACTGAACGAAAGGAACTCATATCAAAGCCCTCCCGCTTCTCTATTCCCCAACAAATAAAATATCCGACAACTCCTACCAGAGTCCAAACCATAAAAAGGTATCTGGCAAAATAGAGATTTCTCACACTAATCTTTGCCTCTAACTATTTTGCTAGCCTTCGAAATTGATAGTACTACTCCTCCTACTAAACTGAGCAGCAATCCAATTATTATTAATCCACCTGAATTCATTCCATCTCCAAAAGCAATCAGGCCAGCCATTAATAAAAATCCACCACTTAACATACACCAACAACCACTCTTATCGTACGATGATGGCTGTGGTAATGAGGGAACTTTATTTGACTTTAAGCCAATTTCTTTGGCATTAGCCCCTATTAAATCCGTACGAGTATTAAGTGTGTTAAGAAGATGCACTCGAGCTTCTGATTTTAATCTCTCATTCTCTGTTTGCTGATTAATCCGTTCAGTTTCTGCCCCTATTATTTCGGACTCAAGCTCAAGTAATTCGGCTTCAAGTTCGATCGCTTCAGCTTCAAGATCAATGGCTTCTGCCTCAAGTTCAATGGGGGAAATAGTATTGTCACCTACTTCAGGCGAACCCGGTTCTGAAACTTCAGAAAACTCACTTTCAGAAATTAATTTTCCGAACATGGCTCTCTGATAAAGAGCATCATAATCAATGAACTTCACATTAGCTTCAAAGTCTTCCCCTGACTCAAATGACTCAAATGACTCAACTAAAGAGTTTTCTTCAGATGAAAAGAGTAAACAAATTTCAACCCCCCAATTTTCAGCATTACAAACTACAGAGTACCCATCATTGTAAGCTTCATCCTTCTGAGCACCAAAAGATTTAGTGGCAGATACAAAACTAAGACTCAATGGTAAAACGGCATCCTTGTATGGCTCAAACAAAGACTCCACCTCAGAAGTAAGGAGGCGCTTTTCGCGTAACTCCTTAAGAGAATTCATTAGTTGCTCCTTTTGTGTTATATCTTGTGACATAAGGTTCGTGCAAAGTTCATTCGTGTATCGGAAGGCTCGTTGATTAGTTAAAATTGTAAGCTAATTTTACAAAAATAACACTATGAATGCACTCAACCGTTGAACACTTTACGCAAGCGCAACATCCATGTCATTACCGTAACCACAGATATAGAAAGCATACACTGCTAACCTAAAAACGTTTTTTACACCCTTCAAATCCATGACACATCTGAAAACAAGGACACTTCTGACAATCTCCCTAATCATTGCAACTTCGAGTTTTAGTGCAGGAAAACCTAACGTTTTATTCATCGCTGTGGACGACATGAATGACTGGATTGGTTGCCATGAAACTATGCCAGCTGCAATTACTCCGAATATTGATCGTTTAGCCAAACGCGGAGTTAACTTCATCAATGCCCATACTGCTGGTGTCTTCTGTGCACCTTCAAGGGCCGCTATATTTTCCGGACAATTTGCTTCTACCACGGGATGTTACGACAGCGCTTTATACTTTGTTGATCATCCACAGATACGACCCCTACAGCAAAGCTTCAAGATCGGCGGTTACCGTACTATGGGAACCGGTAAACTTTTCCATCATCCTGCAGGGGCTGTTGACCTGCGCGGCTGGGACGATTTTCATGTCCGCACCCAACGGCAAAGGGAAACTGGATATCCGATGGATTCCTGGTCGAATGAGGTTCCCTTCCCTGACCCGAGACCCTACGGCACTTATCAACGCACACCCGGTGCCCCCAAGAGTAACGGCGGATTCATGGAGTTCGGCCCTGTCCCAAACGATCGCGAGAACGAACTCGCTGACACTATGCGTGCCCAGTGGGCAATCGATCAACTTAGTAGAAAATGGAAAGCTCCATTCTTTCTAGCGGTAGGGCTTTATGCCCCGCACTTCCCCAACTATTGCCCAAAAAAATATTTCGAACTCTACAAGCGCGACGAAATTAAGCTGCCTCCATATAAAAAAGACGACCTCGGCGACTTACCAGAAAACATCCGACGACAGAAAATTAACCGCTCAAAAATCCACCAACGCCTAGTAAAACTTAATGCTGTGCAAGAGGCCCTTCACGGTTACTTGGCATGTATGAGCTATGCAGATGCCCAGATCGGCAGAGTACTGAATGCCTTAGAAGCCAGTCCCTACGCGGACAACACCATCGTTGTACTATGGTCCGATCATGGCTACCACCATGGTGAAAAAGGCGACTGGGGGAAGCACACGCTGTGGGAGCGCACCTCAAATGTACCTTTCATCTGGGCCGGCCCAGGCATAGCAAAAGGAATCACCACCGATGTCACCGTCAGCCTAATCGACATGTATCCTACCCTCGTCGAGTTGTGCTCTCTTCCGAAGACTCCTCATAGGCTCGAAGGTACATCCATCGCTAACACCCTCTCCGAACCGGCCAGGGCCAAGGATCGTGAAGTCTACCTGCCTCACATGTTCCCTGAATCATACGCGATCATCAATCGGAATTGGCGTTACATAAGGTATAAGGATCGAAGCGAAGAACTCTATGACGTGCAAAAGGATCCCAACGAGTGGAACAACCTTGCTGAGGATCCTCAGCATGCCAAAGTCAAGAGCTACCTATCCGCCAAGGCACCAAAGACCTTTGCCAAGCCATCCCCAAAGCGAAGATCAAAACGTGACCTAATTATCGAGAACGAAAGCTTCCGCTGGAAATAAAAGATCTAATTCGAAAAGCCCTAAAAAAAGTACATCAAATTCGTAACCCTGTAATAGCAGCGGTTGAATTATTGAGCCCGTCGTCCCTTTTGTGATTAAGCATGTAAAACGTTAACCATT
>CACJBM010000102.1 GCA_902591645.1 uncultured Verrucomicrobiota bacterium | reverse complement strand
CTTTTAATCTTGATGAGCAAACGGTGATTGATGCATTTTCCGAGTATGGAAGTGTGGCTAGATTTAAAATGATCACTGATAGAGAGACTGGCAGACCAAGAGGGTTTGGTTTTATCACTATGGATGACGATGCGCAGGCTGAGGCAGCAATTAATGCGATGGACGGCCAAGAAATTGGTGGGCGTGCAGTTCGAGTTAATGCAGCGCAGCAGAAGAGCGGCGGCGGCGGCGGCGGCGGCGGCGGCGGCGGCGGCGGAAGAGATAGAGATAGGCGCTACTAAGACGTTCCTATATTCTATTTTTTCTTTTAATCTCAGTTCGTATTTGAGGCGAATCCCATGAAAAGTAGACTTCTTGGGAATACTGGGATCGATGTATCTGAAATCGGTTTTGGGGCTTGGCAGATTGGAGCTGATTGGGGAACTGAAATACCCAAGGACTTGGCGATTTCATCCCTGCATGCTGCAGTAGATGCGGGTATCAATTTTATTGATACTGCTGACGTGTATGGAGCCGGACGCTCAGAGACGATCGTTGGTGAATTTCTCAAAGAGCGTAATGAGACTATTTATGTGGCAACTAAGATGGGTCGAGGATCTTCGGAATGGACTGATAGCTATGACCAGATCGCTAAGGCAGCTGAGGATTCCTGTAAAAGGTTAGGGGTGCCTGCAATCGATCTAATGCAATTACACTGTATTCCGGAACAAACACTCATGTCGGGTAAGGCTTTTGAGAATCTTGAGAAAATCAAAGATGCGGGGCTCATTAAGAATTATGGAGCGAGCGTTGAGACTATTGAAGAGGCTTTGTTTTGTATTCGAAGTTCATCGGCATCAACTTTGCAGGTAATATTTAACATTTTTAGGCAGCGTGTGATTTCAGATTTGCTCCAAGCTGCCTCTCGTAATCGGGTAGGAATCATTGCTAGAGTTCCTTTGGCTAGTGGTTTATTGAGCGGTAAATTCACAAAGGATCATCATTTTGCCGAAAATGATCACAGAAAATTTAACTGTGATGGACAAATGTTTAATGTGGGAGAGACCTTTGCGGGAGTCCCCTTCGAATCAGGTGTGGATTTCGCAATTGAAGTGGAGCGTATTCTTGAAGGGCAACTTTCAAATGCAAGCCTAGCTCAAAAATCATTGAGATGGATTCTTGACCATGAAGAAGTGACTACCATAATACCTGGCGCAAAAGATCCGGAACAGGCTCGTCAAAATGCGACTGTATCAGCGTTAGATTCTCTCTCAACGGAGTCTCATTCGAGGCTGAACCAACTTTATAAAGAAAAGATAGATAAAAAGGTAAGGGGCAGATACTAGGGTCCGAATTAATGGTGGCTCTATTCAGGGCTTCCATGGATCAATGTTACTGCCTTTGGGTTGGAGAAATTTTGCATTAACTTGTTTGTACCATTTATGTAACTTAGTGCGCATTGAAAGAACTGTCTTTGGATGCATTTCCGCAATGTCGTTTCTTTCTCCCGGATCGTTATTCAGATCAAATAGATGGATCCTTCCATCTTCGTACCTTTCAATGAGTTTCATTTTACCTTCTCTTATTGCCCCTCCAGGAAATCCTCCCTGATTAGAGTAATGTGGATAATGCCAATACAGTGAGTCTCTTTTGGGATTTGATTTCGGATCCTTTAACACTGTAACTAAGCTGATCCCATCTAAATGCTGTTCGGGCCTCTGATCAATTTTAGCAAGTTCAAGTATGGTAGGATAAAAATCAGTGCTGATCACCGGAACATTAGATATCCCCGCGTTAATTATTGATGGATATTTGATGATGAATGGTTCCCTTATTCCTCCTTCATAGACCCAGCCCTTTCCTCCTCGCAACGGTAAGTTGGAAGTTGGTGACCCTTCGGATGTCGATAAACCTCCATTATCTGATGTGAAACAGATGATCGTTTCTTTTTCAATTCCAAGTTCTGTTAATTTGTTAAGAACCTTTCCAACGGCCTGATCCATTTTTTCAACCATCGCAGCATAAGTTGCATGTTTTTGGAGGATGCGAACTCTTCGTTTTTTTGCACCGGGCCATACTTGTTCTTCCGGACCAAATTCAGCACCTTCTATTTTTTTTGCCTGTTCCTGATATTTTTGCACCATTTCTTTAGGGGCTTGGAGTGGTGTGTGAACGTTGTAAAAGGATAAATAGATTAGAAAAGGATTCTCCTTTGAATGAAAATTATCAATGATTTCCAATGCTTCATCTGCAAGCCTGTCCGTCAGGTATTCTCCTTCTTTAAGATTTTTGAGGCGTGGATTTTTGTATGGTGAAAAGTAACCGCCAGGAGGGCTTCCCCGATTATGACCACCAATATTAATATCAAAGCCTTGATTCTCGGGCCAGAATTCAGGCGTTGGCCCAAGGTGCCATTTGCCCAGGAACGCAGTTCTGTAACCTGCTTCTTTAAGCGCTTCGGCTAATGTGAATTCCGAGAGAGGCATTTTGCTGGTCAATGGTGCAGGCTTGAATTTTCCCGACCGTGTTCCACTGAACCAATTTGTAGCACCGATCCTGCTCGGATACTTTCCAGTCATGATACTGTACCTTGTTGGGCTACATACCGGATTCGCAGCGTAACCGTTGGTGAATTTCACTCCGGTCGCTGCGAGTCGATCTATGTTAGGGGTTTTGTAGAAAGTTTTCGAGTTGTAAGCGCCGATATCCATGTAACCGAGGTCATCCACAAGAAAGAAGACGATATTTGGTCTTGCTGATAATTTTGCAATTGTGAGGACTAGAAAAGTAAAAGTTAGAAGTCGCATAGAATCAAAATTTGTAACTGTTATAGGATAAAGTAGCAATTAATGAAATGGATCCGGTTTATTTTAGTATTCTTAGATATAAATGTGATAATTTCCGAATATTGGTGAGTTCACCCTTAATGATCTATGCGGGATTCGATAGGGTTCCCTATTAATAAGTTTCGCTGATTGTCTTATGAAGAATTTTAGATTATTTGTTGTGAGATATTGAGCTGCAAATGAATTAACGATTTATGTTTTGCATAAAAAATTTGGAGCCTTGTAAAATTATAATTAATTAAGAGAACAATGATTGCTAAACACAAATTTATGAACCGAATTACAATTATTATTTTTCTTTTCTTAGGTATAGGGGTCACGGTATTGACTGATGCTTATGCCCAAAGGGAAGAATCCAAAGGTCCTGATAGGAATAATAACGGGCGTTCCAATCAGCAGCGAGGCGGTGAGCGCCGTGGTGCGGATATAGAGGCAATTCGTAAAGGCATTGCAGAACGTTTACGTGGTGGTGCCGATATGGAGTCGATTCGTAAAGGCATTGCAGAACGTGTGAGAAAAGGTGCTATTAAAAGGGAAGATGCAGGGAAGATACTAGAAGGGCTCCGTAAACGCGAGGAAGGAGCTAAACGCGCCCAAGGCAATGAGAGAAAAGGAAGGGAAGATAATTCGTTGGAGCATCAAATGAATGAATTGCGCCGAGATATTCGTAAGTCACAAGAAAATGGTGATCGCCGAAAGGCAGAAGAATTGATGCATAAATTGAAGGAATTAGAATCAAAGCATCATGAAAGAGGGAGGCATGAAGGTGAGAGGCATGTTTCAGAACGCCAATTAAATGAATGGGCTAAAGGAATGGAAAATCATATGAAGCAATTACATCGTCGCATTGATGAAATGAGCAATGTCATTGAAACTATGAAGAGAGAAATTGAACGCTTGCAT
>CACJBM010000101.1 GCA_902591645.1 uncultured Verrucomicrobiota bacterium | reverse complement strand
CAGGCAAGTCGTTTACGTTTCACTGGCTTGCTTGTAGCGCTGGCCAAATCAGTGAAGGATTCAAACCATGGCAAAGCCAATGCCACGCCAGCGCCTCGCAGAAATTTTCGACGATCCAGTGAAGATATATTCATGGTCTTTTCTCCTTACTGATCATTTTAACTGAAATAAATCACTTTGCACGATAAGAATTACAAGGTCTTTTAGGCCATCGCCCTGATCTCGCAATTGATTTGAAATGAGGTCCACTTGTGAGCGGTCTCCAAAGGTCAGTGGGCGTCCCAACGCATAAGTTACCAACTTATGTGTCAGGGCCCGCGCGAACTGGTCCTGTCGATTGGTCATTAAATACCTCTTCAACCCTTCAATGCCACGCAGTTCGTGCTTATTGAATAATTTGCTCGTGGCATCGACCGGATCGTCGCCAATCGAATCACGCCACTTACCCACAGCATCAAAATTCTCAAAAGCAATTCCCCAAGGATCGATTTTCACATGGCAGGAAATGCAGGCCGGATCGTTGCGGTGATCTTCCATCCTCTGCTTAAGAGTAAGTTTAAGTATCTCCGGGTCAGCCAAGTCAATCTCAGGCACGGCCGGCGGTGGCGGTGGCGGTGGATCGTTTAGTAAATTCTCTAATAGCCAAATGCCTCGCTTCAGGGGGTGAGAATCTTTACCGTCTGAATTCATCGCTAATAGACCAGCCTGTGTAAGAACACCTCCTCGGCGATCTTTCGGTGAAAGTTTTACTGAACGAAATTTATCTCCGACCACCTCTGGTAAATCATAATGCCGCGCCAGTCTGTCATTCACCATTGCATAGTCCGAATCTAGGAATTCCATCACTGACCGGTTACGCTTTAAAATCTCACTAAAAAAGGCAACCGGCTCGCCTCTCATCCCCTCCATTAACAAAGGATCAAAATGGCGGTATGCCGTTTTATCCACTTTCAAGAAATCCAGTAATTCCAATCCTAACCATTGCCGAGTAAAGTGAAGGGAAAACCGGTCAGCCTTCGGGTCAGCCAACAATCGAAGTGTCTGCTCCTTTAACACACCCTGATCACGCAATTTACCGTTAGCAGCAAGGTCCAGTAACTGAGTATCGGGCAAACTGCCCCACAGGAAAAAGGAAAGCCGGCTGGCCAATTCAAAATCTGAAATGCGTTGGCTTCCCTCATCAGAAGGCTCGCTGGCTAAGGCCAGATACAAAAACTTGGGAGATGACAATACAGTAGCCAAGACCTCTATCATCGCCTCTTGGAAGTCATTACACTGAGGCCTCAATTTTTCAAAGAGTGCCAATTTTTGGTCAATTTCCGCCTCAGCTATCTCGCGGCGCCATGCGCGGCGCATGAACTTCATCAATACTTCTCGGGCATATTTCTTCTCGTTCGCCTTATCATTGCTGTCGAAGAATATTTGGGAGTGAGATTTTGGCGGCCATTGTTCATGAAACGGTGCTGTAATTTCCAGATAATCGATCTGTACAGCCACTGGTGTACTTGAACAGTTCTGAAAAGATAAAAACTCTGCAGGGTTAGGCAACTGGCCAAGCTTCTGAATATGGCGATAGGCGTTACGAGCAATTTCACTCAGCCGCACGTCCCAATGATAAAAATCCGGTGCATCTGGTTGAGCTGTAATAGTAATATCCCGCTCACTTGCGCGCACCAAAACACGCGAATCATTACTGGCTTGGTTGCCAAAAAATAAGCGCAATGTCGGTGAATGTTTACTTTCTGAATTCACTCGCGATGCCCGAATGCGTACGCGCATAGTACCAGCGTCCGGAAGACCATCACCCACATCGAAGATGTATTTTTTGTTCGCAGGAATTACCACCACACCGTTTGAAATCGGCGGGGCATCAGGCTTAATGATAATTGGCTTCCAAGCATACTTTGCGCCGCCATAGCCCCACCGCGTCCCGATGCCCTGCCCAGTTATCAGATTCTTAAAATGCGCATCATTTAATCCTCCTAGATATTTGTTTCCCTGATTCTTTAATGCCTCTTCACGGGAAAGATTTTTTTCCTGCATTTGCTGAAGAGTGGCCTCTACGTTCGCCACATACTTAGCATCGATTTGAGCTGCCGCAGATTTCATGGTGACTCCATAGTAAACTGGTTTTGGTCGCTCTCCGCGTACCGTCGCTAGGTCCAGAGCCTTACGTGCCAAACTTCGGTATTGTTGTAGCTGTACCACTGTCATCTGCAACATCTCAGAGCTATTTTTAAAACCGTCATCAGACACTGACTCGGGCGGTAAATCACGAGAAAGGTCATGCGGTAAATCCAATAGGTCCTGCATTACATACTTGTATTCGTAGCGCGTCATTCTGCGGAATGACGTGTGGTTCTGCTCACTGCGCCGGACCCGTGATGCGACTTGAATCTCACCAGATAACCAATCGACAATCCGTGCTTTTTCATGATCAGCCAATTGCATCTTCGCATCCTCCGGTGGCATCTCGCTATTGCTTATTACGTTGAACACCTCTAACCACCAACTGACATCCTGCCCTTTCAGTAAATCTGGATCCAACGTATCAATCCGAAACTTTCCTTTTTGCTTTTCCGGACCATGACACCCTACACACGTCGCTTTAAGGACCGGCTCCACTGCCTTGCTAAATTCTTCAAGATTGGCTTGTGGTGACTCCACGGCAATTAACGAACTGAGCGGAAGCATCAGGGAAGCTGCAAAAATGACCCTTACGATTTTCATGTAGCCTTTATCGGCTTCAAGATAAATAAAGTGCATCACCTTCGCCAGAGGTAAATTACGACCTCGCCACTTTTTCTGACGGCTTCTTTTCAATTAGAAAATCATTCTTTTAGAACCTTTCCTTTCGAAAACTAGGCATCTCCCAGAATTTTCAAGGACACTTCTTCAACCATGCCTTCTACCTTGGCTTTGTACTCCAGCATGTGCGAAGCCGTAAAATGAGCTTCGAGATGAGGAAATGATTTCCATTTCTCGATGACCGTAACAACGTTTACATTCGTTTCCTGAATAGGAACGCTGGTCTGGAAGTCCACCACGGCGGAATATTCCATGCACCCCTCTTCCTTGAGAACCTTAGGAACGTTCGCCTTAAATATTTCCAGAAACGCGTCGCGCTCGGAAGCTTTTACTGTAATGGAAGCTATTACGTGAATCATAGTTTTAAGTGATTTTTGAAAAGAATAGAGGGAAAAGGTTCATGCAAATGTAAAAAACTGTTGTGAAGAGAATCAGTATGGATTGATGGATTCTTTTCATGCCTTGATATATCCTACTCTTCTTTTAATGGAATCGAGTTAATCGTGGCATAGATTCTCTGTTCAATCACATTGCCATTTTTGGATCTAAGTTTGTAGCTTAGAGAAATTGGCGGTTCTACAGAAACGTTTCCTTTTAAATCAGTTCGGTTAGCGAGGGCTTCTTTCCCGATACCGGGAACATTAATCTCAACGGTTCGAGGATCAATTAGATGAGCTTTTCCAAGTTTATATTCAGGTGGCTTAGGACCCTTCTTAGAGTCATCTTCCCTGAAAGCTCTGAAAGCTGAAGATTTGACTGAGGCAGGATCAAGGTCAGCGGCAAATGTCAGTCGTATCCCAGAACCTGTCACCGCCGCATCACAGATCCCAACCATATTTTCTCCGGCATGTCGAAACCGATAAATGACTCCGTCAAGTGGGGCAGTCGTGTCCCAACCTTTGTGGCATGTTATGTATACCTGATTATCAATGGGGTGAAGGCGGGGACGCATCGCGCCAGAGTCCAAATCGAAAGGAAACCGTACCGCAAAACCATTAGGGTACGGTTCAATGTCCTGAATGA
>CACJBM010000100.1 GCA_902591645.1 uncultured Verrucomicrobiota bacterium | reverse complement strand
GCATCTAATCGACGCTTTTCCTCCCACCTTTTAATTTTCTCAGGCTTTATAATTAAAATCTTAAAATCCTCAAGGACTAAATATATAGATGGCACAAGAATAAGCGTAATTGCTGTAGCAAACAAAATTCCAAAACCAAGAGAAATAGCCATCGGTATTAGAAATTTTGCCTGCAAATCTGTCTCAAAAAGCATGGGGCTCAATCCCGCGAAAGTTGTCAGTGACGTTAATATGATAGGGCGAAATCTAGCCGCGCCAGCCTCCCATGCGGCAGCAATTAGCGACTCACCCTTTATCCTATGACGATTAACATAATCGACAAGGACCAAACTATCATTTACCACTACGCCTGAAAGAGCAACAATACCACACATCGACATTATACTCATGTTTGCACCCATCAATATGTGCCCTAATATCGAGCCCACAATACCGAATGGGATAACGCTCATTACTATTAGAGGCTGAACATAAGATCTTAATGGAATAGCCATCAGGACAAAAACTGCCAACAAAGCAAATATGGAACTAGATCTTAACTCTTCCATGCTTCTCGCCTGATCTTTCTGTTCCCCATAGAATGCATAATTAATCCCGGGGAACCTTTCTGCTAATTTTGTTAAAGTCTCATTCTCAAGAGTTCTTCTGGCTTGATTAGCATTAGCCTTTGGGTTCCCCCTATCAATATCAGCAGCAATGCGAACTGCACGGACTCGCTCCGTACGTCTAATAACCGATTTGCTACGCCCCTCATCAAAATTAACCAAAGCTGACAAAGGAACCTCATTTCCTGTTCTCGTCCTTATCTTAATCTGTTCTACATCCTCCAAGGAAGTACGGTCTCCTTTCGGATAACGCAGCATAACTTTCACCTCATCTCTTCCACGCTGCAATCTTTGAACCTCTTCACCATAAAAGCCTTGCCTAAGTTGCATAGCAACATCTGACAAACGTAACCCCATAGATTCCCCTGCAGGAAGTAATGACTTAAGAACAACCTGACGTTTTCCGAGATTATTCGAATCGCTTATATCAATAATTCCATCAATCCTAGATAAAGAATTTTTAACCTCTTCGGTCGCCATAATTAATTTGTCCATACCATCGCCGGAAAGCTCCAAATCAATGGCATTGCCTGAACCAGCAGATTGACTTTGAAACGAAATCTCTGAAGTCGCTGGTATAGGGCCCGTCAGTTTCCGCCACTCAGCAGCTAGCTCCCTAGCGGAAATTGATCTTTCTGATCCCGCTAAAATCTCAAGAGCCACTTCACCCAAATTATCTCCAGTCGGAGTAACTGGAGTAAACCCCGTCTTAAAGGGCTGACTGCCAACCGTAGCCAACATGTTAATAATTAATGGCCTCCCTGAACCATTTGAATACTTTTCATTAAGTTTAATTGCAGCCTTTTCAATACGCTCAACCGCATCTGAAGTTGTTTCAAAAGCAACCCCTTCGACCATCTTAACTTTTGCTGAAATAATTTCTGCTTCAACTTCAGGAAAAAATTCCCATTTAATTCTCTCCCCCTTTACTAGTCCTATAGCAATAAAAAATAGAGCCACAAAAATAGTAATCACCACATACCTTGATCCAAGGGCCAATTTAAGGATTGGTCTATAAAATTTATCAATAAACGTTTCCATTCCCTGAGCCACTTTACGTTGCACTTTTAATATTGGGTTGCGGCTCCCTTCATTATTAGAAGGCCTTAGCAAAGCAAGGTGAGCAGGAAGAATAAGCTTAGATTGAATTAGAGAAAAAAGCAGAGTAGGGATCACAATCCACGGAATGTTTCTCCAGATCTTTCCGCTAACACCACTAATTCCTAGCATTGGAGTAAATGCAACTGCAGTTGTCAAAACACCAAAAATGACAACTACTCCAACTTCATGAGTTCCTCTCCAAGATGCGTCCCTTGGATCTTCCCCATTCCTAATGCGACGATACACATTTTCACCAACTACAATAGCATCATCAACTACAATTCCTAACACTAGTATAAATGCAAAGAGGGTAATCATGTTAATCGAAATACCCGTGGTCGGCATCATCCATATAGCTCCAGCAAAAGAAATAGGAATACCAATAGTTACCAAGGCAGCTAGACTCGGCCGAAGGAATAATGATAAAATAACAAGAACCAATAAGAGGCCCCACAATGCATTCTTCCTAAGTAAATCAAGGCGGCCCTGAAGATATTGGGAATTGTCATTCCAAATCTCAACATAAACACCTTCCGGAAGTTGGGTGCGAATCTCCTCTAAATAGCTTCTTGCCGATTCTGCTATCTCCAAAGTGTCTTCATTACCTACCCTATAAATCTGTAAAGCTGCAGCATTCTTACCATTAAAACGACTAATCAGATCAACGTCTTCAAATTCATCCAATATCGTCGCAATATCACCTAGGAATACCACTGTCCCGTCAGTCCTAGTAATAACAGGAATCTTCTCAAATTCTTCTGAGCTGTATCGCTTAGATTCAGCTTTAATGAGTATCTCCCCAGCATCGGTCCTAACTGCTCCACCTGGAAGATCAATTGAAGAAGCCCTAACATCATCCGCGACTGCTGCAAAAGTGATCCCATATGCCCTCATCGTATCTTCTGAAAGTTCAATTGAAATTTCATATTTCCGTAAGCCGGAAAGCTCCACCTGACTAACTCCACCAGATCCACGAAATGACGAAGTTATTTTGTTAAGCCAGTTACTTGGTTTTGGTGGTTTATATGTCAAGATTCCATCGCGTATCTTTTCTGCGTATCCACGAAGAGTTCTCTCATCAGTATCGGCCGATATTGCAACAGTCAGGACCTGATTTTTAATCAATACTTCTTCATATAGTGGGGATTCAGTATTCTCTGCAAAATTCTCGATTGCATCAATTCGAGTCTTAATATCATCAAGAACATCTCGAACATTTGATTCGCTAGAAACCTCAACATAAACGACCCCAATTGAATTAGCAGCTGTGGAGCGCATGATGTCAATCCCCTCAACGTCACGTATTGCCTCCTCAATCGGTATACATATACCTTTCTCTACTTCTTCCGGTGTAGCGCCAGGATAAGGAACACTGACCGACACAACATCTGTAGAAGTTTCTGGGAATATTTCTTTTTTAAGCTTAAACCAAGTAGTGATGCCTGCGATCAAAATTGCAGCCATAATAAAATTGGCAGAAACATTGTTTCTTGAAAACCAGCGGATTAAATTCCTCATCTGATTATTCTTTATATTTCTCAGTCAAATCACCGATGATCATTGGGTCACATTTTTACTGGGATTAACTTCCATTCCGTTAATAACATTTAAAATTGGAGTCGTTGCTATTCTTTCGCCGTTCTCTATACCATTCTTAACAATCACTTTATTGCGCTCCGTTCTAATAACTACCACTTCTCTAGAAGAAACTTTATTGTCAGAGCCAACGATAATAATCTTATTTTTCCCGTACAATGCCTTACGCGGTAAGGCATATACATCCTTTAGTTTTTTTCCACTAATTTTCGCATTAAGAAATAATCCCGAAGAAAGAAACTTATCTCCCTCGACAGCATTAACATTCGCAACAAAAAAGACTGACTGACTGGACTGGTCTACTTGACCTTCAGTTCTTAGCAACTCTCCTCTCCATTTATAAACCACACCTGCAATTTTAGCTTCAAGCGTTAACGGAGCTCCCGCTATAACATCTATAAAAGCATAATCTTCTAGGGAAACAGGTAACCTTAATTCGAAATCATTGGCACTGTCTACCGCAGCAGCAGCTGATCCCGCAGCCAAAGTCGAACCTAATTCAACTAATGACTCCCTAATTTGACATTTATAAGGGCTGCGAATCTTAGTCCGATCAAGATCGCGTGCCGCTTTTTCAAATCCAGCCTTAGCAGAAACAACTTTTGCTAGAGCGCTTTGCATTTGTGGCTTCCTAAGAACAAGATCATTAGGGGTCCCATCACCACCAAGAGCCTTCCAATCAATTAGTGCTTGTTTTG
>CACJBM010000099.1 GCA_902591645.1 uncultured Verrucomicrobiota bacterium | reverse complement strand
CACAATGGTAAGGACTTCGTTAGTGTTTATGTGTCCGAGAATATGGTAGGCCACAAGCTCGGGGAATTTTCGCCGACTCGGAAATTTATTGCTCATGGAGGAGTGGGTAAGAAGTAAAATTTTTGTCTAAAAATTGAAAAAATGAAGAATCCCAAACACAGAAAGATGAGCCGAGTGGCCGTATTTGTTCTAGCAAATGCGCTTTGCTTCTGTGTTGGTATGGGTGAGGAGAGCATTGAAGAGGCTGAGCTCAGAGCAGCGCTGGACGCATCATTAAAGCAGAGCACGGCATTAAAGTCTGAAAATGCCAAACTTCTACAGGTGAACGCCAATCTGAGGGACAGTCTGATGGCCTCTAATGCAGAGTCCGAGGAATTTAGAGAATCTTATGCGAAGATGCGCCTTCAGTTAGAGGCTCTAGGCATAGAGGCGGTCACTGATGGCGATAAGGGTGTGGAAGGAAGGTTGCTTAAAGCGATGAATGACATCCGACTCCTTGAAGAGGACAAGATGAGAATATCTGAAGCTTTGATAAATTTATCAGACAAGGCTTTGCATGTAATTGAACAAGGTAAAGGGAATGGGCAAGGCTCTGAGGAATTAAAGGTTCTATTGAGTTCCGCTGTTGATGATGCGGATAAGGCATTGGGGATTGGAGACGATTATGAAATTACCGGAAACGTTAGAGGCACAATACACGAAGCAAAAGTCATAGGAGTCAAAGACGATTATGGCATGGTGGTCTTCAATGTGGGCCGTGTTGCTGGAGCTAAAATAGGAATGCCCTTCAGACTATTTAGAAAAGACAGGCCCGTTGGGAGCTCGATAGTCGTGGACGTGAGAGATAACGTGTCTGCGGCACTCATAAAAAAACTTAACAAAGAAGAAGATTATCCAAAGGTTGGTGATTTGGCCTCTGTGGCAACGACTGAATAATAAATTTAAGTACAAATAAAAAAATGGAATTCCGCGCTGAATATAAGAACGCAAAAGTTTCACCGAAGAAGGCTCGTGACGTTGCTCGTGAGATTCAAGGTATGCAAGTTTCTGACGCAATTAACACTCTAACTTTCACTCCTAGGAAAGCTGCTAGATTTTTGAATAAAACACTAAAATCCGCTGTCGCTAATGCGACTAATATCTCTGAGGAGAAGCCAGATCTTAATGTGGATATTGAGGAGTTAAGGGTGAAAGAAGCTGTGGTCAATGATGGGCGCACATTGAAGCGTTACAAGCCAAGAGCGAGGGGATCGGCAGGACCGATTCGTAAAAGACAAAGTCATTTAACAATTATAATTTCGGACAGCGCAGGCTCTGAAAAAACAGAAAAAAGCGCTGATTCCTAAGAGCTAAAGTAATAAATTTTCACAAAATCGACTATGGGACGAAAAGTAAATCCGATCGGCTACAGGCTCGCGGTCCAAAAGGACTGGCGATCTAAGTGGTATGCCTCAGAACAAGAATACACCAAATTCCTTCACGAGGACCTTAAGGTGCGCTCTTATCTTAAGAAAAAACTATACACGGCGGCTCTGTCTAAGATTCAGATCGAGAGGGCCTGGAACAGTTTAAGGGTCACGCTTTTTACTGCTCGACCTGGTCTCGTCATAGGGCGCAAAGGATCTGAGATAGAAATCATGAGTACCAAGATTTCTGCGATGTGTTCTGGGAGGGATGTGAAAATTGATATTTTCGAAATCAAACAGCCTGAACTAGATGCTCAGTTAGTTGCAGAAAATGTAGCGGTTCAGTTGGAACGACGAATAGCATTCCGTCGTGCGATGAAAAGGGCCATACAAACGACCATGGACTTTGGTGCTGATGGTATCCGTATCCGATGCGGAGGCAGGCTCGGTGGTGCAGATATAGCCAGAGCCGAGTGGTATAAGAGGGGGAAAGTGCCCCTTCAAACACTCAGAGTTCCAATCGATTACGGAAGACCAAGCTCCTCTGTCCTCCATGGAGGATCTGTTAAAACATCTCTTGAGCTAGACTGACCCATTATAAACAGTTATTTAAGATAAAAGATCGTAATACCTAAGCGCCTCTCCCCGACAGAGAAGATTTTATATCATTAATCAGATCTTCTTCGTTCTCTATTCCAACCGAGAGCCTAAAAAGAGAATCTGTAATACCGACACCCTCTCTCACCTCTTTAGGTACAGACGCATGTGTCATTGATGCCGGATGACAACTTAACGATTCAATCCCCCCCAAGCTCTCTGCCATGGTAAACAACTTCAATCCCTTCAGAAAATTCTGGGTATCTTCAAGCGTCAGACCCAGATCAACAGTGACCACACCAGAACCTGAAACCATTTGCTTTTTGGCAACTTCATATTGGGGGTGAGACTCTAAAAATGGATAACGAACTGCCGCGTCAGGAAATTCTCGCTCAAAGAATGAAGCTACTGCAAAAGCATTGCTAGAGTGCTTCATCATTCTCAAGCTTTGTGTTTTCAATCCCCTCTGAATTAACCAGCACCCGAAAGGAGAAGGCTGAAGCCCCAAAGCTTTTTGAGCAAAGACCATCTTGTCGCCCCATTCATCACTGCCTGAACAGACCACGCCCCCCAAAGTGTCCGAATGACCATTGGTATACTTCGTAGTACTAAGAAGCGATAAATCAGCACCTAACTCCAAGGGCCGCTGCAAACAACTCGATGCAAAAGTGTTATCTACGACCAGAGAAGCCCCCGCCTCATGAGTGACCTTGGACACTGATTCAATATCAATTATCTTTAATAGTGGGTTAGTGGGTGACTCTATCCAAACTAATTGAGGCTGAATTTCATTTATTAAATCAATATTCTTTTGTGCAGTCAGATCAAGGTACTCCACTTCAACACCAAACTTCGCAAAGACCTGTTCAAATAACCTATAAGTGCATCCATAAATATTTTCCTCAGCAACAATTTTTGCTCCCGAAGAAAGGGTCGATGTAATTGCCGTTATTGCAGACACACCACTCGCAAATACAGATGCCCTCTTTGCTCCTTCCAAATCAGCTAAAACCTTCTCTAAGTTTCTAAAATTCGGGTTCCCTGATCTAGTATAATCAAAACCTTCAGCATTACCGCTTTCAAAGGTAGAAGTCATGAATATCGGAGGAATTACAGCCCCCGTGTCTCCGGCATAATCGAGACCACCGTGAACCGATAAGGTTTCGTGCCCCCACTCATCTGTCTCTTCTTTACTCATTTCCTAAATCTATAGTGTCAAAAAAAGCAAACCATGAAAAGAAAGAAGGCGATGCCCTTAAAAATAAGAAACACCGCCTCCTATTGGGGATTAAAATTAATTATCTAGAGTAAAGCTCAACTACTAGCTGTTCATTAACCATAGGATCCACTTCGTCCCTTTCTGGAATACGTGAAATGGTACCTTCTAGATCATCTCTGTCCACTACAAGCCATTCGGCTTGGGAAATTGCCTGAGTCAAATCAAGCCCTCTCAGAGCCAACTGCTTTGAACGGGGATTATCTCTGACTGAAACCTTATCGCCTGGCTTTGTATTGTATGAAGCAATGTCAACTCTCTGGCCGTTAACTAGAACATGGCCATGGTTAACGAATTGCCGAGCTCCTGCCCGCGTATTGGAAAAGCCCATACGATAAACAATATTATCTAACCTCATCTCAAGGAGCTGAATCAAAAGAATACCAGTCACTCCGCGTCGACGTTGCGCTTGAGCGAAGTACCTACGAAACTGCTTCTCTAAGACTCCATACTGAAACCTGAGCTTTTGCTTTTCAGCTAAAGCAACAGAATAATCTGAACCCTTGCTCCTACGCCCACCTCTTTTACCACCATGCATACCTGGAGCATATGCTTTACGCTCAAGTGCCTTGGATGGACCAAAGAGAGGAACTCCAAAACGACGGCTTATTTTATCGCGAGGACCTGTGTAACGTGCCATGTGTTTAAATTTTTTATTACTGAAATACGGTTAAACTCTTCGAGCCTTTTTGGGACGACATCCATTATGTGGTATTGGAGTCACATCAGATATATTCTTAACTTCAATACCAATTCCTTGAACAGCTCTGACTGCTGACTCGCGGCCAGAACCAGGACCTTTGACTCTCACCTCAGCTTCCTTTAATCCGTGACTCATTGCCTGACGGCACGCATCTTGTGACACTACTTGAGCTGCATATGCTGTACTCTTTCTAGATCCCCTGAAACCCATTTTCCCAGCAGTGGACCACCCGATTACATTTCCTCTCGTGTCTGTGATCGTAACGATTGTGTTATTAAATGTAGCTAAAACATGAACTATTCCAGAATGAACATTCTTACTTCCCTTAGATTTTACTACCTTCTGTTCAGCTTCAGGCCCATCAAGCTCTAATAACACATCGGCTGCTGT
>CACJBM010000098.1 GCA_902591645.1 uncultured Verrucomicrobiota bacterium | reverse complement strand
TACATTAATCTTTTTGCCGGTTTTGTAATGAGTGTAGGGCTCACTGCATTGCCTGCCAAGGCTGCGGATGCAGAGCATAGTCTGTCTGATTTTAAATTAGGAGATCATGTCTCAGGTGAAGAAAGAAAACTGAGTAAGCTCAAGGGGAAGGTCGTTGTCCTTGAATATTGGGGCACGCGGTGAGGACCCTGCATTGCAGGAATGCCTCATCTGGTTCAGATGGACAGGAAATATTCAGAAAAAGGGATGGTTCTTATTGGTGCCGAAGTGCAAGGAAGTGCTCCGGATGCTATTGAAAAGGCAGTTGATGATCATAAGTTAAAATTTACTGTTACCAAAGGTGTGAGTGGGCCAAGTCTAAGCAATGGTATTCCTCACATGGCTGTTTTTGGAGTTGATGGGAATCTAGTGTATCATGGGCACCCCAGTAACCCAGAAACAGAAAAAGCGATCAAGACAGCATTGAAGGATGTTAAGGAGGGGGACTTGTCTGGTTCAGGAGATTCGGGCACTGATCCGTTTTCGAGGCCCAAATATCTGGTCGATGAGAGGACTTGGACTAATGCTGATGGTCGAAAATTGGTGGCATCTTTAATTTCTCTACAAGGAGGAAAGGGCAAGTTCCGTTTCAAGAATGGCAGGGAATTTGAGTATGATATCTCGAAGCTTTCTGCGGATGATCAGAAGTTAATTCAGAGTCAATCAGGATCAGAAACGGAAGAGGAAGAGGAAGAGGAAGAGGAAGAGGAAGAGGAAAATAGATTCGATTTTTAGTTCCCTAGTATCTTAGCAGTTAATTTCCTGAGGTGACATATTGATCTCAGAGATTAATTAATTAGTTAAAAAGTTTGTCGCGATTTGCTTCAAATGAAGCAATGTCTCGAATGCCAGATCAAGAGAAGAAGGAACAACCCATATCAAAATTGTGGGATCCGAAGTTTCCTTTTAGGCCAGATAAGTTTCCCTTCTTTTATGGCTGGGTCATTGTTTTGGCTGGCACGTTAGCTGTTGTTTTTAGTATTCCTGGTCAAACGATGGGCTTTTCAGTGTTCACTGATACCCTGATAGAGGAGCTTGGTCTTAACCGTGTTCAGCTAAGTACGGCTTATTGCGTCGGTACCGTTGTCAGTGGATTGAGCCTTCCTTTCTTTGGCAGACTGTATGACCGGATAGGTGCTAGACGTATGATTGTCTATTCTGCAATGGCGACTGGTATTGTTTTACTTTATTTGAGTCAGGTTAGAAATATATTAGATGGCTTGAGTTCTTTAATGTCTGTGTCACGGGGCATTATTGCCTTTGTGATCATCACTTTCGGATTCTTCATGATACGTGCCTCTGCTCAGGGCGTCCTCACAATGACTGGAAGGAATGCTATAGGTAAGTGGTTCGATCATAATAGGGGGAAGGCCTTTGCTCTTAGTGGTGTATTCACTGCGTTTTCTTTTTCCTTTGCTCCGCGCGGACTTAAGTGGATGAGTGATAAATTTGGTTGGTCTGGAGCATGGTTGATTCTGGGCCTGGTGACGATTGTCATAATGGCAGGTCTTGGGTGGTTGCTGTTCCGTGATAATCCTGAAGAGTGCGGCTTGAGAATGGACGGCAATCGAGGTGCGAAAACGGAAAGTAAAATTCACGACGACGCTGTGGCTCATAGAGACTTTAAGCTTTACGAATCACTAAGGACATGGCCCTTTTGGGCTTTTAATTTATCATTTAGTTTTATTTCTCTTTATACTACGGCAGTTACTTTTCATATAATTTCAATCGGGAAAAGCTTAGGAAGAAATGAAGTTGAAGTGATTGGGTATTTTGTGCCTATGGCAGTCGTTAGTGTTTTATCTAATTTGTTTATGGGTTGGATCAGTTCTAGGACCAAGCTGAAATATCTTCTTGCAGTGGTAAATGCTGCCGGATTTGTTTCAGTATTAGGAGTCATTCACCTTGATACTAATTTGGGTGTTGTTTCATATATCATAGGTAATGGAATTGCTGGTGGTGGATTTGCTTGTCTGAGTGGCATTGTGTGGCCTCGATTTTATGGCCGACGCTGGCTAGGCTCTGTGAGTGGTGTGAGTATGTCTAGCATGGTGATTGCTAGTGGCATCGGCCCGTTATTTTTTGGAGCCTCTTTTGCACTATTTGATGCTTATATGCCTATATTATGGCTTTGTTCCTTGATGCCTGCTCTTTTACTAATTGGATCGTCCTGGGCAGATAATCCTCAAAGATATTCTGGACGCACCTGATCTGTATTTTCAGTTCTATTTATTCTCTTTTAGTGATGTCGAATGAGAGGTATGATCTTTGTGTATATAAAATGAGGAATAGAACAATACGGTTAGAGATTTTAGTAACGGTTTTTACTGTTGGTTTTCTTTTTAATGTGTGCGGTGAAGAGTCTAGGGTCTGGACTTCGTTGGATGGAAGAACTTTGGAGGCTGAGTTTGTGGCAGGAACAGATAGAAACGTGACCCTAAAACGTAAGACGGATGGCAGACGCTTTACGCTTCGTCTCGATAAGATTTCTGAAGAGGACAGAAAATGGGTTGAGGAAAAATTGGAGGAACTAAATGGCCCTGAAAAGAAGGAACCTAGCGGAATCTTTGTGGATCGCTTGAATGATACGTGGGAAAAAATGGAGTATGAGAGTTTAAAATTCAGGTTCTGGGGAGGCAAGAAATTAAAAACAAATAAAAGATATCCTTTTGTGGTTTTCCTTCATGGAAAAGGTTCGGGAGGAACCGATAATGAGAAACACTTATTTAGTGTTCCTAGGAAATTTACTTCGAAGAATTTTTACAAAGATAACCCTTCATTTATTGTTGCACCTCAATGCCCAAATGATGGACAAGGTTGGAGAGGTGAATATATAGATGACGTGATTGGTCTTGTTAAATCTGCAATCGAACATCTCCCGGTAGATAAGAATCGAATTTATATTACGGGTGTTTCTATGGGAGGTTTTGGGACATGGGAAGCCCTATCCAATTCTCCTGATTTGTTTGCTGCTGCTGTTCCTGTTTGTGGGGGAGCAAGTCCTCGGATCGCTAAGAAAATCAAGGATATTCCAATTTGGACTCATCATGGTGTCGCAGATAATGTTGTGAGAGTTGATTTTACTCGTCAGATAGTGGATGCGTTAAAAGACGTTAAAGGAAAGATTAAGTACACTGAGTACGATGAGGATTCAGGCATTAAACATGATGCCTGGAAGCCATGCTACGGTAATCCGGAAGTCTTTGAATGGATGTTCTCCCAGTCAAAGAAGAACCGATAGACGATACTTAATTGTGAAGACTAAGCGGATGGCTTATTTATCTTTGTAATGCTGACGGGGCAGACTTTTAATTCGGCTGTATCAGTGACAGGATCATATCCACTTCCGGTAAGAATATTGACGGGTACACTAGCAAAGCTAAAGCTCGTAAACACTGTGCCTCTAGGTGAACAGTCAGTTAATCGGGCCTTTATTTGGATGCTTCCCCTTCGGCTCTTCATTTCTACGATTTCTCCTTCATTTATGCCCCAGTCATTAGCATCAGATGGATTAATTTCGAGACTCTCTTCATTGAGTAAGTAATCTATGCCAGCGCTCCGACCAGTCTGAGTTCGGCTATGATAGGCTTGGAGTCTGCGGCCAGTAGTGAGCCATACGGGGAAATCTTCATCAATGACTTCGGCAGGATCGCGGTATCCTATTAATTTAAATAAGCCTTTGCCGTTTTTGAATTCTTTTTCATGTAGTCGTGGCGTTCCAGGATGATCCTTTTCAGGTACTGGCCATTGGAATTCGCCGTCACCTATCTTGTCCCAGTCCAGTCCAGCGTAAATTGGACTGAGTGAACAGAGCTCATTGAAAACATCTTTAGCAGACTCAAAATGATTAAATTGGGTATTACCCATTCTTTTTGCAATCTCAGATACTATCCACCAATCAGGTTTTGCTTCTCCTGGGGGAGGGACCGCTGCTCGGAGGCGTTGGACTCTCCTTTCTGTATTAGTTTGAACTCCGTCAGTCTCAGCGAATGCCGTTGCGGGAAAAACAATGTCAGCGAGTTCAGCTGTCTCTGTCAAAAATAAATCAATGACGACAAGATGTTGAAGGCTTTTAAGAGCATTTTCACAATGGTTTTTATCTGGGTCAGTGACCACGGTGTTCTCACCGTCGATGAGCATGGCATGTATCCCTTCAGGTCCGTTGCTACCACACAAATTAAGAGCTGCTACCTTTGTTATTCCTTTTTCTGCGTCGATTTGAGTTCCGTAAGCCTTTGAAAATTTATCGGCACTGAGTTTATCGCCGCAAGGCTGAAAGCCTGGGAAGTTGCTTGGAACGGCTCCACAATCACCCGCGCCTTGGATGTTATTTTGCCCACGCATCGGATTTATCCCGCCACCTTTGATGCCGAGATTTCCTGTC
>CACJBM010000097.1 GCA_902591645.1 uncultured Verrucomicrobiota bacterium | reverse complement strand
AGGATTCGTTGTTCGCACCACAGTAAAAATGTCCTGTGAATTACTGTTTGAAAGGCTCTTGATTCCCTTTTGAAGAATTTCAGAGGCTTTATCTATAGGACTTCCTTGCTGCCCGACTGTGGCCATACTTAAAGAATCATCCAGAACAATCACTCTTTCGGTTTGTCCAGCCTCAAGAATACCCGAGATATTAATGTCTAGCGACGGCCTAGCAATCATTAGACCGATTAAAATCATTGCCAAACAACGTAACAACAACAGGATCATTTCCTCTAATTTTACTCGCCTTCTATTGAGTCGCTGTGCTTCAAGAAGAAAATCCATTGCTGCCCAGTCAACCTTCTTAAAGCGGCGACGATTGAGAAGATGAATAATAATAGGAGCCGCTACCGCTGCGGAGCCGGCAAATAAAAAACCTGGATTTAATAAAAATTCTAACACGCCTTACCCTGCTCTCCCTTTCCTAGTATGACGTTTGCGGAATGCCAAATACCGAGATAAAACTGCATCAAGAGGTTCACCAGTGTCTAGTAAAGCATAGTCAACACCAAGCTTATCACACATCTTCCCCACTTCCTTGCGGTAATCTCCAACTATCTCCAAATAACTCTTCCTTAAAGCTCTGGGGTCAGCATGAACTTCTTCTGGCCCTTCAAGACCAAGGAATCTGGTATGATCTTCGAAAGGAAATTCTAATTCATCTCGATCCATTACATGAAAAACAATGACCTCTTGTTTGCGAAGTCTGAATTGCTGCATTGCATCTCTGAGAACTTCAATATCAGCAAATAGATCAGAAATGATAACCACCATTCCTCTTGACCGTATCTGAGGGACCAGCTCCAAAAATGCTTCACCTACATCCGTCTTATTATCGGGCACGGTTTCGCCCAAAGTATGTACAATTTCTTTTAAATGGTTATGTCGCGCGCTCGGAGGAAGTACATCCTTAACTTTCGTATTAAATGTAATAAGCCCGACTGCATCACCTTGACTCTGAAGCAAATGACCTAGCGTAGCCCCTGCAGTGGCAGCATAATCAAACTTACTCCATCCCTCTCTACCATATCCCATGGATTTTGAAGCGTCTACAATGAGAGTCGTTTTCAAATTCGTCTCTTCTTCATACTCCTTTATGTAAAACTTGTCTGTTTTTGACCAAACCTTCCAATCAATATGCTTTATTTCATCGCCTGGCGAATATTCTCGATGACCTGCAAATTCAACTGCAAACCCATTATATGGACTCTTGTGTTGGCCCGTTATGAAGCCTTCAACAACTAACCTTGCACGAACGTCCAGTCTCTTGATCCTTTCCAGAACTTTAGGATCTAAGTAATTTGGAGCATCCGTAGTAGCCATATATATTACGCCTCTATCTACTCACGTAGATTTTTGACTTATGCTGCATTAAAAGCACCTGACAGCGTTGGAGGTATCTTATCACCTTCGTCTCTTTCAGAGATCTCAGACAAAAGACTATCAACGACATCATCAGTCGTGACACCACTGGATTCAGCATTAAATGTAGTAATTATTCTATGACGTAAAACAGGGTGAGCTATTGATTTAACATCAGCGACAGTAGCACTGCTACGACCATCCATCACTGCCTTAGCTTTAGCTCCCAAAAGAAGAAACTGAACTGCTCTCGGCCCTGCCCCCCAACTCAAAAATTCACGCATCGAGTCTGGAACTCCTTCTTCTTCATCGATCCTAGTAGCCCTCACAAGCCTCAAGGCATAATGAATAACGTGTGGAGGAATAGGAACTCTACGCACAAGATCTTGTATGCTTTTAACTTCATCTCCTGATAAGATCCCATTAACTACCGAGCTTTCAACTCTCGTCGTAGTATCAGCAACTCTATACTCCTCTTCATAGTTAGGATATTCGACGAACACTTTGAACATGAACCTGTCCTGTTGAGCCTCTGGAAGTGTGTAGGTTCCCTCCTGCTCTATAGGATTTTGAGTGGCCAGAACAAAAAATGGGTCTGGAAGCTCATGCCTAACCATTCCAACCGTAACTTGCCTCTCCTGCATCGCCTCCAGCATCGCTGCCTGAGTTTTGGGCGGAGTCCTGTTTATTTCATCAGCCAGAACAACATTAGCAAACACCGGCCCATTGAGAAATTTAAACTCACGAGCTCCTGTCATTTTATCTTCTTGAATAACTTCTGTGCCAGTAATATCTGATGGCATCAAGTCTGGAGTAAACTGAATCCTGTTAAAATCCATTTTTAATGATTTGGCAAGAGTACTCACCATTAAGGTCTTCGCTAGACCAGGGACTCCTTCAAGCAAGCAATGACCTTTGGAAAAGATCGCAATGAGCAACTGATCAATGACCTTTTCCTGGCCAACTATAACTTTTGCAAGCTCATTACGTATCTTTAAAGTCGATTCTTGAAAAATTTTAAGCGACTCCAAATCTTCTTGTGAAAAATCGCTCTCTTCTTTTGTTAATTGTTCGGACATAGATGCTAAATATAAATCTTCGTATTGCCTTCTATGATACGCAAAAGATTACCCCCCGCCAACTCAATACGGAGTGTAATTATTCCTTCTTAAGGTAATAATATGAGACATGAGAAAAATTTCACCTTGCCTCATATTAAATTATTCGGAATCCCCTTTTTCCTCAGGAGTTTCAGCGCCTTTAGAAGCCTCTTCTGACTCAGGTTCAACCGCTTCAACTCCAGGTATTGATGCGCCTGGAATACCAGGAATTGATATGCCCTCAGGAAGCCCCCCTTTACCAGCACCCTCATCTGGATTTTCTGCAGCATCCGGCTCTTTGTCTTTCTCTTTGACTAAATCCTCACGCTTATTGAAAAACTTCTCAGCACTCCAGCTATCAATCTCATAAACAACGCCAGCAAATGCCTTCTCTTTTTCAAACTTCTCTTCTAATTTTTTCTGTAGATCTTCAAATTCTTTCTTCTGTTTTTCTTTATCTGCAGCATCGCGCTCCTTCTTTAATTCTTCAACTTTCTTACGGTCCTCATCACTAGCATCATCAGATAATTTTTCATCCTCCTGAGGCTCTCTATCCTTAAGGACAATCTCAGGAAATTCTGCACTGACACTGTAAGTTAAATAATACTTAGCGGCTGATATCGTCGCCTCCTTCTCTCCGCTATCCACATTATCTCCCTCACCTTTGCCCAACTTAAGATCATATTTAAATCCGTCAAAAGTTGTAACAGTTACCTGAAGAGGTTTTTTTAGCCCTGTCTTTTCAGGAATCGCTTCTTCTCCGGTAGATACATCTTTAAAATTAAATGAAGCAAAGGGAGAAGTGATTGTTGATGTATTGGAAGTATTCAATTCCTCATTCTCTGCAATGCCAGCCAGAACAGCATCATCTCCTTCCTTTTCTCGGACGAATTCAAACTTAGTACCGTCAGGATGTTCGACTGTGATGTTTTTCGACTTATCGATACCAAAAGGGTTTTTCTCCAGCCATCCAGAAGGTAAAGATTCAATGTCATAAAGGGAGTCTGAAACGATAAATACTTGTTTCTTATTCGAACTGACTCTCACATACTTTCCATTTCCACCACCTTGTTGCCCCGAGTCAATAGTTGCCCCGCCGTATCTCTTACCTATAACGATTTCTCCAGCAGAATCCCCTCCTTTCTTTATAAGTTGAATTTTAATTCCTGAACCTTCACCGCTTTCAGGTTCTTTAAGATCAAAGCGCCCATAATTTTTTTCGCCAACCCTCATTTGCTCAGCAATCTCCAGTCCATCCAGTTTCTTTAAGGTCCGACTAATTTTAGTAAAGTCAGCATTGTAATCGGCACGATTAACAACTACCCACTTCCCTTCTTTTCTTCCCAACTGAACAGAATTTTCAGAGTCCGTAATTGTTATACCTGTTACGTCGTTAATATTTGCAATTGAAAGAACCTTATCCCCAGCACCTGGCCCCTCTTTACTCTGGCTATCAGATTTATCCTTGTTTGAGATAAAATAGATTGCAATTAGAACTACAAACAATCCTCCAAGAATGGCCACATGCTTTGGTTTCATATCTATTATATGACTTAATATTTTGAATTTTAAATTATCGCGCCGAAATTTTTACGCGGCGAATTATCAGATGAGCAATCCCTATTAAAATAATAAAAATTGGAACTCCTGCGATGTTCAGATTCTTAATTTTATTTTCTATTTTACGAATGTCCTTACGCAGATCTCTACTCAGCTCTCTTTTCTTCTTAGAGGCTGTAACCTCCTCTAACCTTAGTTGTTTTATTTTATCAGCGACCTCCGGGCTAAGCACGACCATCTGATCATTGTCCTGCTCCTGCATGAGTTTTGATATTTCGCTAGCAACCTCTTGTTCAGTCTTCGTCACCTTTGCTATTTCTTCATTTAATTTTTCTGAGGCTTCCTCAGCCAATTCCTTGAATTTACTAAATGGTCGGCGACCGCTGCCGCGAGTTCTGATAGACATTAAACTCCCTCCACCAGAAGCCTGCTCAACTGCATTCTCAAGAAGCGGGATATTATTATTACGGTATGTAGTTCGACCAAACAAATCCCTGCCCACCGCTAATGCATCAAAAAGCATATCAGAATCAGCTGCCAAG
>CACJBM010000096.1 GCA_902591645.1 uncultured Verrucomicrobiota bacterium | reverse complement strand
ACGGATGAAGTCGGTTACCATGCTGCCATTGACCGAACATCTATTCATGACGTTCATGCAACGATTTTACATTTAATGGGGATGGATCATGAGAAGCTCACTTATAGGTTCAGTGGTAGGGACTTTCGTCTGACTGACGTGGCAGGTGAAGTGATTCATAAAGTCATAGTCTAGAATGAGAGTTAATGGTTCAGATTCCAGAAAGCCCTGGTGCCCTGTCTGTGAAAGTCACACAGACTATCATTTGGAAAGTGAAAGCAGTTCAATGTACACTTGCAATGAATGTGGCTCCAGCACATGGAAGCCAACGGCCCCAGTGCCTCTTACAATTGTTGTGTTGGGTTTAGTTTTTTCTTTAAATGCATTGGCCTTTGCTGCCTTGAGCGGAAAGATAAGTTCAGGGTTAAACTTGGAAAATGGGTTTGTGGCTGTAGTAATATGGGTAGTAAGTATCATGCTTTTGATAGTGGTATGGAATAACTGGGAACATTGGAGGAAATTTTACCGCTGGAAAAAGAAACAGCGCCACTAATGAATTAATTTCGAAGCTGATTTCCATGCTTCGGTGCACGAATAGCTGTCAGTTCATTACTTGTTTGTTTTGAACTTGTTACAACCTATTTTTTGTAGAAAACTTGATCAAATGAGGGCTTTCAATCAATTGATTATTTTACGTGTGATTGTTTCTATTGTTTTGATAATGATGGCGTTAAACCATGAGGCTAAAGCTCAGTTCATGGCAGAGCGTCTATCGAACACTTCACAGATAAATCCAGATCAGCTTCCAGTTATTCTTGCAGCAAATATGATGTTTGATGGACAGTCACCTAGCATGGTGGGATCAGTGAGCGGAGTTGAGTTCGAGGATGTAATATGGGGGGTTGAGACCAATTTTCCAAACGATGTTAAAATTGAGGGTTCTGTAGCGGGTGGTATTCGCGCGGCAAACGTCTTAGGATCATTGGAAGGAGAAGATGCTGATGTCCTTGCATCAATTACCAATTCGATAAACTACTATAGTGTTAATACTGATGGGACTGTTACTATTACTGGCATTTCTCCAGAGTCACTTGTTTTAGTGCAGATGATAACGAGTGATGCTGCCAGTTCTTTCAATAATTGGGGAGGTTCTTTTTCTATGTCTGTATTTGATACGGAAACCCAGCAAATACTCATGCTTGGTGACTTTGAGGCGGGTACCGAACCGGACAATTTAGACGCTCAGATAGTTACCTTTGAAGCGTCAAGTGATTCTAATGGGACGCTACAGATTGGCATAGACCAGACCAGAGGAGGTCAGCATGCCGGGATTGCCGCAGTGATGGTTTATTTGATGGATCCTAACATTGTTGGGGTCAGTTCCGAGACGGTAGACTTTGCTGGCAGTATTGTTGCAGGTGATCTTATTGGGATACTGGTCACGGAGGACCAAAATCAGAAAGCTACATATTCTTACGAAATGGTTTCAGGGGCGGGAGACAGGGACAATAATAAATTTAGAATAGATCAGAAAGAGCTTCGAAGTAGTGGCTACGATTTTTCTATTTCCAAAGACAAGATGATGTATTCTATCAGAGTACGATCAACTGACGTTGAAGATGAGGATCGATTTTTTGAAGGGGTGATAGAGTTGATTGTTCATCGTGATTTTGATAATGATAGGTTATGGGATGAGTGGGAACTGGTGCATGCCGATCCGGACAGCCTCAATGCTTTAAATGGAGACGGTGTTTCCGATGCTGATAATGACTCATTGTCAGACTACTCAGAATTTCAGCTCAGTCTTGATAGGTATCCTAAGATTGATCCTTTGTCGGATGATACTGATAAAGATGGCATTTCTGATGCTGATGAAGTGAATGGATCAGAGTTTCGTCCGCCTACCGATCCCACGGCTGCAGATTCTGATGATGACGGTTTAAATGATGGAGTCGAAACGGGAACTGGTATCTTTGTTAGTGTCAATGATGCAGGGTCGTCTCCATTAATTGCAGATACGGATGCTGATGGGCTCACGGACAGTGCTGAAGTTTTTGGTAACAATCCGCAAGGTTTTAAAAGTGATCCAAACCGCAAGGACAGCGATGGTGATGGGTTCAGTGATGTGGATGAGGTATTAATTGGATCTAATCCATCAAATTCTGGGGATGTTCCAGATACTTTTCATAGTCAGCTTACTAATACGTCACAGTTAAATCCTGGCGGGCTTGATGTTCTTGCGGCAGCTAATATGATTTTTTCTGGACAGCCCCCTGGCATTGGGGGTTCGGTCAATGGCATTGAATTTGAAGATGTTTTTTGGGGAGATGAAGTGCTTTTATCGAATGGATTTTCAATTCAAGGAACCGTTGCTGGAGACACTCGAACTGCAAATACGTTAGGCTCACTTAGCGGTGAAGATGCTGATGTTCTTGCGGCAGTTGCCAACTCAATAAATTATTACAACGCCGAAACTGATGGAACTATTACATTCACTAATCTTCCTGCTGGTCTTCCTGTGTTAGTGCAAATGATAACGAGTGATGCAGCAAGCTCTGTCAATAATTGGGGAGGTGTCTTTTCTTTGTCTGTCATTGATACTGTGACTCAAGGATCTGTTCAGATTATAACATTCGATGCTGGAACAGAACCGAATAACTTTGATGCTCAATTAGTGACCTTCGGCGCTGAAGTTGATGCAAATGGAACTCTCCAGGTATTTGTCGACCAAACTCGTCCAGGTCATCATGCGGGGATTTCTGGGATTGTGGTCCTTGCGGCAGGACAGGCCCTTCCGCTTCAGATTAATTCTCTGAGGATTGATGCAGAGGAGTCTAGTGTGAGCATTGAATGGGATTCAAGAGTGAATAAGGTTTATGCGATTGAAGTGTCAGAGGATCTTAAGCTGTGGGAAGAGTTGGATGACAATGTGATTTCCGAAGGCGAGCTTACGACCTTTACTGATACACAGGTGCCGGTGAATTCTTCTAGGCGTTTTTATCGCGTTCATGAGATGGAACCTTGACTCTAGTTGGTAAGGGTTGTCATGATATTACTCATGAAGAACAATTTAATGTTTGGTATTCGATTTCCTTTCTTGGTTATCTTCTTTTGCTCTTATTCATTATTGAGCGCTGATGAGGGGAAGGGGTTTATTTCTATTTTTGATGGCAAAACTCTCAAAGGTTGGAGAAAAGCACCAGAGACTAGTTATGAGCCATGGTCAGTCAAGGACGGAGTCATTCGTGGCGAGGGAGAAGAAAACCGGTTAGTTTATTTGGTATATTCAGGAGACGAAAGTCTTAAGAGTTTTGAACTAAAGTTCCGCTATAAAATGGTCACCAAGGGGAATACCGGTGTTGAAGTGCGTACAAGAATTGACAAGACAGGGAAACGTCCATTTGAAGGCTATCATGCCGATCTTGGTCATGTTGGAATAGGGCCAGGCGTTCTGGGGGCTTGGGACTTTCATTTTGGATCTGGTACGAGGAAGGAGTTTCCATGTCAACGTGGGACCAGCTTAGTCATTGATGCTAAAGGGAACGGTAAGCACACCCCTATAAAGGATGCTATCAACATTAAGGAAATAAAAAAACGTGACTGGAATGATTGCCGCATCGTTGCCAAGGGCAATTTTTTCCAGTTATGGATCAATGATAAGTTATCATCCGAATTCACTGATAATATAAGCGAAGGTGGTTTGGAGAGCGGATTCATTGGTTTGCAGTTGCACGACAAGGGAATGGTTGTCGAATTCAAAGACTTGTTTCTTAAGAGGCTATAATTTTTCAACTAGATTTGTTTGTATAGAGATTCTTGCGGTTGCTTATGTTATACGAGACAACGAAGCAACAAACATGCCTAGGTACAAACTTGATGCTAAATTCGCAGTTGTTGTATACATGGAACAGCCGTTAGTCATTTCAGGTAATCTTAATTGCGGAAAGAGCTGTTCTCAGTGGATGAAGGCCTTTGCGGAGAAGTTAGATGCAATGGTGTGATATTTACATTATCATAAAACCATATTGCATTTAATATTTAGTGCTATTTCTCCATGAGATTGTTTCAGTTTGCCGCTTTTATACTCTTCCTTCCATCCGTGGCAAAGGGTAGAGATGTTTTTCAGGAAGAGGTGAAGCCCCTATTACAAAGTCATTGCTTCGGATGTCATGGACAGAAAAAGCAGAAAGGTGACCTTAGGTTGGACACGCTTGACCCGAATATTGTTGAGGGTGCCTCGGCGGAGCGGTGGCACGATGCGCTTAATAATATCAATCTTGGAGAGATGCCGCCTGAGGGTGAGCCGCAACTCTCTCCAGACGAACGCCGTAAACTTGTAGATTGGTTAACAGGAGAGTTGCAAAAGGCCGCCAAGGCGCGCCGAGGCACTGGAGAACAAGTGGTGATGCGTCGTCTTAACCGGACGGAATATCAATACACAATGATGGATCTACTCGGGCTAGAGATGGATTACAGTGGGGGCTTTCCTTCTGACGGCCGATCCTCGGAGGGATTCAAAAACAACGGGGCTTCCCTGACTATGACTGCCCTTCAGATTGAGAATTATATAAAGATTGCTCGGCAGGCCTTTAAGTTTGTGCTCGTGGCAGGAGAACAGGAAAAAAAAAGAGTTACAGTC
>CACJBM010000095.1 GCA_902591645.1 uncultured Verrucomicrobiota bacterium | reverse complement strand
AAGCTCTCTTCTGCTTCATCGGGATCATGATCTCGGCCTAGGGTCTTTAGTGTAGAGAGGTTCCATGATTGGATTCCAAGGCTCACCCTAGTGATGTTGTTGTTTTTTATTAGGTTGGCCTTATTCAAATCAAAAGTACTCGGATTTGCTTCAATTACCCATTCGACCAGATCTGATGGATTAATTCTTTTGTTAATACCGGTAAGAAGTGTTTCCAGATTTTTTGGCGATAGAGCAGTTGGAGTGCCTCCACCTAAATAAATAGTTTCTATATTAAGCTCGAGATTTTGTGCTCTTATGGATATTTCATTGAGAACTGAATCTACTAATTCAGATTGATTAATATTGCCAAATGTATGTTTATAGAAACTACAGTATGGACAAATTCGGTGACAGAATGGGACGTGGATGTATAGGTGTTTTACCATGGCCTCATTAATAAGTTAGTGCGATGCTGTAAATTTCCAATGAAGGACTTTCAAAAAGAGTTTGGTGAAAAGATGATAGCTTCGGTTTCGAGGAGTTTTTATCTATCATTGCGATTTTTGCCCTCTGAAATGCGAGGCACTGCCTCTTTGGCTTACTTGTTGGCAAGGGCAACAGATACAGTGGCGGATACAAGTGCTTTGCCAGAAGGTGATAGATTGGAATCCTTGGAAGCGATGGGTTTGGCAATTGATGGAGGAGATGAGGCCCTTAATGTAGATCCTTCGTTTCTGAAAGCGGGGATTTCAGAAGGTGAAAAGATGCTACTCCAGAAATGGCAGCACTGTTTGGAATGGTTGCAATCGCTGAATGAATCAAGGCAACTTGCGATACGTAAAGTCATGAGATCCATCATTAAGGGTCAGTCTGACGATCTGCGTAATTTTTCAGGCAATGAATTTGCGGCCTTAAACACAGAGGAGGAGCTCGATCAATACACTTATGATGTTGCTGGTTCGGTAGGCGTTTTTTGGACTGAGATTGGTTTTGATGCTTTTGGGTCTGATTTTTCTGAATTAGAATATGAGGAGATGGCTTCGCTTGGTGAAAATTACGGTAAGGGTCTTCAGCTTTTGAATATTCTTCGCGACTTTCCTGAAGACATTGCTTCTGGTCGTTGTTATTTTCCGGGTTCCTTTGCTGATCAGGACGGTGAAATGATATGGAATCAAGTTATGGGCTATTGGCAGAAAAGATGCAGTTCTTTGCTTCAATCGTCCGCTGATTATATTGAATCATTGAATGGATCTAGGGTACGTTTTGCAACTAGCTTGCCTGCATTGATTGGGGCAAGAACGCTCAGACTAATTGAAAATGCAGATTGGGATAATCTTTGCGGCAGAATTAAAGTGAGCCGGGGAGAAGTGAAGCGTATAATGCTTAAGGCAGGCTTGGCTGGACGCAAAAGGTTAAGTAGGATGATATCAACGCAGTTTTCCTAATCCATCCAGTCATTAAATTCGGCGGGGTGTTCGCTATGAAAATTCATTTCTTCTTTTGTTTCAGGATGGACGAAGCTGAGTTTCCAAGCGTGCAGCATTAGTCTCGGCACTTGGACATTTTGTTTTGCAGTCCTCGAATAAATCGGATCTCCAAGAATTGGATTTCCTAAGGATTTCATGTGAACTCTGATTTGATGGGTTCTGCCGGTGAGTAGTTGGCATTCGATAAGAGATGCGGTGTCTGATTTTTTTTTAACCGAATAATTGGTTATGGCTAATTTACCTCTCGGAGGTGTTACTACAGCCATTTTTTGGCGATCCTTAGGATTCCTAGCAATATGGTTCTCTATTTTTCCTGATTCAATGTTTGGGCAGCCGTTAACGACAGCCAGATAGAGTTTATTGACTTGGCGATTTGCGAAGGATTCCACTAAGTGCCTGTGTGCCGTGTCAGACTTTGCCGCTACGAGGCAGCCACTAGTGTCCTTATCAAGTCGGTGCACGATTCCGGGCCTTTCAACTCCACCAATTCCAGACAAGTGATTGCAATGATGGAGTAGTGCGTTGACAAGTGTTCCGTCAGGATTGCCTGCGGCGGGATGGACTACTAAACCGTGAGGTTTGTTAATTACGACTAGGTGCTCATCTTCATATAAGATGTTAAGTTTGATATCTTCAGGCTTTGCTTCTGGCTGGGTGAGAGCGGGTATAGTAATTTTTATGATGTCGCCTTCAGAGGTCGGTTGTTTTGATTTGGTTGGATTCCCATTCAAAGTGATATGGCCGTCCTTGATAAGGGATTGGAGCCTTGATCTTGATAAGTCAGGAAGTTTTTCTGCAAGGAAGCGATCAATTCTTAGATTGCTTTCTTCTACTCTTTCAACAGTAAATTGCATGTACTTTTTCTGAGATAAGATTGCTCTGATGTGCAGTTTGTGCAATCAGGGTATTACAAGCTTTTGCGGTATCCAGAAGGAGTGATACGGTGTCCTTGATGGAGAATGACTCTAAATCCGAGCATTTAATGAATGCGTGTCCAAGCTGTGGCGTAATTATTGATGTTTCTTCTTGTGATCCCTATTCCAAAGTCATTTGCCCCGAATGTTCAGCAGCGATCCGAGTTAGGGCAGATTTCTTACACTTCAGAATTGAAAAGAAAATTGGAGAGGGGGGGCTGAGTCGTGTGTTTCGAGCATTGGATCAGACTTTGGATCGCCTCGTAGCACTTAAGATTTTAAATCCAGATTTCAGTAAGGACGCTGGTAGAGCGGCGGAATTTGAGAAGGAAGCTAAGATAACGGCATCAATCAGCCATCCAAATGTAGTGAAGGTGTTTTCTACTGGTCGTGATCAGGACCATTACTTTATGGCAATGGAATTAGTTGGTGGTGGATCACTAGATGAAATGATCCATTTGGAAGGAAAGTTGAGCGAAAAGAAGGTGTTGGATTTAGGGGCTGAATTGGTCCAAGGAATGAATGCGGCTCATATGGCCGGTCTAATACACCGAGACATTAAGCCGGGTAATATATTATTTTCAGAGAATGGAATTTCAAAGATAGTTGATTTTGGATTGGCCCGTTCGGAGATTTCCAAAGGATCTGAGTCAGGAGAAATGTGGGCCACTCCGTATTATGTCCCTCCTGAAAAACTCTATGGAGCAAAAGAAGATTTTCGGAGTGACGTCTATAGCCTTGGGGCTACTCTTTTTCATGCATTAGCAGGTGAGCCTCCATGCTCTTCTGATACACCTTCTATAGAGGAGCTTAAGTTACTAAAGCAGAGGAAAGTGAGCCTAGAGATGAGCGCTCCGCATGTTTCTGTTTCAACTTGTGAGCTGATTGATCGGATGATGGCAAAGGACCCTCAGGACAGGCATGATTCGTATCAAGATCTTGCCAGTCATTTTAGCAGGGCCCGGAACAAATTAAGCCAGTCATCTGTGCTACTTATCAATTCAGGAGCATTGCGAATTGATCAGGCTGAAAGAAAAGAAAAATTAATTACTAGAAGAGTAGTGATGACAGTTGGGATCTTGGCTATTTTTTGGTAACGGTGTTCTTTTGGAATGGATTGAAAGATGATTCTTCTGATGGGAACGAGGTCACAAATATAATGATGGATCCTCAGATTGTTAAGAGTAGCAAACAGTCGACTACTGAAAAGTTTCAAGGTGCAATTAAGATGATGGAGATGAAGGCCTTCGGGTCTGCTGAGCGTGTGTTTGGTGAGATCGCTTCTTCCGGAGAAACTCGTCAACCCACATCCAATTGGGCTTTATTTAATCAGGGTTTGAGTTTGCTTTTACAGGGAGAAATAAAAAGATCAGGAATCGTTTATGAACGGTTGAAAAATAAGAGTAATTATTCGGATAGGAATGAGGATAAAAAGCTTTGTGCTTTTTATGGGAATGCCAGTGAATTACTATGTTTGGAGAAGCCTATCAGGCTAGAGAATAGAATCAGGTTTGGAGAAAACAGCTTCGAATCTTTGGCGTTGCTTGCGATTGGTGTTCATAATTGGGAGCTCGGAGCCTTTGATGAAGCGGAGGGGTACTTCCTTGGTTTTTCAAAGCAGAAAATCCCCAAAAAATATACTTGGATTAATGAGTTCAAGGAACTAACGGAACCGTACCTGAGTGATCTGGGTCTGTTGCGTAAATTCCCAGTAGTTGATCGCCAGTCTAATTTTCAGGAGATGCATTCTGCTCTTCAGGTTTCTGAGGAAATTTTATCAATGGTGGAGACTCATAGGATCAAAGAGCATATGAGTGGTCGTGTTGAAATTCTTCGAGAAGTTTCTCTAAAGCTTAAAGAAGAGGAGCTTAAAGAAGAGGAATTAAGGTTATCAAAATTGCGGTTAGAAGAGCTTGAGAAAATGTTCAAGATGAAGGCTGATGTTAAGGAGTACACCATAGATTACCAGTTCATGAAAGGGGTCAAGGTGATTGGGCTGAATAAATTCAGGCATCCGGAATTTATTGGGGTCAAGGCAGATTATGTTGAGGCATGGGAATCAGCTGAGTCATTCATTAAGAATGTGATCGATGGTATTAATAGGTACGGTTATTATGGTCCAGTAAAGATGAAGGACGGTTCAGTTAGGAATCTAAAAATTGTTTCCGCAGACCGAGACCAGTTCGTTCATATGTTTGGTGCTGCGCAAGGGAAGGCGAGCGTTCAGATAGGGCAAGTGACCGGACCTTCTTTGAGGGTCATTTCAAAAAGTTTTATGAATAAAATAAAAGATAAAAAGATTATTGAGA
>CACJBM010000094.1 GCA_902591645.1 uncultured Verrucomicrobiota bacterium | reverse complement strand
AACGCTCGGATTATCAAACCTATCATTAAAATCAGGATGGATTTTATGAACGGTATTATTCTCAAAAATTGCAGCGCTCTGTATTTTTAAACTAATAGCATGATCAACATCAGAAAAGATATTCCTCGATATAACAAACGTAGCATCTGGACCAACGTCACCAGTAGAAATTGCATTGGCATAACCTCTATCTGAGGTTTCATCATCCTTGAAAACATTAAGAAAGACATTTTCTGACAAATAAACATCTCCTCCAAGATCACACAGTTCATCGCCAGCACCTTCAAAATAGTTACCTATAATTTGCACTATTGGATCTGGCCTCCATCCACTATCAACATCGATGACGTCATTATGACCCTTATTCCTTCCAAAATAGTTATTTTTTATAATGTATCTACCACCTTCAGGGATTTCTCCGACTCCTTTTATGTGCTCACTAATATTATCTAGACCAAGCTCTGCTGGCTTCTCATCTTCAGTAAACATGTCAGGGAACTTTGTGTTCTTTATAACAATTGATGCATCCTCCGTATAAATCATCCTTATGTGAGTTCTGCTAAAAGACACATCCTCTATTACACATTGGGATTTTATCACACCAATGGCACCCTCTTCATCTTGAGCACTATCAAAATCAGCGCATATGATTGTGTTTTCTGGATCTAATGTATTAATTAGTTTCAAGCCCCCCCATTTTGGAGGGGCATCAGGCAGTTCTCCATCACCTGCGTTATCTCCAACGAATTGCGCTCCAGGAAAATGTGAAAATTGAATCCTGCGTTCTGGATCACCTACTATTGAAGCCTTACCTTCAATTTCAATTTTCACCCCTTCTGCAACATAAACAGAGACACCTGCTTCCAAATAGAAATCGACTCCGTCTGGTACTTTTACATCGTCTGTAACGAAGTACGGTGAGCCATCCAATTCCCAACGCACCTCACCACCCAGTACAACAAAGTCATAAAACCCAACATCCTTTTTACTTTGCCCGTCTGTCGCTTCTACTATTGCTGGAGAGTTTTCAGAAAGCCTGAAATCTCCTGTTTCTGCATTTCTGAATAGTGGATCTAAACTCGGGTTCAATCCCCATCCTCCTTCAACTATAGAATCTTTAACTGTTATATCTTCATCACTATAATCGGTGCGAACAGAAACCCCATTACCCCAAAGAATACTACCACCCACCGTATACCGACTCGGATCGTCATCACCATCCTTATTCTCAACCTGGACCCCAACTCCATTATTGCCAGATACAGTAACATTATTAAGAACGACATCCGCATCATCCTTTGCAGAAATTCCAATATCATTGTTAACCAATAGCCCACCATTTAATTGAAATGATCCCCCAAAGACACTGATACCTTTATCTGCACAGTTTCTACATATAACACCCTCAGCTAAAACCTCAGCTCCAAGAGTATCTATCCCATCATCATCCATATTCGCCACTGTGACATTCTTAAGAATCAATTCCTGCCCTGGCATTGATTCATGAAGATATATCGCATCATTGTCATCAGTAACATTATCTTCCCTATAGAGACCCAGCATATCAGTAATGTAAGAATCCTCTAATAAAACACCCGTATCAAAAGTCTCAAAACCCATCACTGATCTTGCCCAATGACATCTACGAAACACTAAACTAGAACCTGTTCCATTTTGGGCATTTGCTTGACCTATTTTCCCTCGATTATCTGATATCGTACAATCTTCAAAAATCACACTTGACCCTAGGACTCTCAATACTCGCCCATGATCTGTATGGCCTCCTTTTGGCGAATGACCTCCTTGATGAATATTTGTAAATTTAAAAACAGCTCCTTCTGATTCATCAAATAGGATCTGCCCCCACACTTCACCAGCAGAAGAAGAGGTGATCGTTATTGGATTCTCGCTATCGCCAACACAATTAATGGTACCAGCAATTATTAGGTCTGACCCAGCTGAGCTCTGAGGTTCATCATCACCACTTAACAAAATAATGGCGCCAGGCATAATATTGAGAATGTGCCCTTTAGGGACAGTCACATCCCCTATGATACGGACTACCCCAGACCAATTACTTACAGTGCCATTTAAATCCCCTGAAACTTCAATATAATCAGGAGTAGGCCCTAAACTAATTATACTTTTAGCGACTATCTGCTGCCCCATTTCAACGTTCAGGTTTAAATCTCCAGGATCTATAGAGGGGCCAGAAATAAGAGAACTTAGCTGAAGATCAAAGCTAATGTCCGAACTCCGATCATCTCCTTGCTTTATTTCTACAGCAATAACATTTGTTCCTGAAACGAGTAGGCTTGGTGACAATTGTGAGAACTCCTGAAAGTTCTCTGTAGGAGTGTCATCACCATCAACCGTAAATTCATCAAAGGCCATCCCTGACTCCATGTTAGAACTCTTAAAGAATTCCTTACCATTAATATATATAATGGCCCCATCGTCATACTTTAATCGCATTTCTAACGCAGATATGTTTTCAATGTCATTCACATTAAATTCAGATCGAAAATATGTTGTAGCATGTTTATTTCTTGAGTTTGGCCCAAAGCTCAACTCAGTCACTTCATCATCATCACCATATCCCAATTCGGCCCTACCTCGTTGCCATTCAGAATCATCAAAGTTCACCCCCTGCCAAAGAATACCCTGATCAGACCCATCATCAAGATAACTCCATTCAGCACCCTCAGTAATGAGAACTACTTTTTCTTCTATTCCTCCACCCTCAACAGTAACTAGTGCACTCCCCAATCCGTTTCTAAGATTAATTACATTAGGACTTATTCTGATTCCAGGCCTATTTGCAGTAAGATTCACAGATGCGTCCCAAACTTCTCTTAAGTAAGAACCATTAGAGTCCCTTAAATCTACACGAACAAGGAACGGAATCTTAGGAATATAGGAGCCTCTAGTTGTTAAAAAAATATTACCTCTCACATCAGAGCCCGTAAGGTCTCCTGAAACCTCTGTAACTTTTCCTGTATCGTTCCATAATCTTAAATACTCCTCATGCAACATCTTGCCATCAGAGTCTTCATAAAACGCGACTCTGACCCTGTTTAAACCTGGCATTAATGCGCCTCCATTTGAAAATGAACGAAGGGTTAAATCCCACGCCCCGTCACGAGGATTAAGATCAGCATCAATTCCATTAACTTTTACGGATTTAACTTTTCCAACATGGAAATCTCCACTGAACCTTGCCTCTCCATTAACTGTTCTGTAATACCCGTCACTTGATTCGGGCAAATCCACCTCTACAGAATAATTTGTCTTTATTTGAGCCAAAACCCCACGCCTACGATCAATAACAAATTCCTTCATCTCATCTATAACATCGGAAGGAAAAAAGTCTCCTACTGCCCTATCAATGATGGGATTGATCAGTTCTGGCCTATATCTGCTTTCTATTATTTCAATGAACTTGGCGTAATAACGGGGAATGATGTCAGGGTGAGACAAAAACTCATTCAGCCCATCAACGCCTGTATATGTGAAAATTGACAAGTTTGGACTTCCTGATCTCGTCCCCTGGTCTAATACCGTATCTAAATCATGAGGAACTAACTGAAACCGTTGATCATTCACTCCTCGATATAATGCATAATCATCGCCTTTACCTGTAGTAAGTCCCCCCTCTCTATTGCCTATCAGTGAATCCACGGCTAAAAAATGCAGCCACTGATCAATATCAATTACTTCAGACAATCTCTCAAGGTATTCAGGATCTTCATCGCTGTTCAAAGCTTTCGTTAAATTGATAATATCCGACCAATTATCTGCCGATTTGTTTGTCTTCTTGAAATATGTATTGCGATAAGAGTCAGGCTGTTCACCCTCATATTTAAGGTCCCCTTCATCTCCATTGTCCTCATCGTCTCTTACTTGGTAAACGTTACCACCAGAATCCTCAGGCCAGTGAGCGTCAACAAAATTTGAGTCGAGGGACTCTGTTCTAGCATAGTAACCAAACATTCTAGGGCCGCCGGACTCCGAAAGGTCTTCACCATTAACGTACAGCTTGACAGCGATACTATCTGCCGCCTTAACACCTAACCATTGATAAAGCCAACTTCCCGCGACTTGAGAGTGTGTGTACTGACAATTAAACTTTATTGATTCTTGACCGTTCCAAGGATCATCGGATCTAAATTTAATTAAATGATTGTTTGGAGGGCCATTCCTACTGCTCGCTCCTCGGTTGCGAATTGAAGACAAGTATCTGACTCGTGCTCCCTTCCCGTCAAAACTAATGAAAGTACAATTCATTTCAGCATTGCTATCAGATTGACTGGATCGGCGTCCAATTTCTTCAAGCTCGGCTCGCTCAGATTCAGTCATGATCACATAATAACTAGGTGCGGTATCGTTATACTCATAGTCATCATCGACCATATACAAATAATTACATGCATTACCCTTACCTGGTATCAGAGTCGGCCACTGCCTAGATTCGTTGTCGCCACTGCCAACGACAAAGTAAAACTCAATGACCGACTTGTCGCTTTGCTCTGGAATTTCAGCAAAATATCGTCCCTCCTCAGCTGCTTGCATTCGTACCGAAGAAAAATCATCAGCACCCTCATCTACCCTCCAAAACAGTTCAGCCCTCAGATCCTCAAAGCGTGAAAAATTATCAATTTTCAAGGTTATTACAACAGCTTCCGATGATTTTGGCAGCAAAGGAAATTGACTAATACTTTCTATTAATGGAAATAGCTTTGGATCATAGGCTGAATTTTGTTGACCGGGCGTTCCCCCATC
>CACJBM010000093.1 GCA_902591645.1 uncultured Verrucomicrobiota bacterium | reverse complement strand
AGGCTCAGTCACCAACAAAGCCACCAAAAGATATTAAGCCTGTTAAGATTTCGGAAGAGGAATACAGGATTGGAAAACTTTCATTCAATCCCAAGACGAAGGAGCTTTGGTTTCCATGCAGAGTGAACCAAAATGAAGTTGTTCTTGAGTTTGCCATTTGTGATGAGTTCCGTGGCAAGTTACATGAGAGCCTTCTCTCAACAAAGGTCACTCCATTTGAAATTCAGATTGCTATGAAATTGCTTAGGTGGGAGTCATCGGCTCGCCAGATATATAGAAAGTTTAATGAGAACGGTAAGCCGATAGGGGTCCTCAAGGATGACGGCAAAGGGAGGATGGAGATTCTTGTTAAGTATAAGGGTAAGGACGGGAAGACATTGACTGAGCCGATTGGTAATTGGGTCCATAATGCCAACACAAAAAAGGTCGTCGGCGCTGGTAGTTGGACATATACAGGGTCCAAAGTCATAGATGGTTATTTTCTTGCTGCGGAGGACGGGGCCATTGCTGCAATTTATCGTTTTGAAGGATCTTTATGTAATACTTTTAATCCCGGGAGTGATGATGATGAATTATGGTTTCCTATCGCGGCCAAGGTTCCACCACTTGACACTGAGGTTACAGTGATATTTAAGCCTCTGCCGGATGCGAAAGTGCCAGCTGACCGGCGGATCGGAGAAAAATCAGAAAAAGAACATCTGAAGGAAAAGATTTAATTATTTGAAACTACCAACAGTAATGAGAAAAATTCTAACAACATTTGTAATAAGCATTGCATTGAGCGGAGCTGCCTTTGCTCAGGCTCAGGGAAATGAATCATTAAAGAGGGAAGTTCAGCACGCCGTATCCAAGGGGATTACTTTTTTGGTTAAAAATCAGCAAGAGGATGGAAGATGGGGAGAAGAACAATACCCTGCAGTCACTGGGCTAGTCGTCCAATCAATTCTGGGTGATCCTGGGCGTGAAGGAATTGCTCTTCCTAAGAGCGTTTCGAAGGGTTTAGAATTTATTCGCAGCAAAGTGAGGCTTGACGGAGGGATTTATGGCAAGGGGCTCGGTTCTTATAATACATCTATCTGCATGATGGCATTACTCGAAGCGGGTCAAGATAAGGACCAAGAGTTGATTCTTAACGCGCGTAAATTTTTAGTTAATCAGCAATCAGACTTTGATCGAAAGGGTAAAGCTGATAACGTTTTTGATGGTGGCGTTGGGTACGGGTCCAGTTATTCGCACCCGGACCTTTCAAATACCTATCATGCGTTAGAAGCTTTGCATTATACAAAGGATCTAATAAAAGACGTTCAGGGTGAGGTCTTGGATCTTGACTGGGACGCTGCCATTACTTTTGTAACTAATTGTCAGCAAAGACCCGAAACAAATAAGGCCGAATGGGTCAGTAAGGACAAGAAGGATCAAGGCGGATTTGTTTATTTTCCCGGAAAAAGTATGGCGACCGAAGAGGGCGGCGATGGGAAGGTGGCTCTTCGCTCCTATGGAAGCATGAGTTACGCGGGCCTGTTGAGTTTTGTCTATGCTGATATGGATAAGAAAGATCCTAGGATGGTTGCTGTGCTCGAATGGTTGAAGAAAAACTACTCAATTACCCAGAACCCTGGAATGGGTCAGCAAGGTCTCTTTTATTATTATAACACAATGTCAAAGGCTCTTAGTATTCTTGACGTTGATCAGTTCGAGTTACAAGGAGGTAAAAAAGTTCATTGGCGAGAGGAATTAACTAAGAGGCTATTTAATCTTCAGAAAGCAGACGGATCTTGGATCAATGAGAATGGTCGTTGGTGGGAAAAGGATCCGGTCTTGAGTACATGCTATTCACTTCTTTGTCTTGAGCGCATGTATTCTGGGCTATAGCCCTATTTTTCTATAAGTTTGTTTTTTCTGTATTATTAAGCGAAGAGTTGGGAATTTTATTGATATTGCGGTGGCATTATCATGATAATGTTGATCATGATGAAACATCGCTCTCTCATTTTGTTTTTTACATTAGTATCGGTTTTTCTGATCAGATCCGAGGCTGTTGAAATTGCTAATTCAATCAATGATTTTAGTGTCGACGGGACCCAAGGTGAGAATGGTTGGATTTCAGGATATCGTAACTACACACAAGACGGTGGAGGTGATGACTATAATGCAACTGAAGACTTTATTGCCTTTGACAAGGACGAGGCTTGGAGAGGTGACTTCTGGAGGCTCGCACCATCCGGCGCACCTTGGACTACAGTTAAATCTGAGTCAGGTCATCCTAATGGGACAAATAGCGCTCCCAATGAAGAGCACTGGGCCATAAGGAGATGGGAGTCTGACCGTGAGGGGCCCCTTGCATTTACCTGGAACCTCAGAGAGCAGAATCTTAACGGATCAGGGGTCGGAGGCTCACTGCACCATAATGGAGTACTGGTTGATTCCGGAGCAACAGACACTGGGGAAGGATTTTCAAGGACCTACTTCATTAATATAGAGGTGGGTGACGTTGTCGATTTGGCGTTGACCCCAGTCGGTCCCAGCGGTGATCGTTCCGATGGATCGGACGGGTCATTCTTTTCGATGATTGTTGATGATGAGGTCAATGATACTGAGACACAGCCTGACGGATCTTCTTTCATTTCAGCGACTGCTGATGACGATGATGACGATGGCTTATCAGATGCTTGGGAGGAAATTTACGCTCCCGGTGATCTGTCTGCTCTCAATGGGGATGGAGTGGCGGATTATGATGAGGACGGGCTCAGTGACCTTGAAGAATTTAATAACAAGACAAATCCTGATGAATCTGACACGGATGAGGATGGGTTAGATGATTTTGCTGAAATTGACGAGCATTCCAGTGACCCAACGAATCCTGACACGGATGGGGATGGAATAGCGGACGGGGACGAAGTTGAGGGAGATCCGCCGACTAGCCCTACTAATTCTGATACCGATGGTGACGGTTTTTCTGATGGTGATGAAATATCATTTAACAGTGATCCGACCCGTTCGGATGATACGCCTCTGAGTTTGGTTTTGGGTGATTCATCTTCTGAATGGTCCGGGGGAGTTCAGGGACAGGACAATTGGACAAATGGATGGCGCAATGTCACAGCTGATGGGGCAGGAGATAATTATGATGCTAGGACAGATTTCATTCCTTACACTGGTGGTTCAAATGATGGAGGATGGGACGGGGTCCAGCAACAATGGAACGGTAATGCGTGGGACCTTAACACTGCAGGCGCACCCCCTTGGACATATCTGGCAAAGGAAGCGACTCATCCTAACGGGACTAATAATGGGGATGAGCATCATACGATTCGTCGATGGACCGCGAAGTCTGGAGAGGAGATCAATACGGTCACGTCAGTCGCTCTCATTTGGCATTTGCGAAAAGGTAATACGAACGGTAACGGAGTGACCGGATCAGTTCATCACAATGGAATGCTCCTAGATTCTCTTGCTATCGCGGGTAGTGATACAGAAGGAGTGACGCGTACAGTTTATGCCAATCTTAGTCCGGGTGATTTCATTGATCTTGCGCATAGTCCCGTCGGAACGACTGGCACAAATGATGGTAGCGACTCTTCAATAAACTGGATCAGGATTGACAAGAGAATACCAGCTAACCCGGTCCAACCCGATGGCAGTGCTTTTATTCCAGCGACCGGAGAGGACACTGATGCTGATGAGTTGCCTGATGCATGGGAACTTGCAATTTTTCCTGGGGATTTGACGAAACTTAGCGGGCTCGGAGATGCTGATTTTGATGAGGATGGTCTTTCTGATCTGAGTGAATTTGGACTCGGGACCGAACCTGATAACGATGACACGGACGATGATGGGCTCAGTGATGGGGATGAAATCAGTGAGTATGAGACGGACCCTAAAAGTAATGATAGTGACAATGACGGGATCACTGATGGAAATGAGCTCAGCGATGATAATGGATTCGTTACCTTGCCAAACAATGCTGACACTGACAGTGATGGGATCAAAGACGGTGAGGAAATAGAGACCCATTTAACCGATCCATTGAAGAAAGATACGGACGGAGATGGTGCGCTTGACGGGTACGAGATTGCTAGGTTCTTTGATCCTCTCGATCCTGACATTAACCCTTCCACGCTTCTCGCTGATTCGTACGAAGAATACTCGGGCACTCAGGGACAAGATGACTGGAATTATGGGTATCGAAATCTCACTGCTGATGGTGGAGAAGTGGAAGAATATGACCCGGCCGAGGACTTCGTTGCTTTTGATGAGGCTGAGCACTGGAGGCCTAACTGGAGGCTTGCTCCGTCCGCTGCTCCGTGGACATTGTTCAGTGGTCCGGAAGGGAGTCACCCGAACGGAACGAACAGTGCCCCTAACGAGGAGCATTGGACCATTCGCCGCTGGACTGCATCTGAACTGACCTCCGAGACTCCAGTGGGTCTCACATGGCATACCCGAAAGAATAACCTCAATGGTGGAGGAGTGACTGGAAGCCTTTACGTGAATGGTTCGCTTGTTGATACTCTTTCATTTGCGGGTAATGATGGGATAGGGGAAATCCGGACCTGGTATGAGAATTTAAATCCTGGAGACATTGTTGATATTGCCCTTACCCCGGTAGGTCCTGATGGCAATGGTTCGGATGGTTCGGACGGTTCCGCGAACTGGTTGCGTGTTGATACCCGTATTCCTCCTGGAGCGAGTCAGCCTGACGGGACTCCGTTCCTTGCAGCTTTGGCTCAAGGTTTGCAAGTTACTGATATTTTATATGATCCTGAATTACCGTCTCTTCTCGTTACCTGGCCGTCAGGGGCAGGTCGTAATTATGCCGTTGATATATCAACGGGCCTTTTGGGTGGCGT
>CACJBM010000092.1 GCA_902591645.1 uncultured Verrucomicrobiota bacterium | reverse complement strand
AATTTCACTGCGAAATTTTACCTCCTATCACTTATCAACTTCGCCCAATACAGAGGAAAAGGCGATTACAATCTAAGTTAGCTTTTATAATGGACGATTTTATGTGGGAAACCCTATCATTACTTTAATTAAAGACTCCATGAGAAACAAATCACTGATCACTCTGAGCGCATTGGTAATACTCCAATACAATTCACCTGCACAGTTAGGCCCTAACGGGACCGGGACCGTGAATGGTTATCAAATAGGACCGAACGTGAATCTCAAAGCTTCGACTCCCCAGTTCCTGGCTGCCGGTTACTACCACACATTAGCGATTAGGGAAGACGGATCGATCGTTGCCAAAGGATGGGACGATTATAATCAATCCACTGTCCCAAAGAACATTGAAAAGGCAGCGTCTGTTTCAGGTGGCTACTATCACTCATTAGCTTCAATGGAAGACGGTTCAGTCGTCGCATGGGGAAGAAACAATTATGGGCAGAGAGACGTTCCCGAAGGACTCGGGTCTGTGACTTCAGTGAGCGCTGGTCATGGCTACAGCGTGGCCCTCAAAGATGATGGCACGATCGTGCTATGGGGAAGAAATAACTATGGACAAATTTCCCCACCCGAAGCCTTATCAGAAGTGATTCAAATCGTAGCTGGTCGCGAACATTGCATAGCACTCCAAAAGGACAAGACCGTCTCGGCATGGGGAAGAAATGACTCGAGACAGTCCAATGTTCCTGAAGGACTAGAGAACGTCACTCAAGTCGCTGCAGCCTATTATCATTCTCTTGCCCTCAAAGAGGACGGTACTGTCGTGGCATGGGGAAGTAACAAGTACGGGGAAACTGATGTTCCGGCAGGCCTCAATAATGTCGTGGCTATTTCTGCTGGAGGCTTTCACAGTATGGCCTTGAAGGGTAATGGGACCGTCGTGGCCTGGGGAAGGAACATTTATGGCCAAACCGATGTTCCGGCAGGCCTCAGTAACGTGACTGGTATCGTTTCAGGGACTGGCCATAATGCAGCGTTAAAGGAAAACGGGACCATCGTTACTTGGGGAAGCAATGATTATGGGCAAGGCGATCCGATGCCAGGAATTAGCCCAGCTAACCTCAGAGGCGCAGAACTTACCGGAGCAAATCTCAGTGGCTCAGAACTGACAGGTGTAGACTTCGGCAACGGGACCGTCACAGCACTGAGCATCGGTGATTACCACACGGTCGCACTCAAAGAAGAAGGAACGGTCCGGGCCTGGGGAAGTAACGTCCAAGGACAATGCGACGTTCCAGAAGGCCTGACTAACGTTAAAGCCGTATCGGCTGGTGACTTTCACTCACTCGCTTTACTGGAAAATGGATCGATCGTCGGTTGGGGCAATAATGAATACGGACAGAGCATGTCCCCTGCCGGACTCACTAACGTCATTGCCATTGATGCTGGGCACGGGAGGACAGTTGCTCTTAGGCAAGGAGGAACTGTCGTGGCATGGGGAAGGAACGTTTACGGTGAGAGTAGTGTCCCTGCAGCGCTCAGAGACGTGATCACCGTCTCGGCCGGAGGTTACCATACTGTCGCTTTGCGGGAAAACGGATCAATCGTGAGTTGGGGAAGTAATGAGTACGGAGAATCGCTCGTACCTCTGGGCCTCGGGAAGCTCATCGCGGCCGAGGCAGGCTATCAGCATACCCTTGTCTTAAAAGAAAATGGCACGGTCGCAGCATGGGGTGATAATCTGCAAGGCCAATGCAATGTTCCGGCAGGACTCAATAACGTCATCGCCATTAATGCAGCTGATTTCTATTCCATGGCACTTAAGAGTGACGGGACAGTCGTTTGTTGGGGAGGCAGCAATCAGTACGGGGAGACGACGGTCCCGGCAGGACTCAGGGACGCCGTTGCGATTACTGGAATGTACTATCATAGCGGCGCAATTAAGAGTGACGGAACCATAGTCTTATGGGGAGCAGACATTGATGGTCAGGTCAGTGTTCCGGAAAACTTGACTTCCACTAGCCTCACAAGGGCCAACCTGAGCGATTCCAATCTGACGGACTCCAACTTAGCGGGAGCGAACCTCACGAATGCTAACCTTTCGGGAGCAAACCTCACGAACGCGAACCTTTCGGGAGCAAACCTCACAGGCGCGAACCTTAACGGTGCCCTGATCAGTGGAACTAACCTCATCGGCGCAATCGGAGCTGACCTGACTGGTGCCATATTAGATAAGCCAGTACCGTTTACAATTTCAACTAGCATCGTGCGCCTGCCCTCGGGCAAGGCCGACAAAATAAAAATAGTATTCTCTACTGAGCGAACAAAGACTTACACGATTCAAAGTTCATCTGACCTGAGTGTCTGGCGCTCGATCGAATCAAGTGTCCAAGGGAACGGACAAATGGTCGAAAGGTCCTTTGATCTTGGTGATTCAAATTATTTCTTCAGAGCCATCAGAAACTAAAAAAGGTAAAATCCCTTTTCTTATTTTTTCGGACTCCCACCTACTGTCTCTGTGAAGACACCATGCCCACAGTCGAGTCGCTCAGTCACGCTGATCGAAGCGCCCCAGGACCAGAACCTCCAATAATTTCCTACCTCATCATTACGATCATAACTGAAAGTAATATAATTATTCTTGAGCTTCTTATAGCCTGCACGTCCCAATTCCGTTAGGTAGGGATCCAGTCTGATCCAACCATTTTTTGGAATGTAAACTTCTGCCCATGAATGTTTCGGGGTATCAGATCTAGAAAAAGGAGCAGCGATGACCCCTCTGATATGGCGCGCGGGGAGACCCCTCACACGACACAATGTGACTAGAACGTCAGTAAAATCAGTGCAATCACCTCCTCCCAACTCAAGAGCAAGGTCAGCTCCTCGGGCCTCATTAACGAATCCGTGCGTCTTAAGGTTCTCCAAGGTTCCACTGAAAAGTGACTCCAACAAGCGTTCACCTGCTTCTCTCTTCGGCGCCGATACCTTGGCCAAGCTAATGATAGATGGAGAGCTTTTTTCTAAGAATTTCTCTTCCTTCAGATAAGGCTCCAACCCTTCGGATCCTGTCTTCTTATCTTTAAATCGTTGTGAGAAATCATAAGGGGAAAGCTCAATAGTGAGTACGCATCCGAGCTCAGTCTTTGGCTTCGGCTTATTAATAATCCATTCAGCTTCTGTCCCTCCTTCCCTCTGATGGGTCTTCGTGGGTGGCAGTATCCATTTCTTATTAATGATTCGCTGACGGTACGGAAGATCAGATGGGACAAGTAATAAGAATCTGACTCGACTCGTTTTACCTGGAGCATTAATCGTGTACCTCATCTCCATTTTAACAATCCGGTTCCCTCCTTTAGATGATTTTCTTGCCTGGCCCTGAGCCGTTGGCGTAGCCGCACCAATGCCCATAAAAACAAACAATAAGGTGATGACCCTCAGAATTCTCATTGAAGGCACTATCAGACCACTAAAAGAAAAAGACAAGGGCTCCTCTCATCCAAAGCCGCCAACATCCATAGCGCTGATAAATATGGCATTTGTGACACCCTTAAGGATCTAAAAGAATAGTAAAAGTGAGATAGAACACTTGAGGTTTGAGTGAGCTAGGCCATTAGGATAGAATGAAAGCCATGAAACAGGTGCCCTTGATAATATTAGCGTTAGTAGGTCTTTTTTTCTGTTCTTCTGGCCAACTCTTTTCCAAAGAGCCTCCGAACATTGTCTTCATCTTCTCTGATGATCATTCATACGAAGCCATTTCAGCTTATGGAGGAAGATTAAAGGACATTGCCCCGACACCGAACCTGGACAGGATCGCCAACGAAGGGATCCGGTTCGACAACTGCTTTGTCACTAATGCTCTGTGCGGCCCGAGCCGTGCCGTCATACTGACCGGCAAACATTCTCACTTGAACGGTTTCATGGAAAATGAACACGTCTTCAATGGTGACCAACAAACATTCCCCAAACTTCTTCAGAAAGGAGGTTACCAGACCGCAGTCATCGGCAAGTGGCACCTCGGGTCAGATCCTCAGGGCTTTGACCTTTGGAACGTACTTCCAGGACAAGGGACCTATTACGCACCGGACTTCAGGACACCAAAAGGATTAGTTCCCGGAACGCCCGGAGAATATGTGACCGAGGCCGTAGTCAACAAATCGATTCAATGGCTCAAAGATGGTAGAGACAAGAAGAAGCCTTTCATGCTCATGGTTCAGCACAAGGCCCCTCATAGGTTCTGGCTGCCCCCAGTTCACCTCCTCGATGAATATACTAGCAAAGTGTATCCCGAGCCAAAGAACCTCTTCGATAACTACAAAGGAAGAGGGACCCCTGCACAGACGCAGGACATGACATTACGAGTGACCATGGACCTGGCCCTCGATAATAAAATGGTTCCTTTTCGTCAGGACCGCATGAATAAATCCCAGCGCAAGAAATGGAACCAGGTCTACGACAAGATACGCGCCAAGGTTCTCAGGAAACGACCACAGGGAGATGATCTCGTTCGCTGGAAGTACCAGCGATACATGGCCGATTATCTGGCCTGCATCAGGTCACTCGATGACTCGGTAGGCACTATGCTCAATTACCTCGATGAGTCAGGCCTAGCCAAGAACACGGTAGTCATCTATGCCTCTGACCAGGGATTCTTCCTCGGAGAGCATGGCTGGTTCGATAAGCGTTTCATGTATGAAGAATCTGTAAAAACACCATTACTGGTTCGCTGGCCGGGGGTCACTAAGCCCGGAACAGTGAATAAACAGATGGTCTCTAACCTAGACTTCGCACAAACATTCCTCGATCTTGCCGAGATCAAAGAGCCTGCCGACATGCAGGGAAAGAGCCTCAGACCCTTATTCGAAGGCAAAGAACCAAAGGACTGGAGAGAGTCAGTCTATTATCACTACTACTGCTTCCCTGAATACCATGCCGTGCGCCGGCATGACGGAGTCC
>CACJBM010000091.1 GCA_902591645.1 uncultured Verrucomicrobiota bacterium | reverse complement strand
AGCATAGAAATGCTCTGATTGAATTGGCATCTGTAGAAGAGAGTCCGGAAGTCGTATCACAACTGATTTCAGTTTCTAAGAGAATGGACGCTAATGATGGGCTGAAAATAGTAAAAACTGTGTTGTCTAGGGATCTGTTTGATTCAGATCCACATATACCAATGCTGATCTGGTGGAGCATTGAATCTAAGGCTCAATCTAATGTTGAAGCGATAAAGGAATTGTTCTCTAGCAATAAAATCTGGAGTAGCAAGATATTACGGAAGAATCTTATTGGTCGTATTATGAAGCGGTACTCTTCAGAAGAAACGATTGAAGGATATTTGATGTGCGCTTACTTGCTCAGGAACGCTCCTGATGAGGAGGCGAAGAAAACATTAATTAATGGTTTCGGTGAGGCTCTGAGAGGAAAGCAAATAGGTTCAATGCCGAAGGAGCTACTCAATCAATTCGATGCAGCGAAGGCTTTGTTGCCATTACCTTTAAGGATCAGAATTAAATCAGCAGGAGCAGTGAATGAAGCCATTACATTAATGAACAAAAAAAATACATCTAACTCACTCTTAGTTGAGTTAATTTCAACTTTAGGGTCCGTTAACAGTGGAGCAGCTATTGATGCAATTAAGGCATTGTTATCACGAGGCGCTCATAAAGATGTGGAGGTCTCCTGCTTAGCAGTTTTATCCGCTCACTGTACAGATAATGGGGTCAAGGAATTGGCCTTTACTAAGGTTTTGTCTAGTGAATCTATGATTAGAGAAGCAGCTTTAGATTTACTTGCCAGTGAGCTTTCAGCCGCATTGTTTCTTGTTGGGAGATGCAAAGAAGGGGAGTTTGCATTGCAAACGGCTAATGCATCGATTCATGAAAAGTTACGGGCACATGGAGATCAATCGATAAACATTTATTTGAGCAAATTATTGAAAAATAAAGATCAAAAGATAACGGATGCCCAAGAGCGTGAAATTCTCCGGATCAAAGATCTAGTTAGCCAAGGTGGTGGCAATCCAAAGAACGGTGAGAGGACCTTTACTAGATTATGTATTGGTTGTCATAAGATGTTCGATAAGGGAGGAGAAATTGGTCCTGATCTTACAAGCTACCAAAGGAATGATAAGGACGCATTATTGATGAGCTTGGTAGCGCCTGGCGCAGAGATAAGAGAAGGTTATGAAAATGTTATAATTAAAACAAAAATAGAAACCGTCCATTCAGGTTTTCTTGTTCAAGACACTGCTAAATATGTAGCAATCAGAGAGTTGTCAGGTGCGACTAGGGTATTTGAAAGGGACCAGATAAAGACACTTGCCGGGACTGGTGTTTCTTTGATGCCTCAGGGGCTTCTGAATGGCATCGGTGATGCTGAGTTGAAAGATTTCTTTGCCTATTTGAGGAGCACTACTCCGCCATTTTAATTAGTTGAATGTTAGTTTGATGGTTTATCTGTTCGGTGAATCCAGACGCTCTGGCATAGGCCCAGCATAAACATCATCATCAGCAGGAAAGTTCCACCGTAACTTATGAAAGGTAACGGAATGCCCGTGATAGGGACTAGGAGTATGCACATCCCAATGTTCATAAAAACATGATAAAAAAGAAGTCCTATGAATCCGCCAATTAGCATCCTTCCAGTCATGTCTTTCGCTGAATAGCATATCAGTAGTAAGAGGATCAATAATATTGAATATAGCCCGATCAGGACAGCAGCGCCTCTGAATCCGTGCCTTTCAGCTATTGTTACAAAGATAAAATCATTAATAGAAACGTTAGATGGGACAAAGCCCATTTCGGTCACAAGACTCAATGTGCTGTCGTTTGAATCGTCGGATGAGTGGATTGGAGAATCCGTAATTGAGGTGTCTTGATGCATTTTACCTAAGTACCCAGCTGAGCCTATGGCAATCATGTTATGTTTTGGTACCCAAGCAGCTCCCTGTTCGTCTACTGGCTGTTCATAGAGCATGCTAAGCCAAGTCTCGATCCTTTCTTTTTGGTAGTCTTTGAGGCCAAAGTAATAAAATATAGGAACGATGATTAATCCTAACTCGATTATTACTATAACGTAGCGTAGTAGGACTTTTCCTATGACTAGTGATGTCATGAAAACGACGGGCCACGCCATTGCTGATCCAAAATCAGTCTCGTTAAGTATTATAAGACATGGGATTCCTACGATCGGAGCAGCTAGAAGAATTTTTAGTAGCGAGTGCTTGAGTAGAGGGAAGCGTTTAGGTAATTCGCCAAATATTATAGCAAGTAGCAAAATGCCTGAAACTATTGCTAGTTGAGAAGGTTGAAAGGTGAAGCCACCGATGGTGATCCAGCTCTTTGCTCCAGAGAGGATTGTATTGGTAGATAGTAGTAAGATTAATGAAAATATGTATGCAGGAAGTGCTGCCAACTTGATCCACCGGTAGTCAATTAAGCTTGCGGCGAAGAATATTACCGTTCCTATACCGATCCATAATATTTGATCGTACCATTTTGATGTGATGTTCTCACCAGTGAGGAATGCAGTCGCTACATTAATAGAATAGACACCAAAAGCGAGTAAGGTTGCCGTCACGGCAACGACGAACCAATTCATTCCGAGAAGTTTTCGGAAAAGCGGTGTCATTATTTAATTACTTTTATTATTCTTAATGTCATTCATTTAGAAATCCAGTAAGGGGACTTGTGGCGTTTGCTATTTTTGTTTCTTCCTTTAACCCAATTGTATGTGCGGTGCGACCAGTGTTGACGGCATCTTTGAATGCTGCTGCTAGTCCTGCAGGATCATCAGAAATTGCAATGGCGGTATTTATAAGTACTGCGTCAGCGCCTAGCTCCATGGCTGAGGTTGCGTGGCTAGGTTTACCTATTCCGGCATCGATGACTACGGGAACAGTCGCTTGCTCTATAATGATTTTTATTTGCTCCTGATTTTGAAGTCCTCTGTTAGATCCGATCGGAGAACCGAGTGGCATTACCGTGGCGGCTCCAGCATCTTGTAAACGTTTAGCTAGGACAGGGTCAGCATTGATGTATGGCAGGACTGTAAAGTTTTCGGCGACTAGAGCCTCAGTTGCTTTTAGGGTTTCAATTGGGTCGGGAAGTAAGTACTGGTGGTCAGGATGAATCTCTAATTTAATCCAATTTGGTAAGCCTGCGTTTTGTGCTAATCGAGCAAGTCTTAGCGCTTCTTCTGCAGTATTTGCACCGCTTGTATTTGGCAGAATTAAATATTGATCTGGATCGATATAATCTAGAATATTTACAAATTGATCTGGCTCTTTGGATAAGTTGGCTCTTTTGAGTGATACGGTAACAAGTTCTGTGCCGGATGCTTTCAGAGCATCCTTCATTATCTCATTAGAAGAAAACTTTCCAGTCCCGATAAAGAGACGCGAATTGAATTTACGATCTGCAATAGTTAGTTGATCCACTTAATTATATATTCAAGCTCTATAGAAAGCTTTGTAAAGCCCAGAGGTTCAGTAAGTGGATATATTTGATGTATTAAAATGAGAAAAATTAAGAAAGCTGGGTTTCATATATTCATTTTATATGCGACTTGTTTAAAGGTATGGGTATAATCGAGTTGCCAGTATTCCTCGCTATTGTGTCTGCAATTCTTGGAGCGACTGTTGGGTCATTCCTCAATGTTGTCATTTACCGAGTCCCTCTAGGACTGTCAGTCAACGAGCCTCGGCGTTCCTTTTGTCCTAGCTGTAAATATAAAATCCCACTCCATTTGAACATTCCTATTCTGAGTTGGTTTATTTTAAGGGGAAAATGTAAGAATTGTTCTGGAGCTGTTTCATTTAGGTACTGTTTTGTTGAATCCTTAACGTCACTTCTCTTCTTGTTGGCCTGGCTAACATTTGCTGGAAGTTTTGACCAGATTTTCTATAACAATCCACAGCTAGTTCTCGTGTCCTGGTTTTTGGTTTCACTTTTAGTTGTTGCCTCATTCATAGATATTGAACATCAGATAATACCGGATCGGATAAACAGATGTGGATTGATTGTCGGAATAATTAGCGCGTTCGTTTTTCCTAATCTCGTTCATGAATTTATGAGCATTGAAATGAGCTCTTATCAAGGATTCGGTCCTAGAGCACAAGCCGTCGGTTGGTCTTTAGCTGGAATAGCTTGTGGATTTATTGTTTTATATTCGGTTGTTATTTTTGGTAAAATACTCTTTGGGAAGAAAACATTAAGTTCAGGTGATCAAGTGACTTGGGGTGTCATTGAAGGTAAGGAGAATCCAATTTTAAATGTTGGAGACAATGAGATTCCATTTGAAGATTTATTTTTTGTGGGAACTGAGAAGTTAGTTTTGGACTCATCGAAAATTGAGATAAATGGTAAAGAGTATGGTTCAGGTGACTTGATTATATATTACGACAGACTAGTTGTTGGCGGTGATACAGTGATCCCAATAGAAGAATGGCAAACCCTTAATGGAATCTCTTCTGAAATCACTTACAGGCGTGAAGCGATGGGATTGGGGGATGTGAAGTTCATTGCTATGTTTGGTGCATTCATTGGCTGGAAGGGCGTTCTTTTCGCCCTGTTCGCAGCATCAATAATTGGTACATCTATCAATCTCCCAGGTAAAATTCTTGGCAAGGACAATGCTTTTACCAGGATCCCCTTTGGACCTTACTTGGCGGTCGGGGCTTTGTTTTGGCTTTTCTGTGGAGCGGATTTACTCGAATGGTATTTTAATCTCCTAACCCTAAATATTCAGTGATATATCTCATATTATCTTGAAGCTTTGATGCTGAATTTAATATCACATTCTAGATTGAAGTTAATTTGTTGGCTGGTCCTGTTATTGGTTCCAGTTTCTATATCATTTTCAAAGGAAAAGCGCCTTTCAGAGTATGGTTTTAGTGACGATAAGGATGGGGCTCTTTCATTGCTCAGACTTTTGAATCAAAAGCAGGACCGGAAACTATTAGCTAAATACGTCAGTGAACTTGATTCGAATGATTTCTCTAAGCGCGAAAG
>CACJBM010000090.1 GCA_902591645.1 uncultured Verrucomicrobiota bacterium | reverse complement strand
ATTACTTCAGCTTCCGGACATTTTTTTTGTATTTCTAAAGCCAAATCACCACTACCTGTAGCTATATCAAGTACATTGATAGGATTCCGAAAACTAATCATTTTTGCTACTTTGCGTCGCCAGAAGATATCGACACCAAAACTAAGTACATGATTAGTAAATACGTATTTATCCGCTATATCAGCAAAAGCATCTTTAACATATTTAGGATCTTGCATTTTATGTGATATTCGCTCGGTTTGTTCTTAGTGCAAAAAAGTTCAAACCCTATTAATCTAGTCATCCGAAGAAAGCCAATGCTAAAATTAATAATATGACAGCAACTACAATCATAATTCCATTACTCGCAGGATTATTAGGAATAGCAATTGGATTGCTGATACGCAAATTAGGACACCAGAGTTCAAACAATATTGAAAAGCAAATTGCAGAAATTGGTCGTCACCATGCTGAATTAACCGGTCGTCTTAAAAGTTTTACCCAAGCCCAAGAAGATGCTCGCGGTCAACTTAATCGTAATTTAGCTGCACGATTAGACAACGTATCCAAGACCGTCACAGACAATCTAAAAGAGTCAGGAGAAAAAACTACTAAAACACTTGGTAATATTGGAGAACGTCTTTCTACCATTGATAAAGCACAACAACAGATTGCAACACTATCAGGACAAGTGGTTGAACTACAACAAATACTAGACAACAAACAAGCACGCGGCGCATTCGGAGAAACCCAACTAGCCGATATTGTAAAAGACGGTCTACCTGAAAGCGCATACGACTTTCAATTCACTTTATCTAATGGCAAAAGAGCAGATTGCATTATTCGTCTTCCTAAACCTCCTGGACCAGTAGTAGTAGACAGTAAGTTCCCTCTCGAAGCTTATCAAAATTTTCGAAAAGCCAAAGATGAAAAAGAAGCTCAAGTAGCACTTAAACAAATGCAAAATGACACTTTAAAACATGCTCAGGACATAGCTTCAAGATACATTCTGCAAGATGAAACAGCCGAAGCCGCTCTTATGTTTCTGCCTTCAGAAAGTATTTTCTCTGAGATTCATTTACGTCTACCGCAAGTAGTGGAGAAATGCCGATCTTTGCGGGTCTACCCTGTCTCTCCTAATACAATGTCATTAACTCTTAATACTGTACGAGCAATTATGCGTGACGTTCAAATGAGAGAACAAGCCAGTCTCATTCAAAAAGAGGTAGAAACTCTCCTCCTTGATATCAATCGTTTAATGAATCGTGTAGGAAAACTTAGGTCGCATTTTGACCAGGCCAGCAAAGACATAGATTTAATCGAAAAATCTGGCAATAAAATAAGTAATAGAAGTGAAAAAATTTCAGATCTAGAATTAGGCAATCAAGAAAAAATTAAAGATTCAAATGTGTTAACTAGTAGTAACTGATTCCCATCTAACTTGGCCTTAATACATTGCAGTTACCGTAGAAAAATAACATAATTTTATTCATGGAGCTATATAGACGAGGATTTCTCGCAAAAGGTGCCGCAATTTTTGGCGGTACATTTCACAATGGACATAAAGCATTTTCTAATCCCAACATCCGTAAGACTATGTCCCGTCCGTTAATTATTTCTACTTGGCCATTCGGAGAAGCAGCCAATAAAAAAGCTATGGAAATCATTGAATCGGGAGGTTCTTCCTTAGATGCCGTTGAAAAAGGAATCAACGTAACAGAAAATGACAAAGAAAACACATCAGTCGGCATTGGCGGTCTACCCAATTCAGAAGGCATAGTACAATTAGATGCATGTATCATGCAAGGACTAGGACACAATGCTGGAAGCGTTATGGGGCTTGAGGGAATCCGCAATCCCATTTCTGTAGCTAGAAAAATAATGGAGCACACTCGCCATGTTCAATTAGTAGGCAAAGGAGCACAAGAATTCGCTCTTTCACAAGGTTTTACAAAAGAGAATCTTCTAACAGAAAAAAGTAACAAGAAGTGGCTAGAATGGAAAAAAAACAATCAAAGCAAAAAGCGAGAAGGTTCCATTCACAACCACGATACTATTGCATTACTTATGCTCGATGAAGATGGCAACCTAACTGGCGGGTGCTCTACTAGTGGATTAGCGTTCAAACTCCCAGGGCGGGTAGGAGATTCCCCAATCATTGGGAGTGGCTTATACGTAGACAACGAAGTAGGTGCAGCAGGAGCCACGGGGGTAGGCGAAAATGTTTTACGCCATTGTTGTTCTTTTATGATTGTAGAATTTATGAGACAAGGGTTAGCACCAGAAGATGCTTGCATACAGGCCATCAAAAGAGCTGCAAAAATTGATCCTCTGGGAATGGATCTTAATATCTTTTTTATTGCATTAGACAAAAAAGGTAGATATGGAGCAGCTGGAACTGGAAAAGGTTTCCAATATTCGGTCACCACTCCCAAACAAAGTGGAATTTTAGATAGTGCCGCTCTCAGTGAAATAGATGCTGGTCCAGTAGGGGGAAATGAGTTTCATAACTAATATGGCATTTCATCTAGTTATAAAATCTTCCATATAAAATATGAATTTTAAGCATTTTCCTATATCTATTTTGATAGTTTTTTTAGGAAACGCAGTTCGCAGGCAAAATGAGAAGGGACATTGCGAGTTATCACATTGCTTCTTAACATATACTAATCAATATTGAAAACAGCAGGGGCCTGACCTGCAGTTCACGCTGTAGGTTCCCTGCCAAATGATGTAAGTCATTATGGGTCGTTTGTTCATGGTCGGATGAACGACCCTTTTTGCATTTAGTGAAGCGTTAGCTAAAATAAAAGCAGTAAAACCTTATGTTTAAGATCCTTAATAATATCTCTATTAAAAACTATGCTCACGAGATGACTCGAACATCCACGGGGTTGCCCCCACTAGAACCTGAATCTAGCGCGTCTACCAATTCCGCCACGTGAGCTTTAGTAAAACATCAGAGTTTTAACTCTGCGTGGGTAGACTTTAACTATCTTAGTTATCTTTTCCAGAACAAAAAACAGAGAAGCAAATATCTCTCTGGGTTGATTATAGGTTGATTATGGTTGCGTGAAGTTTCACGCAACCTCGTAGAGATCCGACAAAAAGTTTTTTGTCTCACTTAAACTAGCATGATCTTTTTCTGGAGATGTCACCTGTTGGTTAATGAATCGTTACAATTTACATGAATTCGCCAAAGCCTTCACCGTCGCCACCGTCGCCACTATCCTCAACATCATCCTCTCCAACTATACCATCAGCTAAACGGTCAAGATCAAATTCCATTCTCTCTGAATGTTGTCTACTTAACATCTGTCCAGCAGCCACAAGCCCCATCCATTTTATAACAGAATTTGAAGAACCAGTCCCTTTGATCTCTTGTATTCGATTCATTTCTTCTTTGGCCAATAAACTCTCCCCTAAATCCTTATCTTTCAAAACAATCCAAGCCTTAAGAAACTCAATTTCTTCTTCAAATAATGACCGTGTTTTTAATGTTTTAGCTATGCTTTGGATCGCTTCGTAGTAATTAGCTCTTTTTTCAGGACTTAACTCAAGATAAGACTTATCGATGAGTTCTTTGGTATACTCAATGTAAGACGCCAATTCTTTAGTATCCATACGGAGTTCTTCCTTCTTGGCTCTTCTTTCAAACTCTTCAGAAATTAGTTGATCTATATCACCAAAATTTTCCCATTTTTCAGAACCCTCCAGTGCAACTTTAGTTTCTGGTGAAATTTCCTCTGCAAAACAAAGTCGACTCAATTCAAGGTGTGTTATAGGGCCTCTGACTTCTCCAGAAGAGGGATCAACATAGAGGAACAAAAATGAATTCATGATATAAAAGATAATTAAATTTAAATTTTAGGGCTAGTAAAAACAATTACACAATCCTTGCACTCCTAATTGAGAGTTTGCTTCTTTTGTTAGTAGTTGGTAAAATCGAATATGGATTTTGACTTCAATGATGTTAATGAAGTTGAGGGCGAGACTTACTTTTTTCTAGAAGAGGACTATGTGGAAACAATATTCTTTATTCCTAATTCCTCACAAAGAGACAAAATGGTTGTTGTGGCGAAATACCGTTATGACGATGGTGTTGATTCTGATCCTACACATTTAGAGTTTCGTATGGATAACTCCACAACTGGGAAACCTCGATTTCGTATACATTTAAAAAATTATTATAGACCAGTTAAAAATGGCCCTGATTGGAATGAATTTAGTAGAGGGTATGGTGCTGACTTCAATGTGGGAAAAGATTATAGATTAAATCAATGGACTAGCTGGAGGAGAGGGAAGCATATAGTCAAGGCTCCTAATAAATTTAGGCAACGATATCGATTAATTCCCTATAACTATGATGATGATGAGGAAATACATTCAGGTTCAACACGTATTTATTGTCATTATTACTAAAACGAATGTGCCATTTGCCTAGCATCGCCTTAGCCTCGGCAGTCGTTGAGGGCAATGGCTTCTTGGCGGGCTTCGACTTTGATAAATTATTCACAGACAAAGCCGGAGTCTCTCCATGGGGCAACACCCAAATGTTTCGAAACTGTAGCGGCTCCTTGTGGTTTTGCAGAATCAATGGTCCAGCCAATCCCTGCGGAGTGCGCCGTACGCCATACTTAGATTTACCGGGAATCTCAAAACGGTCGTGGATGATCACACCGTTGTGGCGCACCGTAATAACCGCATCCTTGATTTTTTTTCCGTTCTTTACCACGGCATTGGTGAATTCCACATCAATGGTTTGCCACACAAGCGGTGGCAGGCACATGTTCACGTCCGGCCCCTTGTGACTGTAAATACCACCGTATTCATTGTGATTACCATCCATACCAAAGGAGTCGAGAATTTGGATTTCGTAGTCATGAACTTGGTAAAATCCACTATTGCCTCGGTCCTGGCTACGATAAGCCGGCTGATATGGCAACAGAAGCTCAAGGTGTGCCGTATAGTTATGGAAATTACGACGCGACATTAGGTTACCGGGTATCGGCATTAGGGTGGCAAATTTTTTGTGGATGCTACCCCCTGTCCATTCCTTCATGTGCTTGCCATCAAACAT
>CACJBM010000089.1 GCA_902591645.1 uncultured Verrucomicrobiota bacterium | reverse complement strand
CAATCTTTATTGTATTTTCCTGATCGATCACTTCGATCGTTTCACCCCAGCCTATTTTTTGTGCGTCCGGATAATATCCGACACCCTTAATGTCTGCAAAGAAGGCAGCGAAACTGTAAAAATCACGAATCGAGAATGGATCGAATTTGTGATCATGGCATTCTGCGCACCCCAGAGTTGCTCCTAACCAAGTAGTCGCCGTGGTCCTGACTCGGTCAGCAGAATACTTGGTCAGGTACTCTTTGTCCTGAATTCCAAATTCTGTACTCTTCATGTTGAGCCGGTTATATCCGGCAGCAACTTTTTGCTCTGTAGATGCATTTGGTATCAGATCCCCTGCAATTTGTTCTAAAGTAAATTGATCGAAGGGCATATTGTCATTGAATGCATTGATGACATAGTCTCTATAAGGAGAAACACTCCATTCGTTGTCGGCATGATAACCGTTGGTATCAGCATAACGGGCCAGGTCCAACCAATGAACGGCCATCCGTTCTCCAAACGAAGGAGAGGAAAGGAATGATTTTGCAGTTTTCTTTACGGATTCTTCTATTTCGTTTTTTTGAAATTCTTTAACTTCTTCTATTGTTGGTGGTAGGCCCCGCAAATCAAAACTTAGTCGACGAATGATAGTGTGAGCAGGCGCTGCTTCTGAGAATGTAAGATTTCTCTTTTTCAGTTCCCTTAAAAGAAACCAGTCAATGGCCTTCTCTGCAGGGATGTCGTTCTTCCGAACAGGTCTTATCCATGCCCAGTGATCTTGCCACCTTGCACCCTGATTGATCCAGTCCACCAAGATTTTTTTTTCAGGTTCGGTTAATTTTTTTCGATGATCTGTTGGTGGCATTATTTCATCATCATCTTCTGACAGGATCCGTTGAGCGAGTGGGCTCTGACTCGCCTTGCCAGGTACAATGACCTCTTTGATTGCGCTTTCTCTCATATCGAGACGTAACTTTGCCTTGCGATTACCCGCATCTGGTCCATGGCAGGACCAACAATTATCTGCGAGGATGGGCCTCACATCGCGATTAAACTCAATTTTTTCAGCGGCCTGTGATTCGGTCACCAAAATTATTCCTGTAGCTAAGAGTAAGCAGCAAAAATGATTTTGCGTGAGGCACCTAATTGAATTGGGAATTAGCATATAACGCTTCTTGATCAATACTGGATTATTGTTTCCATTTTATTGTTAGCCAAGCCTTGATTGCTTTAAAATTATCGCCGCCACTGAGGCTTATATTATCTCACTTTAATATGCCTATGGATTCAGTCGGAAATTGTGAGAATGAACATCATATTAACAGCGAGAACTCTAAAATTGTTTAATAATCAGAAGAGTGAATAAAAGGTGATTTTTTAAGTTTGCCCAATGCTTAGACTTCTAGCACCCTATAGTGTAATAAATATGAATTTTGAGTAGTTATTAAGAGATTCAGTTATTTGTTTTAATTTTATTTTTATGATCAGAACCATGATTAGCGTTTTCCGGTTTTTTCCATTTAGTTTCATTTTTTATCTTTCTTTGATCGTTCCATTTGCCGTTGCGCAAGAACCAAAGGGGTTGCCGGTTCCCAAAAAAGAATCCACGCCCAAGAAAGATCCTGCCCTTGACCAATACTATGTGGCAAATGCTGCTTTTAATAGAAAACTTTATCCAGTGGCTGTAAGTCAATTTGAGGCTTTCCTTGAGAAAAATCCTGACCACTCCAAGGCTGACCTTGCTGGGCAGGGACTTGCCCTTAGCCTTTATGCTCTTAAGCAGTATGAAAAGGCAATGCCTCGTCTCGATGCACTTCTAAAGAAAGAGAAACTTGATCCTAAAGTGAGCCGAGAGCGGCTCGTCATGCTTCATGGTCAGTGTCTGATGATTTCAGGAAAGCGAGTCGATGCAAAGGCATTGTTTCTTGCCGAAATTAAAGGGCTAACGGATAAATCTTATCGTGGAGCTGCATTGGCTGCAATCTGTGATGTTAGCTTCAGCGAGAAGAAATGGCTTGATGTGGAAAAGTGGGCTGTCGGTCTTATTACTTCGAAGCCAGGACCTGAAGGTCTTGCTCGGGTCCTCTATCAGCAGGGCTATGCTAAATATCAACTCAAAAAACCTCAGGAGGCCGTTCAGTCATTGGTTGGAATTGCCGCATTGGAGGCAAATAAACTATGGTCAACGAGGGCAAATTATATTCTTGGAGAGTGCTATAATTTACTCAAGGAGTATGGCAAAGCAGAGCAGTCTTTCTTAGCTGCACTGCCAAGTCTAGGGCCTCCCGAATCTACAGAATGCCATTACAGGTTGGGTATCACTCGGTTCACTTTAAAGAAGTATTCGGATAGCATTGAGGATCTTGGAAAATACATCAAAGATGCGCCTGAAGGTAAGCACATAGGAGAAGCGACCTTTTATATTGCAAGAGCGCACCTCGAAGAAAAAAACTTTGAAGAGGCAGGAACTGCCTTCTCTTCTTTGAGTGCAGGAGAAGGATCAATAGCAGCTAGAGCAAGTCTATGGCATGCACGAGTCTTTGCCCGTAACGGTAAGGATTATGATAAGGCGTCAGAGATTCTGGAGGATGCGGCTGATCGTTTTGCAGAATCAGAAATCATCACCGATCTTCGTTTCGATTATGCGAATGCGTTGATGGGTAGAAAAGAACCTGACTGGAAGTCAGCGCTTGCTCTGCTTGGCGAAGTTCAAAAAGATGAAAAATTCCCGCAACTGGCAGAACTATTGGTCCAGAAATCCGTGTGCCAACAGAATCTTGCCGATTATGAAAATAGTCTCAGCTCTATTGATGAATTTATTTCCTCATTTCCTGAACATCCCCTGAAAGGAATTGCTCTTTTTTCAAAAGCGGAAAATTTATTTTTACTAAAGAAAATCGAGGAAGCAGGGTCTGTATATGCAGATTTCCTTAGTGATTTTCCTCAGCATCCGAACAAATTAATTGCTCAGTTCCGAATCGTACAGATTAATCATGGTGAGGGCCAGTGGGAAGAGTGCCTAAAAGATTCAGCATCTCTTCAGAAACAATTTAAAGACAACCCCCTTCAAGAGCTAAAAGGACCACTTTTTGCTCAGTTAGATTTTATCATGGGAGACTGTTCTTTCCGTTTAGAGCAATGGGAAGAAGCCATCGCTCATTTGGAAAAATTTTCAGCCTCGAATATTTCAGAAGGCAAGGTAACTGCGATTGAAAATCTGGACACTGCCCTGATGCAGTTAGCAGTGGCTCATTCTCGTCAGGGAGATGACGCGCAGTCTTTGTCGAAACTTAAGGTTCTCGTCGATACTTATCCTGGATCCACACCTCACCTTCCATTAGCCTTAGCGGAACAGGGTCGCATTGCTTTTGAGTCAGGCGATTATAAAGCTGCTCGTACTGCGTTAGAAGGGTTCCTTGAGGAGGACAAGAAAATGTTGAAGCCGTTTTCAGATGGAGCTGAAGATCAGCGGCCCAGAGTTATGTATTATCTTGGTTGGGTCGATTCCTCTGAAGCTAAACATGAGTCTGCAGCCGCAAATTTTGCAAAGGTTTTGGACCTTGATTCACAGCATCCGCTGGCTTCTGATGCTGCATTGCAACAAGGTGTGTCTTTGGTTAATGTCGGAGATTTCAAGTCTTCGAGTAAGCATTTATTGGATGTAATCGAAAATTATCCAAAACATGCCAAGCTTGCCAGAGTCATTTATTATGCTGGAATTTCTCTTGCTAGGCAGAGTCAGTGGGATTCAGCTGCAGTGCAGTTCAGCTCATTGATTGAAAATTATCCTAGTTCTGATTTTACTGACCGGGCCCTTTATGAATTGGCTTGGTGTAATCGAAGTTCCGAAAAGATTGAGGAGGCGGTTGAACTTTATCAGACACTCTTAAAGGAACACCCTCAAAGTTCACTCGTAGCTAAAGTCCAGAGTGAATTGGCAGAGATGAATTTAAAAGGAGGTAATATTGAGGAGGTCATCGCTCAGTTAACCGAGGCCCTTGACGGTGTGAAGGATGAGAAGCTACGTGCTGATATCCGTTACCAATTAGCAAGTGCTCATCTCAAGGCAGCTGATTATAAAATTGCTGCAGTCCAATTCGAAGAGATGCTCAAGGATTATCCTGAATCAAAGTTATTGGATCGTATCTTGTTTAATGCTGGTGAGTGTCGGCTAAAGCTTGGTGAGATGGAACCTGCGAGTATACATTTTACTGCTGCCGCTGGAGTCGAAGGGAGTCCAGATGCGCTTTCGGAATCAGTCATGATGCGGCTTGGCGAAACTCAATCTGCTACAGGAAAACATAGCGAAGCAAAAATCACATATGCGGGTTTCCTTGAGCGTTTTAAGGAGAGTCGCTGGAGAAGAAATGCTTCTTTCGGACTAGCATATGCAACTGACCTTAGCGGGAACTCTGCTGATGCAATTCCTCTTTACAAGGCATTAGTTTCTTCTGATAACGTGGATTTGTGGACTGTCCGCTCCCGTTATCAGGTTGGGATTTGTTATTTGAATTTAAAGCAATATGAGGAAGCCCTCGTCGAATTTGTGAACCTTGAGATCAATTATCCACAGTACCCTAATTGGCAGGCGAAGTCAGTACTGGGCGTGGGTCGCATTCTTTTGGAACAGAAGAAAACTGATCAGGCGATCGAACGGTTCAAGGAAGTATTGAACCGATACAAGGACGAGGAGGCCATTAGCCTTGCTCAAAATTATCTAGAAAAAATTGAGTCAGAATAGACTCTGAGAAAGCTCAAAATGAGCTATTATAAAAGGCTTGCTAAACTCATCTCGGCAATGCGGATACCGCGTTGTTCTTGGCGCTCTATCTTACGGGCTGTTAAGGGTTTGAAGTGGTCAGATGTCAAGCGATGGTCGGGCCCGGCAATAGCATTGTTGGTTGCGTTGATTATTCTGTGGAACCTTGGTAGTAAGGCGCGCAGAGAAGTCTGGGCCTACTACACTGATGGGGAGGATATCCGCATAGGTGCTCAGGAAAACAAAGCCCGTTCTGTTTTGTGGGAACCTCCTTCTCCGACCATTTTGCCAAAAGGAGAAGAAAAGGAAAAATTGAAGGAGGGTCCGTCCGGAAATTTTGAAGCTGCATTTTCTGCGGATGGTAGGCAAATGGCCCTGGTCCTCGAAC
>CACJBM010000088.1 GCA_902591645.1 uncultured Verrucomicrobiota bacterium | reverse complement strand
TCATTTGGATGCCTCATTAAAGATATTACTCCAAACATTGACAAATTAGCCTCTCAAGGATTGCGTTTCAAAAAGGCTCACGTGCAAGTCGGAAATTGTTATCCATCACGAAACGTCATGCTCTCTGGCCGGTACCCTCACAACAGTGGAGTCGAAGGTTTTTACCAAGTAAAAAACATTAAATATCCTGTAGCTTGTGATCTCATGAAAGATGGCGGTTATTATACCGCTATTCGAGGAAAAGTGAATCATTCTACTCCCTATCAACCGTACAATTGGGATGAAGACCTTACCATGTTAAAAGATGGCAAGAAGGCGCACATGAAGGATGCCACTTCATATTATGATTCCACAAAGAGAGGCATCAATGCTGCGAAATCGGCAAAAAAGCCCTTCTTCATCAACATTAACATTTCAGATCCTCATAAGCCCTTTTGGAAACCAGGCGATGCGCATCCAACATCCAAAATATACAAAGCTGAGGATGTACCGATCCCGGGCTTCTTACACGATGACCCCATAATAAGAAAAGAATTGGCTCTCTATTACTCTTCGGTCCGAAGGGCCGATGACTGTGTAGGAGCGATAATGAAAGGGCTGAAAGAATCGGGCCTTCTAAATTCAACTGTTGTTTTCTTCCTCTCTGACCATGGCATGCCTTTACCCTTTGCAAAGACTCAACTCTATCATCATAGCACCAATACTCCTCTCATTGTGAGTTGGCCAGGCGTCACTAAACCAGATTCCATGAACGATTCTTACATGGTCTCCGCTATCGATCTGCTACCAACCTTCTTACGCATTGCAGAAATCAAAAATCCAGAAGGAACAGAAAATTTGGGACTCCGAGGCATTCAAGGCCGCTCATTCTTACCCATAATTAAAGGGTCTCTAAATCCACCAGTAAGTTCCGTAATCTTTAAGGAATACAACGAGAACTCTGGAGGGATTCGAAATCCAATGAGAGGCGTCCAAACACCGCAATACCTTTACTTGTTTAACCCCTGGTCCAATGGCAAAAGAACAATGGCGACCGCAACGAACGGAACCGCAACATGGAAAAGAATGTTGGAACTCGCTTCAGAAAATGAAGCTATAAGAAAAAGAGTCGATGTCATGCGGCACCGAACAGTTGAAGAACTTTATGACACAAACAATGATCCCGACTGTCTGCATAACCTCGCTAAATCAAAGGAACACCAAAAAACAATCAAAGATTTAAGACAAAGGCTTCATGATTGGATGAAAACCACAAACGATCATGCCCTTACCGCCTTCGCAGGACGCAACGATCCAGAAAAAATGGAATCTTATATCAAGACTGTGCAAACAGAATCTGACCTCAGGCGCAAAAATAAACGAAAAAAAAGGCGCAATAAAAAGGCCTAACATTAGCTCAGAGGCTCCAATCTAACGTTTGAGCGAATTTCCTCTGTTCGGATCAATTCTGAATGTGAGAATTTATCATAATTTGTAGTATTTAACTGCGAATGAACTTGCTCTAATCACCCTGTCTTGATATCACAATCTCAAGAATCAGAAATTCCAACAAAGTATTTAACGTCCCTCATTAAACATATGTCTACCGAATCTGTCGACAACTCCACAGTCGAAAAAATACAAAGCTCAGCCGAACGCGTTAAAAGCGAACTCAAAAAAGTAATTATCGGACAAGACGATGTCATCGAACAGGTCCTCATAGCAATCTTCACAAGGAACCACGCATTACTCGTTGGCGTTCCTGGATTAGCTAAGACTCTTCTCATCTCTAGCTTAGCTGAGTCACTCGATTTAGAATATAAGCGGATCCAATTCACTCCGGACCTGATGCCCTCGGACATTACTGGAACAGAGGTAATTTACTCTGACCCCAGCACTAATGAGAGACAGTTTAAATTTTTACCGGGCCCAATTTTCTCCAACATCATACTCGCAGACGAAATTAACCGGACTCCTCCAAAGACCCAAGCCGCAATGCTAGAATCCATGCAGGAACGGAAAGTTTCTATAGGTGGAGAAGATCACCCTTTGCCTGACCCCTTCTTTGTCCTCGCAACTCAAAACCCAATCGAACAAGAAGGAACTTACCCCCTCCCAGAAGCGCAACTGGACCGCTTCATGTTCATGATCAAAGTCGAATACCCAAACGAAGAAGAAGAATTTGAAATCATGCAGACCTACACCGGATCTACGGTAACGAGCCCCAAACCAGCTCTTACAGGTGAAGACATCCTAGAAATACAAAGCGCGATCCGCTCAGTACCAGTGTCTGAGCACGTCATGCGCTACGCTGAAAAACTCGTACGAGTCACCCGACCAGGAAGCGATGATGCTTTGGAATTTTGTGAAAAGTGGCTTGGTTGGGGCGCGGGTCCCCGAGCAGGCCTCTCTCTCATACTTGCAGCTAAGGCCCATGCATTACTTAACGGACAAAACCATGTCGGTTGCAGTAACGTCGCTGCTGTCGCTCCCCCCATTTTCAGACACCGCCTGATTCCAAACTTTGCTGCCCAGAGCGAAGGGCTAGATTCTGATGCAATCACTGCCAAGATCATCGAGGCAATACCACAACATTAACTGCTGACCATAAACTATTGGAAATCTAATTTCCATCAATCCCATCAAGAGTTCACAAAGTGAACAACGATTCCATTAAGCTACTAGACGCTGACACATTAGCCCGTGCCGATAAACTTGGCATGGCGGCAAGGTTCATTGTCGAAGGATACATGGCCGGAGAGCATAAATCGCCTTACAGGGGATTTGCGATTGAATTCTCTCAACATAGAGAATATTCACCAGGAGACGATGTCCGGCACTTGGATTGGAAGGTCCTTGGCAAGACTGACCGTTATTACATTAAACAGTACGAACAAGAAACCAATTTCGTAGCTCATATCTTAGTGGATGGGAGTGAATCAATGCAGTACGGATCAGGCGAAACCTCCAAACTCGATTATGCTAAAGTCGCAGCGGCCTGCTTAGCTTTCCTGATAATCAAACAACGTGACGCAGTATCTTTGTCCCTCTTCGATGACTCTATCAGAGAAGAGTTACCAAGAGGGAACACTCAGAATCACCTGTTCAATATACTGGAAAAGCTTGTCCAATTTAATCCTCATGGAGCAACTGATCTTTCTGGTCAACTACACGCGATCGCTAACAGGTCACAACGCAAGGGCCTAGTCATAGTAATTAGTGACTTCTTTGATGATGAAGAAGCGGTCCTCGAATCAGTTCAGCACCTCAGGTTCGTAGGGCACGAAGTCATTGGCATGCAAATCTTAGACCATGACGAAATAGAGTTTCCTTTCAATGGTTTAGTCGAATTTGAAGGATTGGAAAACATTGACAATCTCAAAACGAGACCCACTGAAATTAGAAAAAGTTACATGAAAGAGTTTTCTGATTTTCAGAAAAAACTTCAGGAAGGTTTCAGTCGCAACTCTAGCCACTTCATTGAATGCGACACATCCAAGCCACTCAATGATGTCCTCGGTTCATACCTAACTTTCCGCCGAGAAACAGCAAGTAAATAATGTCCTTTCTGAACCCTGCAATGCTCTTTGGAATGACCGCTCTGGCCATTCCAATTATCGTGCACTTACTTAACAGAAGACGATTTAAAAAAATTCAGTGGGCAGCGATGCGGTTCTTGCAAGTCAGCTTGGAACGGAATCAGAGGCGAATGAAAGTTGAAGACTGGATCCTCCTCCTTCTGCGCATGGCCATCATTGCTCTCATTGCACTGGCCGCCTCGAGACCAGCCACTGATTGGCTGAAATCAAAGGGACTCAGCTCCAAGGTCACCGCGTCCGTCATCATAGATTCTTCAGGGAGCATGCTAAAGAAGGACGAATCCGAACAAGGATCCCGATTCAGCATTGCTCAGAAGATAGCAGGTGAAGTATTAAATAGTTTACCAAAAGGTTCAGCAACTTCGATTATTTTGGGTGCAAATTCATCTGGGAAAGGGATAAAAGAACCAACTCACGACACGGCCCGAGCAAAAAAAACTCTCGAAGAGTCAGTAGCCACTCATCGGGGAAGCGACTTATTCCCGGCAATCGAATCGGCTATAACAACATTACAAGACAGGCCATCCTCTCAAAAAGAACTAGTCATTATTACGGATGGTGAATCAAGCGCATGGCGACAGTACGAGGCCATCACAAGATCACTCGATCAAAGCAAAAAAGACACAAATGCAATCATTGTGCTAGTCGGAAAGGAACCTGCTGATAACCTCGCAATTACTCGACTCGATCAAAAAACACCGATCGCATCAGTCGATCAACCGGTCCGACTCGCCGTTGAAGTTACCAATTTTGGTAAAGTTGAAGCTAATGACATAGAAGTTCAAATGAGCATCAATGAAGAACCCTTAGGTGACCCGACAATCATTGAAGCAATTCCTGCCGGCGAATCACGGACAATTACAACCTTCATTGAACTCACTGATCCAGGATATCAGCAGATCAGATCAACGATTAACATTGATGATGCTTTAGAAATAGACAACTCAAGAGAAATTGTCATCCGCGGGATCAATAAAGCACGAGCATTACTCGTGGATGGCCAACCCGGTAGGGACCTCACCGAATCAGAAACATTTTTTCTGCAAAACGCTTTGGTTCCAGTCCCTCCCGAACTGACAGACTCTTTCTTTCTTGGTGCTGACCGGGTCAGCATCGGTGATCTTCCAAGCACCCCTCTCGATGATTATCGTGCAATTTTTCTGGCAAACGTTTCTGATTTTCCTGAGGAATTCTTACCTAATCTGATTAATTTTGTAGAAAGTGGAGGGGGCCTAGTTGTTTTCCCTGGAGACAACATCGACCCGACATTTTACAACAAAACACTTCATGAAAAGGCAGGGCTCTTACCAGCTTCTTTCGGGGAAATTATACCTCAACAAGGAGAAGGCAAGACCCTCACAATTCAAGCCAGTGGGTACGATCATCCATTAGTCGATTTATGGAACGATCCTGGAGCAGGAACTCTTTCTAATGTGAAAACTCTGAAAGCCTACAAACTGTCATTGGAGAATACGACTAACAACAATAAAGCAACTATCGCTCTTCGATACAGTGACGGATCCGCAGCGGTCGTCGAATCAAATTTCGGACTAGGAAAAGTTTATCAATTCAGCAGCACCGCAGACACGGACTGGAATGACCTTCCAGTTCAGCCAGCTTTCCTCCCTATCGTACACCGTGTCTTTGGCAGTATACTCTCCAAACAAGATGCCGGAAT
>CACJBM010000087.1 GCA_902591645.1 uncultured Verrucomicrobiota bacterium | reverse complement strand
GACCAGAGAAGATGTTATTGTTGTTGCGAGCGTTTCATGCATTTATGGATTGGGGTCTCCGGATGATTACAAGGACATGATGTGCCCTGTCCATGTAGGTATGAAGATGGACAGGGATAAGTTTTTAACTAGGCTAGTTGATATGCTGTATGAGCGTAACGATGTTGCGTTTACGCGTGGTAAGTTTAGATCTCGTGGAGATGTGGTTGATGTTATACCTGCTTATTTGGATAATGAAGCGATCAGAGTCGAATTTTTTGGAGATGAAATTGATAGAATTTCAGCCTTCGATCCAATGAGTGGAAACATCATATCCCGTTTAGATAATTATAATTTCTACCCGGCTAAGCAATTTGTTACTCCAGCTGATAAGATGGCACGCGCTATCAAAGAAATTCGTATTGAACTCGAAGACCAAGTGGCATTTTTTGAAAAGAATCAAAAATTTATTGAGGCTCAGAGGATCCGGCAAAGAACAGAATATGACATCGAAATGATGCAGGAAATGGGTTTTTGCCAAGGAATAGAGAATTATTCTAGGCACTTAGGGTCAAGATCACCTGGTTCTCGACCTTCTACATTGCTTGATTTTTTTCCTGAGGATTATTTGACCGTTATTGATGAATCACATGCCACAGTGCCTCAGGTGGGAGGAATGTATGAGGGGGATAAATCCCGAAAAACTAATCTTGTAGATTATGGATTCAGATTGCCGAGTGCACTTGATAACAGGCCACTAAAATTTGATGAATTTATGGATCTAACGGGTCAGCGTGTTTATGTAAGCGCAACACCTGCAAGGTTTGAGATAGAGAATAGCAAGGTTGGAAATTCAAAATACATACCTAAGAAGAGCAAGAAGAAAGGATCTGGGGAGATTTTACCAAAGTTAGTCCCTCATATTTCAGGCTCTTCTCAGAAAGTTGATAAATTTAATGTTAATGATTCTGGCCAAGATTTGATCGTTGAACAGATCATTCGACCCACTGGGTTACTAGATCCCTTAGTTGAACTTAAGCCATTGAAAGGCCAGATAGATGAAACCATTGAACTGTGTCGGAGTGCAACTGAGTCAGGTAATAGGGTCCTCGTAACTACACTCACAAAGAGAACAGCTGAGGATCTTACTGATTATTTACGTGATGTTGATCTTAGAGTTCGATATTTGCATAGTGACATTGGAGCAATCGAGAGGGTGGAAATCTTAAGAGCACTGCGTGCTGGTGAATTTGATATTCTTGTGGGAATTAATCTTCTCCGAGAAGGGCTTGATCTTCCTGAGGTTGCTTTAGTTTGTATTTTGGATGCTGACAAGGAAGGTTATCTCCGAAGTGAAACATCACTAATTCAGACGGCTGGCCGGGCAGCTCGACACGTTGAAGGAAGAGTAGTGCTATTTTGCGATGAAATGACAAAGAGCATAGAAGGGCTTGTCAATATTACTGAATATAGGAGACGAAGGCAGGTCGAATACAATGAAAGTAATGATATTGTTCCTGAAAGTGTTCGTCGCGCTGATCAGGAATCATTACATATGACTCTTGGTGGGACAAAAGTGTCTGAGGAGATATTGGCAGGAAATGACGATGATATTGATGTGGCTCAAGTCATTAGCGAGCTGAAGGTTGAAATGCAGGAAGCGGCCTCAAAACTTGAATTTGAAAAAGCTGCACTGATCAGGGATCAGATCGATGAGCTGAAAAGACAATGATTTTCATTAGAAGTCATATATCTTTGGTTTCAAAACTGTCATCTTGAGGCTAATTTAAACCAATGAGAGGCATGCAGATTATTCTAGCCATTCTGATGGCAGTTCAGTGTCATGTAGTTGCGGCAGAGGAAACTTTTTTTTATGGATCTTGTGACGCGTCTGCTGCAGTTGCCTTAGATAAGAATACGTTTGTTGTGGCTGATGATGAGGACAATATTCTCAGGATCTATTCTTTGGAGCGTCCAGGTATGCCTTTGGCACAATATTCCCTGGATACATTTCTTGGTGTCCAAAACGATTCACACCCTGAATCAGACATTGAGGCATGTACACGTGTAGGGGATTTAATTTATTGGATAACTTCTCATGGTCGTAATAAGAAAGGTAAATGGAGAAGTAGCAGGTATCGCTTTTTTGCCACTAAAATTATTAACCAAGAAGGAAAATTTGATTTAAAACCGGAAGGTCTTGCCATTGATGATTTACTGAGTGCCCTGCTATCCTGTGAGGATCTTAATTTGAAGGCTAGTGTTGGTGTCATTGGCGAAGATTCTGGAAAATCACTGGCCCCTAAAGAGAACGGTTTAAATATTGAAGGTTTATCGACTAATGCCGATGGTAGCGCTCTTTACATCGGACTGAGGAATCCGATACCTGAAAAGCAGGCCTTACTTGTTCCTCTTAAAAATCCTAATGCGGTTATTCATGGTCAATCGAAGCCAATTTTTGGAGCACCAGTTTACCTTAAAGTGCAGAGCAGAGGCATTCGTTCAATTGAGTATTCTTCTTATCACCTGCGGTATTTTTTAGTAGCAGGAGATCGATCTGATAAGTTAAGTTCTGTTCTTTATTCTTGGGACGGCGTTCCCGGAAGTGTTCCTAATAGAATTAAATCTTTTACAAACCTAAATCCCGAAGCGATTGCTCCAATTCCAGATCATGATAAGATTCGAATTTTTAGTGATGATGGGACCGTTGCTCATCGAGTTGTTCAAAAAGACTCCTTTGACAAATTGGTAGATGGAGAATGTGCATGCAAGTCTCTCAAAGACCCTAAGAAAAAGAGGTTTAGGTCTTTGGTTCTAACCCTAAAGAAATAAATTCGTCGTTAAGGAAGAAGGGTTATAATGATTTTTTGTTTCACATAAGTTGCTAATTTTGTAAGATTTATAATTATGAAGGCGTTTTTTGCGTTACTATTGTTTGTGCTTCCTTCCTGCGTTGGAATGCCTGGATCTGGGCATGAACCTTTGTCTCGTGCTGAAAGCGATCGCGGGATGCTTGTTCTTGATGGGCATGAGAGAATAGCTGTCACGCAAGACAAGGATGAGTCAAAAATATTGCCTTTCACATCAATTCCCTGGAATTGGTTTAATTAGCGGAGAGTTAATTATCATAATTAATTATTTGCTAATAAAGGGATAAGATAAGCGTTATATTAAGAAGAAGCCGGTACTCGGATTTTTTAATCCGTCCAACTAGAATGTCTGAAAAAAGATCAAACAGATTCCGTCCACCAGAACAGAATGAACCTAACGATTTTTTGGCAGAAGAGGAAATCAGTGATGATTTTCCCGAATCACAAAGAAAAAAATCTCAGGCCTATTCACTAGGGATTGCTGTTTTTGTCCACGTAGTTATTTTTTCAATTTTAGCTTTCATTGTCATAGCAAATTTTGATTCAGAAGAAATCGAAATGATTGTTGAGGCCAGTTCTTCAAATGCTGATCTGGTTCCGGAGAAGCGCTCTTTTGCTAAAAAGGTAACATTAGAAAAACCTGCTCCACCTTCTAGGAGAGCCGATAACACAATTACCGCAACGAATGCCTCATCCATAGTGATGCCAGAAATTACAACCTTTTCAGATACACCTGCATTCGGGAATGATTTTGGTGATGGGTTTGGTATCGGTGGGTTTGGAGACGGTAGAGGAGGTGCAAAATTTTTCGGAACTAGCGGGGGTGGAAACCGCATAATTCTTGTCATTGATACTTCGACCAGCATGAATAATAATTGTGGTCCTAATGGGATTAGGGCTCTCAGGAGGGAGATTGTCCGTACACTTGCTGCTCTATCTCCAAATATTAGCTTTAATATAATTTGTTTTGGAAAAGATTGTGATGGATTTGCGCCACAGCCCGTAAAGGCAAATTCTGGTAACATTGCGCGAGCAAAAACGTGGATGAATGCTTATTTCATCAATAAAAGAGGTGGAGGAGCATTTGATAGAACTAGAACATCAGAGTGGGGCACTAGAGGTGCCGATAATAATGGGATCAAGTACACTCCCATTTTACCAGGAGCAGTGCAGGCTTTGGCAGGCACTAGCGGCAGTTCTCGTATGGATTTGGCACTGGTAGCAGCGTTCTTTCAGAAACCTAGTTCAGTATTCTTGATTGCTGATGGTGAACCTGGGACCTCTAAAAATGGTCAGAAACTTAACAACACCGCCATTGTGGATCTTGTACTCCAAGAAGCAAAGAGGATTTATACTGGGAGCCGATTGCCGAAAGTAAATTGTATTAGCGTCAAAGGTATTGGTCAGGCTATTCTTAAAGATATTGCGAGGCGATTCGGAGGTAATTATAAAGCAGTTGATCCTGCTAAGGTTTAAACCTGTTCCGAGAACTTATTCAGAAGAGAGTGATACCCTGATCAGTTCTGTATCATTTCTGATGAAACAAGATTTCATAGCGTATGCTGGATGAGACCAGACGATCTTGCGTTGCCTCATGTCGATACCGTTTGGTTCAATGACATGGGCGCGGCTGATTTCCTTGTATCCGGACTTTGATAGTTCTGCGATTGCAAGGTCACCAGTTTCACTAAACAAGAAATATCGATTTTCATGTGGTGTAACAAATACCGTTCCCCAACGAGAGGGCCTTTCCAAACCAACAGGTTCAAGTGAATCCCATATCCTTTTTCCTGATTTCAGAGATAGGCATCTAAATTCCCCATAGCTGCAGGCTCCATAAATATAGCCTTCATTAATGACGGCTGTATTCATGATGCCATGCAGATGCTCTGTTCTTTTTTCACTTACTTTGGCTGTTTTCCAGATAATTTCGGGTTCTTTGTCAGCTATAATTTTTAGAGCCATTGAGCCATTGTAGAATGAAGATAAGAAAAGGATATCTCCAACAAGTTGAGGAGTGCTTACGCTAAGACCAAAACGTAGTTCCCATGGAATTGACCATATTTTCTTTCCTGTCTTGGGATTTAGTGCATTCACCGATTCTGGGGTCCAGACAATGAGAAGTTCTTTGCCTCCATGATTAACGATCACTGGTGGAGCGTATCCAGGTTCCTTAGAACTCAGGGATCGCCATTGTTCTTTGCCGGTTAATTTGTCAAAAGCGACAGCCACTGATCCTTGACCCCCTGCAAGACATATGAGTAGTTCACCATGAATCAAGGGACTGGCTGAAAACCCCCAAGTGGGTGTTTTTATGTTGAAGGCAGTATTAAAGTCGTTGGCCCATATTGTAGAACCATCACTTGTCTTTCTGCAAAATAGATTACCTTCCGCTCCTATTGTGTAAACCCGTTCCTTTTCGATTATTGGAGTTGCTCTGGGGCCAGCAGAATAACTGATTGTATAATCACAATCATAAGGCTTTTCCCAAATTAATTTACCACTCTCAGCGTCAATGCAGAGGAGTCTTTCGTTTCCAGGAATTTCGCCTCTTGAAAAAGGATTATCGGGAGATTTAGCATTTTTATTTAACTCTCGATCCATTATAAAGACCTTACCTTTGGAAACGGCCGGACCTGCATAGCCTCTATTAATTTTTGTTTTCCATAATATCTTTGGCCCGTTTTCCGGAAATTTTTTTACTATCCCTTTTTCGCGCCATACTCCGTCCCGTTCAGGACCGAACCATCCGGGCCAATCATCAGCTTTGGTTATGCCGGACATTGCAAAGAAAAGAATAAAGAGGGTCAGATGCATGGATTTAGTTTATTGGTTTGCAGTAAATACTGGAATCTTTTCAGGACAACAATGTTAAGCAACAACATCATGAATCACTCTCCCAGACACATCAGTTAATCTGAAACGCCTGCCACTATGTAGGTAAGTGAGTCGTTTATGATCCATTCC
>CACJBM010000086.1 GCA_902591645.1 uncultured Verrucomicrobiota bacterium | reverse complement strand
TAATTGCTCGAATCTTTTATGCTGAAAGGGATCCGCACGTATGCCGTTGCATTGATTCTGCGCATAATTTCCTTAGTGTCGGTACCAATGAGAGGCTTGTATTTTGGGCTACTGTCGAATCCGACCCCTGTCGTTCCTGAGATCCAGGAAGAGTCATCAAATTCTTTTGCTAGCCAGTCCGAACCTTCTGATCCATCAATGGGAATTTTTGTTTTAGATTCTGCTCCTGTAATTATTAGAGGTGTAGAATCATAGGACAATTGTCCTGACTGTGGATCTGGCAATTTAGCAGAGGCTCCGTAGATATAGTTTCTTCTTCCTGGCAGATATTCATTCTTCCAACGGGCAATTCCTTCTGACATATCTTCCACGTCGCGATTATTAGAAGTGTAAGACACTGAACTTCCTCTGCTCTGGACCCATGAGCCCCATTTAACGAAATCTAATCTGGCATCTGATGGGGTAATGTCTAGTGGATCTATTAATGCTGATTGTTCGTCGAGTCGGCGTTCATAATATCGTTGATCATAAGGCGTGTCAGGAGGATTTAAGAACCTGTCACTTAAGGTTCTGATCCTTCGCATGAGCATTTGAGTGATTTCCGGTCTGGACCACATTTTTTGTACTAGGCTCACGGCAGTGCCTACTCTTATCACGTCAGTGCTGAAGAGTTTGTTATCAAAGTATGTGTCAGTTCCGTTCCATTTCCTGCCCTGCGAAAGGTCAAGGTCCCATGGCAATAAGGCCCATTCGTCACTCTTTCCAGTGTCACGATAAATGTACCAGTTCTTTCGGTGCATGTCGGTGTTTCTTATTACACAGTTCGCTGCGGCCATATTGACACACATTGGGAGGTTTACATTATCGTAGATGAAGTCCCATTGTTCCTGCGTGTTTCCTGCATTGATTCCCTTGATGAAGTCTGTGAGGTCCTGGTTCCTTTCTTCTTTTCTGTTTTTTTTCTCGACTCCGCTGTTCCCATTGTCTCCGGAAGACAGTGTGTTGCTGTAAACTTTGTAAAGTGCTCCGTTAGGATTGAGTCCTGCTCTTTCCAAGTAAATGTTATCAGCGTCTTCTACAAAATCAGCCGTGCTAAAGAAATCACCGTTCTGTTGGACGCGGACCGTGAAAGCAAAGTGAGCATGGACGCCTGACTCGCGCATGATTTCCCATGCAAGCACATGCCTGACTTTAGATTTGTCTGCCCAGTTAGTTAGAAGATCAATGTCCTTTACTCTTTTCTCATCGGGGTGCCACTTGAAGCGTTGTGTTTTATTGAAGTCAAGGTTGTAGCTTTTCTTGATGAACCCTCCAGTCGATTGTCCGTGCCGAGAGAAGAGAATATTGTCATAAAGTTCTCCCAAATAGAAAATAGATCCTCTAGTTCCACTAGTTGAACCGGCAGAGTTCGGATTTTTAATGAAAGTTTCAACTACGTTCAGTTTTGATTCTACGGAAGGGTTGATGGATACGGTTCCTACGTACTTGTGAGAATCTTTGCTGGAAGGGAATTGAGGTTCTGAACTTTCGAGTCCGAGTTCGTCAATGGCTTCGAATCGCCACCTAATCATTTCCCCATCATCAAAAGATGAACCTGGGATCGGGGCTTGATAATTTCCTGATCCAATAGGGTTTTCAGTCATTTGTACTGACTTTTCTTCATCAAACATTACTCGGTAAAACAACTTAACTTTTGAAATGGCAGAATTGGCTTCTGATAGAGACGCTTCAATTACAAGGTCATTTCCTGAAATGGGCCGTTCCGGTTTTTTGGTGTAGTTAGAGAAGATTGGCCCAGAAGCTGTCCCGTCAGAATTTGCCTTACCTGGTGTAGGATTAGAGAAGTAACCTTCGTACAGTTCTCCTACTTTACTCATTCCGGCGATCAATTCTATCCGGACTAAAAAGTCAGATCCTCCAGTCGAACTGTTCATTCCTTGAACGGCTAATAGGTTCTGACCTTCATTTAAAAGGTTCACGTAATCGGAAAGATCATGCTCCGATGGGTCATTTAAAATAGCAGAGTCCGGGCGTCCAGATTTCGAGGACTTGGAATCCCAGCTAGTGGGGGAAGGGGAATTGTAAGAAGCGATTTGAGTGCCATTAAGATAGGCAATGTACCCATCATCGACCTGAGTATTTAATTTTAATGTTTGTAATGTGCGTCCAGTTGAATCGAAATTAAAAGAGTAACGGAAGAATCCTGAGGCGTTTTTGCTTCGCATTTCCTCTCGAAGGTCTGTTGTGACGAGACTTTTTAGAGTTCCGTTAGCGCTTTCCCATCCCAGTCCTCCTGGCCCGGAATTCCAAGAAGCTTCATTCGATGGAGAGTTAAGGCCGTTCCAGTTGTCTGGTAATTCTCCTTCGGATTTCGGGATGAAATATTTTGCAATTGAATTGGTTGAGATTAATGGCTCTGGAACAATATTCCCAAAGCTACTGATGCCGTAAGATTGGTCTTCGTTCTGGGCAGGGAAAGTGGGTGAAAATTCAGTAACTTTTGTGGTTCCGTCGGGTGAAACTAATGCTAGGTATTCCCCCTTCGCATTCAATTCGAAATCAGTGTGGAGTGGAGACTCAGGATCGGTCCGATCCTTTCCAGAAGCGAAGACAATGATCCTTGAGTTTGGCGCTATGATGATTCTTGGGAATGTCCATTGAGTGAGATCACCTTCATTGTCTGTTAAATGGTAACCACCTAAGTCCGTTGGCTCAGTCCCTTCATTTATTATCTCAATCCAGTCTGAGAATTCACCGTCCTCGTCTGGGACCGTAGAGTCGTTAGATGCCATGAACTCGGAGATTGCGAGCTCTGCATTGAGTTGAATTGTTGAAAATATTAGAATAATTGAGAGTGGGGTGATGAGGTGAAGCATGGGAATTAGAGTAATTCTACTATACTAACTTTAACACGAGCTTAATCGGATTGAAATCATATAGTCGATCGGTTGTGGGGTTGAAATGCATCTCTTTTGCATTCATTTTAAGTCATACAGGATACTTAATATCATGTATTAAACCCTTATATTTTAATATGAAATCTTTTATTGCTCTTACTTTTGCCCTCAAAATCATACTTTGTCTCTGTTCGACATCGACTGCTGAGCAAGTTGTTTTCAGTGAGATTCATTACAATCCAAAAGGAGAGAAGCCTGAATATATTGAAATACAGAACCTAACGGCAACGCCTAAGGATATTTCTCGTTGGAGGATGAGTGATGGAGTCGAATTTGAATTCCCCGACTTTAATGAGGCTGAACCTGAAAGGGCTTTTCTTGAAAAATGGGAGCGTATTCTTCTTTCGTCTGTGGATGAGGTGACTCTAAGAAAGGCTTATTCGATACCAGCTTCGACTAAGGTTTATGGGCCATGGGAGGGGAGCTTGAATAATGGGGGCGAGTCGATTGTCTTAGAGGATAAGAATGGAGTAATAATGGCCGAGGTAGAATACGATGATGATGGGACGAAGTGGCCCATAGCTGCTGATGGAGCCGGACACACTTTGAGACTTGTCCATGAGAACCGCGGAGCCAAGCACTGGAAAAATTGGGGAGTGAGTTTGGCTCCTGACGGGACTCCTGGAGCAGGCCCTGCTGAAGACGCAGGCCAAACGACAAAGATCATTGAGTTGGGCTCGGTGTGGAAGTATGACCAGAGCGGCGCGGATAATGGAACTTCATGGAGAAGTATTGAATTTGACGATTCGTCTTGGAATGAGGGCCCCGGAATTTTTGGTAAGGAAGGGCTTTCTAATAAAATGCCAGACCCTGGTTTCCAAACGCCATGGACGACCGGTGGTAAGTTCACTTATTATTTAAGAAAAGATTTTAATTGGAGTGGGGCATTTCGTTCTGCGAGGATCCTAATGGATGGGGTCTTTGATGATGGGATCGTAGTGTATCTTAATGGTCAGGAAATTGGCCGAAAATTAATGCCCGGAGGGTCAGTTAATTGGCAGACTCCAGGACAAAGAGGTGAGGCTAAGTATGGTCCCATTATTCAGGGTGATATTACGGGTCTCCTCAAACCTGGTGGAAATGTTCTGGCCGTTGAGATTCATAATGAACGGTCAGGGAGCTCGGACATTGTTTTTGGAGCAGATGTTTCCATTTCCACAATCCCTCCTGATCTCACTGAATTATTAACTGTTAGTGAGGTTCATTTTGATGATGAAGGAACTGTGGACTGGGTCGAATTGCATGTTCCTGGACAGCAGGAAGTTTCTCTTGATGGTTTCTCTTTGGCTTCATTAAAAGATTTTTCTGATGCGGTTAATCTTGAGGGAAAAATTCCTTCTGGAGGTTATGTGAGTTTTGAAACTGATTTCAAAGCAGAGGATAATAGTGCCTTGGACGTCTACCTTGTCACAGGGAATACCGTCATCGATGCTCATCGATTTTCTGGGGAATCAAGGGAAGAGACTTTACAATCAGAGCAAGCCCATTCTGGTCATCCTCAGTTCCGCAAGGAATGGTATCGAGGTGCTGGAAGTACTAGGGACGCGGCTAATGATCCGGTCCGGAATACTGACATTGTAATTAATGAGATCATGTATGACGCGCCTTCTGATAGAAGAACCGCAGAATTCATTGAGTTGTATAATAAAGGTCAATCAGCTGTAGACTTGAGCGGGTGGCGTATCGTGGATGGCGTTGGTTTTGAGTTTCCTTCTGGCACAAACATTGGGCCTGGATCTTTTCTCGTAGTAGCAGCTGATGCTGAATGGATGCGGGATAATTATGGGGACATTCCTGTGACTGGAAATTTCTCAGGACAATTGAGGGACTCAGGAGAGCTTTTACGTATAGAAGACTCGAATGGGAATTTGGTGGATCAGGTCTATTATTACCCTTCAGGTGATTGGCCCGAGCATGCTGATGGAGATGGTAGCAGTATGGAGCTCAGGCACCCGGACATGGATAATGAATCACCAGTTGCTTGGGCAGACAGTGATGAGTCTCAAAAATCTAGGATGCAAACGTTCACATACACCGATATTTTCGATAGAGTGACATGGAGTCCCCTAACGAGTGGACAAGAGCTTCATATGCATTTGGTGGGTGATGCGCATATGCTAATCAGGAATGTTTCAGTGAAGCTCAATGGTGCAGGTTCTAACTTGGTGAAAAATCCGTCAGTAATGTCTCCTGATAATAGTAGTGCCAAAGGATGGGTTTGTCAGGGAACTCACTGGGGAAGTTTTGTTGAAAATGGAGTATTGAATCTTGTTGCTGATGGGCACGGGGATAATAAAGCCAATAGAGCTGAAGTGGATCTTGGGAGCCTCAGCTTTGATAAGGATTATACATTAACTTTTGATGCAAAGTGGGTCTGGGGTAAATCAAGGCTGATTGTACAAACGCTCGATCATGGTTTTGGGACATCATTTCATATTCCCATTCCAAATAATTTAGGAACTCCAGGTAAACCTAATTCACAAAGTATAGAAGCGGCGGCGCCTACCCTTGTCAGTGCTTTTCATAGCCCTGCAGTGCCTGAACCTTCAGAACCTGTAAAAATCACAGTGAGAGTAGATTCATCATTAAATTTGAATACGGTAAGAGTTTTTCACCGTGCAGATAATAATAGTGGGAACGGAAATTGGTCCCGAACAACAATGCATGACAATGGTTCTTTAGGTGGTGATGTGATAGCAGGTGATGGAATTTTCACTGCTACTTTAAATAATTATACTAAGCAGGGAAACATTGCGCAGTTTTACGTGGAGGCTAAGGCAGTTGGCGGAGGAGTTAGCATGATGCCTAAGTTAGGGCCGGAAAGACCAGCAATGTTTATCATAGATGGGCGAAAGATGAAGGATAATTTACTTCGAGAGCGTTTTATTATATCCAATTACGATAGGAGAGCATTATCGTCAG
>CACJBM010000085.1 GCA_902591645.1 uncultured Verrucomicrobiota bacterium | reverse complement strand
TGATGGATCATCCCATCAAAAGATTGAACATTTTGGCTACGTGGTCATCGAAGATGATGTCGAAATCGGAGCAAATTGCACAATAGACCGTGGCCGTTTCGGAAAGACCTTGATAGGGCAAGGAAGCAAATTTGATAACTTAGTCCAGGTCGCGCACAACGTGATCATAGGTAAGAATTGTATTTTTGTTGCCGATACGGCCATAGGAGGAAGCTGTAAGATTGGAGATAACGTGACAATGGCAGCTCAAGTAGGTGTTGCCGGGCACATAGAGATCGGTTCCAACGTTGTGCTCGTTGCGAGGACCGGAGCGACGAAGAGTTTGGCTGGTGGAGAGCCTGGTAAGCCTGCATTCTATTCTGGTTTCCCTGCTGGTCCGATTGAGAGGGTCAGAAAAGAAATGGTTTTTCCAAGGAGACTCCCGAATATATTGTCTCGGCTAAAGGCAGTCGAGGACAAGCTCTCCGAATAATAGAGAGGTTAGAAAATTATTCTAAGTCTATTTCTTTTCCAGGGTCAGGAATGATGATTTCTGTTTCCGGTAAACGCTGACCCAGTCTTTGTTTCATCCATTCGATGGCCCCTTGGTCACCGTGCACTAAGATAATTTTTTCAGGATTAACTAATTCCGCATATTCGATTAGACTCTCTCTCGAGGCGTGCCCGCTGAAGTCAAAGTTTTGCACTGAACATTGACGTTTGACGGGATCCTTTTTTGAATCCAAGAGGACCTCTTCTCCTCTTTCTGATCCAATGAGTCTTGCCATTGGTGAATCGGGATCGGCATATCCAACGCAGGCGACAAGGTTTCGGGGGTTGGCGATAAACTGTTGAGCTAGTCTGTTTGACATGGTCTTCTCTGTCATCATTCCGCTAGACAATGTATAAACGTTTCCCTGTTCTAGTTTTGGAAGTTCTCCCCTCGACTTTGGAGTAGATAACAAGCCTTTCACGCGCATCAAGTTGAGTCCTTTATGGTTGCGTCTAATGCGATTTGAGAATCGGTCATATATCTTAGTCATTTTGATACTGAGCCCACCTATCAGGAATGAAGTCTTTCTTAATTTTCTGGCTCTTTGAAGTTCGTAGAGCATCATGATTGTCTCTTGGGTCCTTCCCATCGCAAATAGAGGAATCATTACTGAACCCTTCCCTTCGAGACATTCTTCCATGCTTAATGCGAGGCGTTCCGCTTCAGACCATCTGGAATATTCCGGATCACGTGCAGCTCCGCCTCGAGTACATTCTAAGATGAGAACGTCAATTTTTTCTTGCGGAAAGTCGGCCCCCTTAAGAATACTCTGATCCTCAAAATGAACGTCCCCCGTATACATTATTTTTTTCCCGGAAAATTCAAAGAGGCATCCGACCGCACCCATGACATGGCCGGCGTCATAAAAAGTGCAGGAGGCGCCCCCGGCTTCATGTAATTCAAATTTTTTACCGTTCCTTCTCGGATGCCATTGTTTGTTTACTTTGTGAATTTCACGGTGGGTAAATAAAGGGTATTCATTAATCCCAAGTTCTTCCCTTTTGGATGTCATTACATTCACCGAATTGTGCAGGAGTGCCTGGGCTAGTGCATCAGTAGCCTCACTCATGAAGACCGGCATTTCTGGGTAATGTCTTTGGATTACAGGCAAGGATCCTGAATGGTCCAGATGTGCGTGGGAAAGAATGGCCGCATCTAAGGGCTCATCTAGGATTCGGTCGAACTGAGGTAAGGCATCCTTTGATTCTGCTTTCGGGTGCATTCCTGAATCAATTAGAATTCGCTTGCCCCCTAAGCTAAGAAGGTAACAATTCGCTCCAATTTCTATGTTGCGAGTTAGGCTTTGAAAGCGAATCATCTAGTAGAACTTATTATCTAATGCTTCAAATTGGTTACGCCAAGTAATAAACTCACATCTTTAATATCCTTTTTATTTGGTTAAGATTTCATTCACTGAATTTGCTTCTAAAAAATTAATATCTCATGACCTATTTTATAAGAAAATTTTTCCTGCTAATTCTTCTCCTTCCTTGCTGTGCATGGTCATATATTTTAGATGCAGCTGAAAGGCCAAACATTGTTCTCATCATGGCCGATGATCTTGGATTTGCAGATCTGGGATGTTATGGAGGTGAGATTAAGACTCCAGTATTGGACAGTTTAGCAGAGAATGGTCTTCGTTTTTCTCAGTTTTATAATACGGCCAAGTGCCATTCTTCTAGGGTGGATTTATTGACAGGAAAATATTGCGGGCAGGCAGGCTCTGCAAAACTTTCCAATGGGCCGACTATTGCTGAGGTGCTGAGGCCCGCAGGATATCAGACATTGATGGTAGGGAAGTGGCACCTGGACAAGGAGCCGACTGATAAAGGGTTCAGTCGATACTTTGGTCATTTGAGTGGTGCTACTAATTTCTTCACTGGCGATGATTCGTTTCGTCTTGATGGTGAGAAATTTGACGTTCCAAAGGAAGGATTTTATACCACAGATGCGAACACGGACTATGCCGTTCGTTTTGTGAACGAAAGTCTGAAGAAGGATAAGGATAAGCCATTCTTTTTGTACCTCGCTTACAATGCACCACATTACCCGCTTCAGGCACCTAAGAAGGAAGTTATGAAATACCGGGGAAAGTACGCGGGAGGATGGGATCAGTTACGTAAGAAGCGCTATGCTAGGCAAATTGATCTAGGGTTGATAAATAAAGACTGGCCTTTAAGTCCTAGGCCTCAGAACGTTAGGCCTTGGAATCGTCTGACTGATAAAGAAAAGGACTGGGAAGATTTTCGTATGGCCGCTTATGCAGGGATGGTTGATCGAATGGATCAGGGCATTGGGAAACTCGTTGAAAAGCTCAAACAGATTGGTGTTTTTGAAAATACATTATTTATGTTCTGTTCTGACAATGGAGCTTGTCCCTTTGAGCGGACCCGAGGAGCTGATAAGATGCCGTGGGACCCTGAGAGTTATTGGACATACGATACGGGATGGGCGCACGCGGGTAATACGCCTTTTCGCTGGTACAAGCAGAACCAACACGAGGGTGGAATAAGTAGCCCGATGATAGTTCACTGGCCCAAGGGCTTAAAGACAAAGAAAGGTTCCATCACTGACCAGGTAGGACATCTCGTTGATTTTATGCCTACGTGCATTGATCTGGCAGGGGCAGATTACCCGGACAAGAATTCGAATTCAAAATTAATGGGAAAATCATTGTTGCCTATTCTTAAGGGAGAGAAGAGGGAAGATCATGAGTTCCTTTATTTTCATTTCGGTAATAATCGTGCAATTCGGAAAGGTAAATGGAAAGTAGTTTCGGCTCGAGGCGGGCCTTGGGAGCTTTATGATATGATCGCCGACCGGACCGAACTGAAAGACCTTTCCAAGTCCGAGCCGGGAGTGAGGAATGAACTCATAAAGATTTGGCATGACTTTGCTGAAGGGACTGATCTTCTATCTAAGAAACAGAGAAGGCCCGTATCTAAGACTTCCCAACCATGGAAAAAGCGCGGCTAAATAAGGCCAGTTAGCGCATTTCTACTTTTGCTCCGGGTCTCACTAGGTCCGAAAGGCGGACAACGTCCCAATTGGCCAGCCTCACACAACCGGCACTTCTGGACCGGCCAATCGTGTGTGGAGAGGAGGTCCCATGCAGACCAATTCCTCCCTTATTTAGTCCTGCCCAGAAGATTCCTATTGGACTGTTTGGGCCCGGTGGAAGCAAGTGAGCTTCGTTGCTGCGTTTCCCTGTCTCCAGCATACTCTGATCCCATCTGAACGTTGGGGTAGTGATCATATTTTGAATGACCCAGTCGCCTCGGTGAATGAACTTTTCTTGTCCCGGCGTTATAGGAAACGTAGCAAGGATCTTCTTTTTTTCCCATATGGCTACAAGCTTTTGATTCGTATCCACGATGACTAATCTTTTACTGAGTTTTCTTTCCCGTTGGAATGACTTGTCTTTTTTTACGTCTTCAATTCTAAATGGCGTCACGTTAGGAACCTTAATTACGGTGTCTGTAGCTGCCTTTCCCCAATCTATTTCAGGGTTTATTTTTGTGAGATATTTTTCATCAGAGTGAAAACGTTCTGCTGCAAATTCAAGGATTGATCTGTAGTAGAGATAATCAATTTCTGCCTGCTCAGAAGGTTCGAAAGAGACTTCCCCGACAAAATTGAAATCTTTCTCTTTGATAGTGTAAGTAGTAAAGAGTTCGTTGATGGCCGCATTTGATTCATTGATCACCTTATAATAGTTATCGTATTTCAGATTGTACCCGAAATTGTAATGGGCAACTGCCTTGCGGGTGAATTGTCCCATTTGGCCGTCAATCTTGCCGGGTCCGAACATTTTCCCATCAAGAAATATCTGTATACGGAGAATAGTTTCCGTGTCTTTTTTTGAAGGTTCAGGCAAGTACCCAATTTTCTTTTTACTGAACCCATGAGGTGCCAAATAAATTATCCCAAGGATGATTAAGAGACTCTTGTACAATGTTTTTTAGGTTTGATTAGGTTAAGTGGCTGAGGTTGGGTTTTGTTGGGGGTGGATTATAAATTAAAATGTATTGAGCTGATGAGTTGCTAAAGCTTGAAGGCAGTGTGGACTATGTTTGCCGATTGCTCAAGGTCCTCTTCTTTGATGATGACAGCAGTTTTTATTTCTGAAGTTGATATCATTTGAATATTGATACCATTCTTTGCAAGTGCAGCAAACATTTGAGCTGCGACTCCAGAGTGAGAGCGCATTCCAATTCCGACCACGCTCAGTTTGCCAATCCCGTCAGTCGTTTCGATGGAGGTTTCATTGCCAAGATCTTTAAGAATAGGTTCGATCGTTTGTTTTGCTTTTTTTAGATCGGATCGATGCAAGGTGAATGAGATGTCAGTGTGGTTCGTTTTCGAGACGTTCTGTACAATCATGTCGATCACGACACCAGAATCGGAAATGGCATGAAATATTTTTGCTGCGACTCCCGGCTCATCGGAAACATTCTCAATGGTTACCTTTGCCTGTTCTCGCTCGATACTTACTCCGCGAACAACTACGGATTCCATGTTAGGGTGTTCTTCTGTCACGATTGTTCCTGGGTTTTCATTTAGACTGCTTCTTACTTCAAACTTAACGCCAAACTTTTTGGCAAACTCAACGGATCTTGACTGCATTACTTTAGAGCCGGATGAAGCCATTTCCAGCATTTCATCATACGAAATTTCATTAATTTTCCGAGCATCAGGTACTACGCGCGGGTCACAGGTGTAGACCCCATCAACGTCAGTGAGTATCTGGCACAGGTCAGCATCTATAGCCGCTGCCATTGCAATAGCTGTCAGGTCCGAACCTCCACGACCGAGTGTTGTGATGCGTCCGTCGGGGCTCCTTCCCTGAAAACCAGCCAGAATGACGATGTGGTTTTCATCGAGGAGTCGATGAACTTCGTCAGGTGTGATGTTTGAAATTCTTGCTTTGGTATGGTCTCCGTCCGTGACGATCCCTGCCTGTGCTCCGGTCAATGAGATGGCTTTGCCTCCCATAGCATTAATTGCCATCGAGGTCAGAGCGATTGTCGTTTGCTCCCCTGTAGCTAAGAGAACATCCATTTCACGGTCCGTAGGCTCATGGTCTGGTGACACCTCATTAGCCATTTCAATGAGCCTATTAGTGACTCCGGCCATTGCAGAGACTACAGCCACAACCTGATGCCCTGCCTTTTGAGTTTCAAGGATTCGCTTGGCGACATTATTAATCCTTTCAGTGTTACCTACTGAAGTGCCTCCGTATTTCTGTACTATGAGTGACAAGTCCCGTTCTAATTAAAATTGACTGGCAACTATTGACAATAATTCAAAATATTAAAGTGCTAAAATGAGTCTTATTGTAAAATATTCTCTTCCAGATATTCTCTAATTGCATCTGTATTTGCGGGTAATTTTTCTTTTTTAGGAGTGCGATCCCTGAGTTTTTCGAGGCTAGGATGCGTTGGGCTCTCATTGATTGCTTCGTTAATTGTTTCTGGGAACTTGGCCGGATGGGCCGTGGCTAGCATGATCGTTGTCTGATTATTTGCCACTTCATTAAAGCAGCAGGCCGTGTGAGGATCCGGCACATAATTAAACTGATCCTTGGCTTTACGTATATTTTCAATGATGCCCTCATCATCGGTTCGGGTAGCAGAGAATTCTCCTGCATTGAATTGGGGGATGACAACTTCGTTTCCTTTTTTGATTTCTTTCATTATCTCTGAGGTGCTTTGGCCCTCTCCTTCGAGATGATAGTAAAG
>CACJBM010000084.1 GCA_902591645.1 uncultured Verrucomicrobiota bacterium | reverse complement strand
GATGAATGCTGGAAAATTATTTAGCGGAAATGAAGTTGGATATATTAAAATTGCGAAAGGCGGCCGACCAATAAGGCTTTGGGTGAAGGAATGGAATTCAATCGCAGAAAAACACAAACTAAGCCCAAGGATTGAATCAACTGTTTTCTATCAACCAATCCTAGATCAATATGCAAAGGTAATTGAAAAACATCCAAAAATTGCCTCAGTCACATTCTGCTGGATGCAGGGAGAACGAGACGCAAAAGAAAATCTGAGCGCCGCCTATAGCGATGCCATGAAACAACTGATCAGCAATCTTCGTAGGGATTTAAAACAACCAAACATGTACTTTGTTATCGGTCGATTATCAGATCACCTGAAAGAATCCCATCAGTCTTGGACTGCCGTAAGAAAATCTCAAGTCGCTGTCTCTGAAGGTGATCCCTTAGGCGCCTGGGTTGACTGTGATGACCTGAATAACAAAATAGGAAAAAACGGCAAGCCCCATGATGATCTACATTACACAAAAGAAGGTTACTCCCTTTTGGGAAAGCGTTATGCGCGGCAAGCAAAACTTTTAATCGACGGAAAAAAACCATCCCTTAATGGTCGCCCAGAATAATAGAGGTTAACTAAATGCTAATCTTTGACGCACACCTTGATCTCAGCCTCAATGCCATTGAATGGAATAGAGATCTTCGAAAAAAAACTGAAACAGTAAGGGCCGCAGAATCTGGCAAGACTGATCTTCAGGGTCGAGGAAATGGCACAGTCACCTTTCCAGAAATGCGCAAAGGGGGAATTGGTATTTGTGTGGCCACTCAACTAGCTGGGTGCATGAAGCCCGCGGCTCCGGTCGGCTCATGGGAATCCCCTCACCAGGCATGGGCCATGACACAGGCCCAACTAGCTTGGTACAGGGCCATGGAAGATGAAGGGGAATTGCGTCAGATCCTAACCTCTGAATCCTTAAAAAAGCATTTAAAAGAGTGGAAAATAGATTCTCTTAATACACCTATAGGTTATATCCTCAGCCTCGAAGGAGCCGATTCTTTAATTGATATATCATATCTTGAAAGGGCTTATAATTATGGATTAAGAGCTCTAGGTCTCTCCCATTTCGGAGCAGGACGTTATGCATTAGGACACGATTGTAGTGGGCCCTTGTCAGAACCAGGTAAAGAACTGCTAAAAGAATTAAGCAAATTCAATATAATTCTTGATATCACTCACTTATCCGAACCTTCCTTTTGGCAAGTAATTGATACTTTTGATGGTCCCATATGGGCCAGTCATCACAATTGCCGTGCGTTAGTTAATGATCCAAGACAACTCTCCGACGAGCAAATTCAGGCTCTCATTCAAAGAGGAGCTGTTATCGGGAACGCATTCGACGCATGGATGCTATCGCCGGACTGGGTAAGAGGAAAATCAACACCCGAAAATACAAACGTAAGAATCTCCAATGTAGTAGATCATATTGACCACGTTTGTCAGATCGCTGGCAATTCAAAACATTCAGGAATAGGAACTGATCTTGATGGTGGTTTTGGAACAGAGCAATCCCCCGCTGACCTCAACAGTATCGCGGATATTTCTTCAATTGCTACCATACTTCTCGATCGTGGTTATCCAGAATCAGATGTGAAATCCATTATGCATGGGAACTTTGTCCGATTCACAATAGAATCATTACCGTCCCAATGACTCAATCAAAGCACTTCAAGCAGGCAAAACGCGAACTGGTTATTTTCCTCACCGGATGGTTATTTTTCGCGGCTTGGGTCATTATCTATTCTTACTTTAATGCTTATAAAGATCAGAACGAGGAGCCCTCAATCACACTTGGAATGCCCTCATGGGTGTTCTGGGGAATAGCTATTCCCTGGATTTGTGCAACGGTCTTCACTGTTTATATCAGTATCTTTGTAATAAAAGATCACGAATTCAGCAATGAGGAGGGGCAGAACAAATGAATCCTGCTTTGGTAAGTTTTGGGCTATATGTCTTAGCAGTCTTTGCTCTGGCATGGATCGCAGGAAAGAGCAGTTCAAAGAGCAAATCATTCGTTAGTGAATATTTTCTGGGAGGACGAGCCCTCGGACTCTGGGCATTCGCTCTGACCTTTGCTACGACTAACGCTTCGGGAGGAAGTTTCATAGGCTTCCCCGCAAAGATTTATACTCATGGTTGGGTACTAGCGCTATGGATCGCTGGATACATGACTGTCCCATTCATAGCCATAGGAGTCTTAGGAAAAAGACTCAATTATGTTGCCAGAAAAGTAAACGCCATAACTCTGCCCGAAGTATTAGGAAAACGCTTTAAGAGTGAGTCTGTCACACTCGTCGCAACAAGTATAATTGTCCTATTCATGTTCTTTTACCTCATGGCGCAGTTCAAGGCCGGAGGAATGATCCTAAGCACCTTACTTTCTGAAGAGCCACTATTCATTAATGGCACAGAATTCATCGCTCAATTCACTCCTGCTGGAATGGATCCTGAATATCTTCTCACTCTAATCATTTTTTCTTTGGCCGTCATTGGCTATGTTGTTTATGGAGGATTTAAGGCCGTAGTGTGGACCGATATGATGCAAGGCATCATTATGTTTCTAGGCGTTGGGATTATGCTGGTCCTTGTCTTATGGCAAGTAGGAGGGTTAGATCGAGCCACGCGCAAACTTCATCAAATGGTTCCGCCTAAGGTCTGTGAAGCAGTCTTTGAAAGGACCCCAGAAAGCCCGAAAAGTAAAATTCTAATCAAAAAAGGAACCTGGTATAAGACCAGCAATGATACGGTTTTTATAGTCCCCTCCAAATCAACACTCATTAAAGAAGGAACTAATGAGTCTTCCAGTGTAAACGCATATCTTTATGAAAATTCCAAATCTAAAAACCTATCAAAAACGGCCTCAGCTAAAATAAAGTCTCAAAAAGGTTACGCTTATGGAGAAAATAAAAAAGGAGTTTACCTCACAGCCCCTGGACCAGACTTAAAAAAAGGGACTGGGTTCCTTGCCATCGTAACTGCCCTTAGCTTCTTTATTTTCTGGCCGTTCGGAGGCACAGGGCAACCGGCAAATATGGTTAGACTCATGGCCTTTAAAAACACACAGACTCTGCGCCGTTCAATCATCACAGTTGCCTTCTTTTATTCCTTCATTTATTTCTGCCTAGTAGTCATTTTTTGCTGTGGCAAAGTATTAATGCCAGGCATGGAAGCCAATGCTGACAGGGTCATGCCTGAACTCGCGGCATTACTATCAAAAAACGCAGGAATGCCTTGGCTGGCCGGATTACTCGTAGCCGCGCCTTTCGCCGCTATCATGTCTAGCGTTGACAGTTTTATTCTTATGCTCTCTTCGTCATTAGTCAGAGACGTGTACCAGCGAATAAATCCCAACGCTTCACAAAAAAAACTCAAATCACTCAGCTACATGATTACACTTGGCGTGGGGATCTTAGCCGTTTTCGCAATGATGAATCCCCCCCAATATCTTCAGGATCTCATCATTTTTGCTAGTGGAGGTCTCGCAGGATGCCTACTAATGCCAATGGCTCTCTGCCTCTATTGGCCAAGAATGACACCTAAAGGCGCGATCGCAGGTATGCTCGGAGCCTTAATCATTCACCTCGGACTGACGATCATCGGTTTCAAGATGACAGGAAATTTTGAACCTTATGATTTACTTGATCTTAACCCTTTCATTTGGGACGTAATTGGGTCAGCTATTCTGATCGTTTCCGTTTCACTTCTCGGTAAAAATCCACCTCAAGAAAGCACCGACCCATTCTTTGTAGATTAGATGAATTGGCCAAAAATTGACAGACTCGAATCGATTCCATCACCTGCTCTATTAGTGGATCCGGAAAAAATCTCTGCAAACATCGATAATATGATTCGGGTAGCTGGAGATAATTTTAAAGAAAGGTTACGCCCTCATCTTAAAACTCACAAGATGAGCAAGATCACTCAATTACAAATTGATAAAGGCATAAAGCAATTCAAAGCCGCCACTATCTCTGAAGCAAGAATGGCCGCACAGGTAGGAGCAAAGGATATACTTTTAGCCTACCAACTAGTAGGGCCTAACATTAATAGGCTCGGAAAACTGATAGATGATTTTCCGGAAAGCTCATTTTCTACCATTGTAGACAATCTTGAATCAGTAATAATAATAACCTCAGAAATAGGAAACATCTCTAATCCTGTTCGACTATTCATTGATATTAATTGCGGTATGAATCGAACCGGAATTTCCTTTGATGGGGCCCTAGGCCCTCTAAGAGAATGGATAGAGAAAGAGCCAGGGGTTACTCTTTCAGGACTACATATTTATGACGGTCACTTGCACCAACCAGAACTAAAAAAACGCAGAGATGGAGTCATTAAAATCAATAATTCCATTAATAATTATATCGGCAAAAACTCAGTTCCTGAAATCGTTGTTGGAGGATCTCCGACTTTTGGACTGTGGGCAGAATTAACTGACTGGAAATTGAGCCCAGGCACTGTTTTACTCTGGGACGCAGGCTACGCTAGAGCATTCCAGGATCTTGATTTCAGTATCGCATCCTGCCTCCTTACCCGAGTCATTAGTAGACCAGAAAAAAATCTCATCTGTGTGGACCTGGGTCATAAATCGGTCGCTGCCGAGAACCCCCTGCATGATCGTGTCTTTTTCCCCGATCTCAATGACTATGAAATAATCGGACAAAGTGAAGAACATTTAGTCATTAAAACAAATCATTCAGAAAAGTATAGCCCAGGGCATTTGTTGCTAGGCTTTCCCAAGCATATATGCCCTACCGTTGCCCTACACAGTCATGTCAGCGTGTTACATGACAATATTGCATCAACTGAGACCTGGGAAGTGAATGCCAGAAATCGGATCTAAAATTACAGGATTTGATTATTCAATTAATTCAATAATCAATTCAATTTCAACTGCGATGTTTCCGGGAAGTGCATTAGTTGCAATAGCACTACGGGCGCCAATGCCGCGGTCCTCACCAAAGACATCCGCCATTAACTCGCTGAATCCGTTAATCACTTGAGGCTGCTGACAGAAATCATTAGTTGAATTGACCAGAGCCAAGGCCTTAACTATTCGACTCACTTTATTTAGATCACCTAATTGATCCTTCATTGTTCTCAGAAGTGCGAGCCCAACCTGCCTAGCCGCTTCTTTACCTTCAGTTAAATTAAGATCCTCACCGACTCGGCCTGTAATATATTTATCATCACCGAGGTACGGACCATGTCCTGACAAGTAACCAATGTTGCCGGTAATTACTAAGGGTTTATAGATTCCACCAGGTGGAACTGATGGCGGAAGCGTTAATTCTAACTCTTGAATTCTTGATTCTGCACTCATAAAATTCTTTTTATGTTATAGCTTTACGAGCCTCTCTTTTTCTTTCCACGGCAGAAAGGACACGCTTCCTCAACCTAACGTTCTCTGGTGTAGCTTCAACTAATTCATCAGTAGTAATATATTCAATTGCTCTTTCCAATGAAAATTTAAGCGGAGGAGAGAGTTGTATCCCTTTACCATCTCCGGTCGATCTATGATTAGTTAGATGCTTTTCTTTTGTTGGGTTCACAATAAGATCGTCCGACCTTGGATTCTCTCCAACGATCTGCCCCTCATAAACATTCTCTCCCGCTCCTATAAATAATTTTCCTCTAGATTCGAGCGCATCAAGAGAATAAGCCATCGCCACACCTGTTTCCATAGAAACTAATGTGCCAGATGACCTACCAGCAATCTCACCAACTTTAGGAGCATATTCTTTGAAGAGATGAGACATTATTCCATGACCACTAGTCATATTTAAAAGTTCAAATTCAAATCCTATTAATCCTCTGGTCGGTATCTTGGATTCTATCATCGACCCTGAACCTGAAGCCGTCATATTAACAATTTCCGCCCTCCTAGAGGCTAAACTTTTCATAACACCACTCACATATTGTTCGGGAACTTCAATGTATAGGGTCTCAAATGGTTCAACTACGACATCATTCTGGTCGCGTTTAGTTATAACCATTGGTCGAGAAACTAGAACTTCATAACCTTCTCTTCTCATCTCCTCAACGAGGACTGCTATCTGCATCGCTCCTCGTGCTGAAACATTAAATACACCTGCCCTATCGCTATCAGTTACTTCTATAGAAATATTTGTTTTAGTTTCTCTAATCAACCTATCTCTGACTTGCCTAGACGTTACATACTTTCCTTCTTTGCCAGCAAAAGGTGAATCATTAACAGAAAACTGCATCCGCACTGTCGGTGGATCAATTTCAACAAAAGGAATAGATTCTGAATTCTCATCGGCACTTAGAGTTTCTCCAATATCAACATCTTCGAATCCTGAAAGACCAATGATATTCCCTGCTTCCCCTACG
>CACJBM010000083.1 GCA_902591645.1 uncultured Verrucomicrobiota bacterium | reverse complement strand
AAGGAATGGCTCTCGGCAGTTACTCGGGCATCACTAGATGTTGCGGAGCAAGTCGATTCAATTTTGGGGTACATGAGTGGTGTCAAATCGAAGGATGATCCTCAAAAAACTGAGAAGCTAATCTCAGTAGCAATGAGAGTTTTGGAAAGAGCATATAGGCGCCCATTAACTGAGCAGGAGAAGGAGCAAAGCATTAATCTTATTTTTGCTGATTCTGAGTCTCCAGAGGTTGCAGTGAAGCGTGTCGTTTTATTGGCTATAAAATCTCCCCACTTCTTGTACCCTCAGTTGCCTGGTGGTAAGGCGCCGTCATATCAGATCGCATCTAGAATGGCTCTTGGTTTATGGGATTCGATTCCGGATGATGCATTAATTGCGGCTGCGAGTGAGGGAAAATTATCTAATCAGGATTTCATTAGATCTGAGGTTAAGCGAATGCTTGAGGATGAGCGGGCAAGATCGAAGGTTATTGATTTTTTCTATCATTGGTTGGATTTGGATCCGGAACGTGATCTGATGAAGGATGACAAGGTCTATCCTGATTTTGATAAATATAAGATATCGGATCTTCGCCGTTCGATGAACATGTTCATAGGAGATATTGTATGGAGCGATAAATCCGACTTCCGAGACCTGTTACTTTCGAGTCACCTTTACCTGAACCGGGGACTTGCTGGGGTCTATGGAAAGGCAGTCGAAGGTGATGAGATGGTACGAGTCGATTTTGAAAAAATAGAACGATCAGGTCTATTAACGCATCCCTATTTACTAAGCCATTTCTCATATGCTTACAATAGTTCGCCTGTGCATCGTGGAGTATTTCTGACTAGGCACATGTTAGGAAGGACACTCAAACCACCGCTGCAGGCGGTTTCTTTTGAGAATCAGAAACTTGATCCTAGTTTAAGTATGCGTGAAAAAATCACTCATGTGACAAAAGATTCCAATTGCATGGCGTGTCATGAAATTATTAATAGTCTTGGATTTAGTCTTGAAAATTATGATGGTATTGGGCGTTGGAGAGACACTGAAAACAACAAGCGAGTGGATTCATTTACGCAGTTTGAGACAAGGGCAGGAAATCTAGTGGATTTGCGGGGTTCACGTAGTTTGGCTCAATTCATCGCGAATGATTCAAATGCACAGAAAAATTTCATTCAGAACCTCTTTGAGTATATGATAAAGCAGCCCATTCAAGCCTACGGTGAAAGTACAGTGGATGATTTGTATGCCCATTTCGTGAAATCGAATTTTAGTTGTAAAGAGTTGATCGTTGAGATTTTATGTTTAGCTTCTACTAAAGGAATCAAACAAGAAGAATTATGAATGAGTTATCACGCAGGGCTTTCCTTAAGGATCTTGGGCTTTCAGCTTCAGCGCTTTCATTTCTTTATGGATTGCCTAGTCTTCAGGCGCGCGGTGATTCTTCTCCGAAAAAGAGACTCATTATTATGTTCTCTCCTAACGGTACTTTGCCTAACGATTTTTGGCCTGATGCTAGTGGAGATGATTTTAATCTTAAGTCGATTATGGAGCCGTTGGCTCCATATAAAGATTCCTTACTGACCCTTAAGGGTGTGCACAATAAGGTCGGCGGAGATGGGGACGATCACATGAAAGGCATCAGCTGTTTGTTAACGGCCAGAAAACTTCATCGTGGGAATATTCAGGGAGGAGGTCACACTCCTGCTGGTTGGGCTAGTGGCATTTCCATTGATCAGGAAATTGCTAATTTTTTACAATCACGTAAGGAAACAAAAACAAGGTTCGGTTCTCTTGAATTTGGAGTAGCTGTTCCAAACAGGGCAGATCCATGGACCCGGATGTCATATGCAGGATCCAATAAGCCAATTGCTCCGATCGATGATCCTCATCAGATGTTGCAAAAAATGTATGGACAGATGAAGGACAGAGAAAGTCTTGTCAGTATATTGGATGATGTTGCGGCTGACCTTAAATCAGTTTCAGTTAAGCTTGCTAAAGAGGATAAGGACATGCTGGAGGAACACATGAATCTGGTTCGTCAGGTCGAGAAAGGCCTGCTCGAAGCTGAGAAAGAATCCAGCACAGTTCATCCTCAACCTGAGATTGATCCCAACATCGAACTCGTAAATGACAATACCCCAAAGATTAGCCGGATGCAGATTGATCTATTGGTTAATGGATTAGCTAATGATATGATGCGGGTTGCAACGCTCCAGTTTATGCGGTCAGTGGGGCAGGCCCGCATGAGATGGTTAGGGGTCAATGACGGACACCATTCTCTTTCGCACAAGCCTGACAAGGACAAATCAGCTCAGGATAAATTACTTAAAATAAACAAGTGGTTTGCGGGCGAGTTGGGATATCTTTGTAAGCGCCTTAAAGAAACTCCTGAGCCTGGTGGTGAGGGCAATATGTTTGATAATACTACGATCATGTGGGTGAATGAGCTTGGTAAAGGTAACAATCACACGCTTGAAAATATTCCGTTCACCCTCCTCGGCGGCGGACTCGGATTTAAGATGGGCCGATCGCTTCATTTGCCCGGAGTCAATCATAACAGACTCTTAATGGCATTGGCTCACGGATTTGGGCATCATATAAAAGGATTTGGAGAACATAAATTAAGCGAGGGTGGTCCTTTGGATCTTGCTTAATTATTTTTCTTTTTCCTTGGGTGATTTTTGTGGAATCAATTTGATAATTTCTTTCAAGGGCTTCCATGGAGCTCCTCCCCCATTGAAAGCAGTGCCGACTTCGAGTGATCCGTCTTTGGTTTTCCGGATAGGGAACTGATTGTTATAAGTCGAGTAGAGTAGATCACCATCGAGGAAAAAGAGAAACCTTCCGATTTTTCCATTAACCACCAATTTGAGAGGTGCAACTTTATTACTTCCTTCTAGGCCGTAGCCGCGTATCCATTTTGCGAAACTGGATTTATTTTCTTTTTTCTTTTGATCGGTTCCTAGTTCTGATTTGTAAATTGTGTGGACTTTGATTTTACCATGGCCCTCCTCATTAAAATTTATAACGCTCACATCAGCGATGGTTGGGATATTTCCATTGCGAATTGCTGCAATGACTCCCTCTGGTAAAGGGTCGTCTGCTCGACTTTCTTGTGCTGAGCCTTGAAGTAGAAAAGGTAACAATGCTGCAAATTTATAAAGTTTCATTTTTATACATATATTAACGCATGAACTGCAGAGTATCTTAGTAAAAAATGAAAGTAGTCGTTTCCAGAATCGATAAAGTGCAATTGTAGATCCTCTTCCCCTAGAAAAGCGAGATCTCGTAGCCTCACTGAAATTACTATCAACGATTGTTGTTAGTTCTAGGTTTCGGTATAAATTAAATAATCTGGCCCATGCCGTTCTTTTAATTATGCGTAAGATCACCTTCAGATTGATTGTGCCGCTACTTTTGGTTGTGGCTTTATCTTTTATCTTTCTTGGTGTTTTCGTTTCAAAAAAAATCACAGAGGATTCAATTGTGCATCTTCTAGAGTCAGAAAGAAATCTGAGAATGGATATTGGGGAGCTGAGAGCGGGGATCTTTGGTGGTAAAGTTGTTTTATCTAATATTCTTCTGAGTCCTAGGGATGAGTATGCTGACAATGCTGCATCTGCTGCTGAGCGGTCCGATCCGGTTGAGAGTCAGACTAGAATAAAAATCAGTGATGCTACAATCAAAGTGAGGCTGATCGATTTTTTATTTGGCAAACTTTCCATTGATTCATTGACGGTCGATGGGCTTGACATTGCCTATGCAATTGATGAGGAAGGGGATCATACATTGGATCCTATGCTTGATCCTCCCAAGTATGTAAAAGGAGCCCTGAATCCTGAGTATGAGGAGAAAAGAAAGCGTAGAGAGTTGGCCAAGGCTAGACGCAAAATGAAGTCGGAGGAAGGGAATATTATTGATGATTCTTTTAATGTTTCTGAGATGCCCATGGCAACGAAACTCAAATCATTGGTTTTACGTGACAGTATTGTTTCCATTAAACTCATCAAAAGCAGTAACCGGATTGCCTTTACTAATGTTAAGGGATCAGTTTCAGATCTTGATGTCGATCCTTTGGATTTGATTCGTCATAACTCTGCATATTTGGAGCTTTCCGGCAACCTGAGCGTGACTGGTCCTCAGGGAGAAATTAAATATGCGAGCCTGAACCTTCAGGCAGATGGGAAAATCCAGCCGTTCGATTCGCAGACGGGGTTCCTTAATCCTGATTTAGTCACTGATCTGACTGTCAAAAAAGGATCAAGAATTATGTCTTTGCCTATAGCCAGCAGACTCGCTTCAACGCTTGATCAGCTAGAAGAAGCAGGCCTGGACATTAGTGTTATTGAGGAAATTTTAGTAGTTAATGAGGATTCAAGATTCCGCCTAGGGTTAAGGAATTATATTTTACGGGCAGTCGAACCGTTGCCTGTAATTATTAACGGAAACCGTCTAGTAATTGATGAAGGAGCTTGGCTAAATACAGCAAACGATGCGCATTTAATTAACGCGAGTTTTACTTTTTCAGAAAAAATTTCCAATAGTACTTTTGCGCGAGCCAATACGGTCCTTTCTGAGATTGTTGGCAAGAGCGTTGCCGGTCCCGTTGCTGAGTTATTATTTACGCCTGTCACAAAGGAAGGAAGAATACACATTCCTTTTGTCTCTAGTGGTGATTTTAATAGGCCCAAGGTTAGGGCTTCGGTGGCCCTTCGTGATTTAGCTGATGCAGTGAAAGAGAGCTTAAAAAAGGATCCTCTTAGCTTGCTTAAGGGCTTGTTGGATCGTTAGTTCTTTTCTTGTCCGTAATATGATTCCGGGCCGTGCTTTCTTAGAAAATGTTTATCAAGAATGTGTTGAGGTATTGGTTCGATTGAAGAATCAACGGACCAGCATTTAAGAGCCATTGAAGCGCACATTTCAAGAGCGATACTGTTTTCGAGAGACTTGGCTGCATTTTTACCCCAAGTAAAAGGAGCGTGGTGGAGTTGCAAGACTCCGGGAATTTGACTCGGATCGATGCCCTCTGTCGAGAAGTGTTCGGCGATGACTAATCCTGTGTTTTTCTCGTAATCATCTTCAACTTCTTCTGCGGTTAGAGCTCTGCAGATAGGAACTGTTCCATAGAAATGATCAGAGTGTGTTGTTCCGTAGCAGGGCAGTTCTTTTCCTAGTTGGGCGAGCGAAGTCGCTGAAGGGCTGTGAGTATGTGTAATTCCTCCTATTTCTGGCCAGGCTTTATATAATTCTAAGTGGGTTTTAGTGTCAGAGGAAGGATTCAGGTTTCCGTCGACCACTTTTCCATCAAGATCGACTAGCACAATGTCTGTTGGCTTCAGCGCGCTATAATCTATGCCGCTCGGCTTTATTCCAAAGATCCCTTTGTCTCTATCGATGCCACTGACATTTCCCCAAGTGAGTTTTACCAGTCCTGAATCAGGGAGGATTCGGTTCGCTTCACAAATTTCTTCTCTCAACTCATCGAGCATATTTTTGATCTACAAATTAGTAAACTTGTTCAGGATCATATGTTTGTTCTTCGCATTGATCGAGTTGAATAACATTGTCCTGAATCATTGTTGTTGTTTCATCTCCGATCGGAACTTTTCTATAAAAGCAAGAACCGTATCCGACGTGGCAGCACCCTGGCCCGATCTGTTTTACTTTAAGTAACACGACATCCTGATCGCAGTCGGTGCGGACCTCAATGACTTCCTGTATGTGGCCACTAGTTGCTCCTTTATGCCATAATGTGTCACGGCTTCGGCTGTAGTAAACGGCCTCTTTCTTTTGCATTGTTTGTCGGAGAGCCTCTTCATTCATATAAGCGACCATTAGTATGTCTCCCGTTGAAGCGTCCTGAGCCACTGCAGGGATGAGGCCGTCTTCTCCGAACTTAGGAGAAAAATTTGAGCCTTTCTCTATGTCTTCTTTGGCTTCTCTATTTCCAAATATAAATTGCATGCTTATTTTATTGGGTTCGTAATGTACTTTTCTTCATGAGATAAATAACCGCATCAGACCATTTTCCAATTAAAAAGAGTCTAAGTTTAGCAAACTATTATTTGTTATAATAAATGAGTAGCCACTGAGTCTGCTACCATTTTCCCCTTATCTGTCAGTCTAATTCTATTTTCATCTATACTTATTAGACCTTCTCTTTCTAGATCGTCGATTCGGTTTTTTGTTTTCCCTAATGTATCAAATGAAATTCCTCTGGACGTTCTTAGCTCCAAAGCGATTCGTTCCGTTCTGAAAGATGAATCATTAATAATTTCACGTTCTGTTTCGATCTCATCAATTTTCTTTAGTTTCATTGAATCAATATATTTTTCTGTGTCAGCTACGTTTCGCCACCGCTTCCCGTGAACAGTTGAGAATGCTCCGGGGCCGATTCCTAGATAATCAGCTCCTGACCAGTAAGCTTTATTGTGTTCTGACTGATGTCCAGGCAGCGAATAATTTGAAATCTCGTAGTGTTCATATCCAGACCCTCTAAGGACTTCCATTGCGGACTTAAATAACTTTCCGTCTTTTTCTGGAT
>CACJBM010000082.1 GCA_902591645.1 uncultured Verrucomicrobiota bacterium | reverse complement strand
CATAACCGTCTCGCAGGTGTCGGAACAGGATTCCTAACGACCTGTTTACTTCAATCCTCTTCAGCAACTACAGTCATTGTTGTTAGCTTTGTTAATGCCGGACTATTGACTCTAGTCGAATCGATTGGGGTAATAATGGGTGCCAATCTCGGCACAACACTAACGGCTTGGATCATAGCTATCGTTGGAAAATTCAGTCTTGCTAAAATTGCATTACCGATCGTAGGCATTGGAACTCCTCTCATCTTCATCGGCAAAGGCAAATGGAAGAGCATGGGGGAAATTTTAATAGGCTTTGGCCTCCTCTTCTACGGACTAGGCGCTCTTAAGGATGCAGTGCCAGACGTCAGAAGTATGCTTGCTAGCACCGAGCCTGAAATAGTTCAAAAAGCTGAGAGCTGGAGAGCTTTCATAGAAAACATCAGCGGCAAAGGATACCTATCAATACTAATGTTCCTAGCCCTTGGTGTTTTACTAACAATTGCCGTTCAGTCATCATCAGCTGCGATGGCAATCACTGTCACGTTAGCATTAAATGGTTGGATTGGATTTCAGGAATCCTGCGCAATTGTGCTAGGCGAAAACATCGGCACAACCGTGACTGCATACCTCGCTTCATTGGGTGCCAATACAAATGCAAAACGCGCTGCTCGTGCTCATTTCACTTTCAATATACTGGGTGTTATCTGGATGCTTGCAGCATTCTATGCCTTCATCCCTATAGTCGAGTCGATCGGCAACAGCCTCCCCGATTCTTTTCGAACTGAGAAGCATTCCACGCCAATAGGATTCAATCTGGCAATCTTCCATTCCACATTTAACTTCATAAACATTTGCCTTCTTATTGGGTTCGTCCCCTGGATTGCAAGGTTTGTCAAAAAATGGGTCAAGGATGATGAAAACGAATCAGATCCACGGCTGCATTTCATTACTCAAAACCTGATGGAGGTCGGAGAAATGAATCTTCCCGAAGCCCAAAACGCAGTCGAGGGCATGGCTGATATTACCCTCGAAATGTATGACGATTTTGAAAACATGTTTTCCGACAGGACCATTGACTTGACTCCAGCTGTCGAAAAGTCCAAGGACCTTGAAAACACCACCGACCAATGTATGGCTGACATTACGCAGTATCTTGTCCGCTTATCTTCATCCGAACTGAGCAGCCGAAACGCAGATGACGTGAGCTCAATGATACGAATAGTATCTGAGTTAGAAGAGGCCAGTGACTGTGTTCACCGACTCGTCATGCTCACTGATCGAAGGAATCGTAAGGGTCACAGCCCATTCTCTGATGAAACCACATTAGAGCTGAAAAGATTTACGCGTTTAGTGGGTGAATTTCTTACATTCACTCGCAGCAACATAACACCTCCAGTTTCTCTCAACATTCTTAAGGAAGCAGAAGAATTTGAATCTATTACTGATGAGATGCGACGCAATTTAAACAAATCATCCCTATCCAGGATGCAAGAAGACGGCGACCTCAAACGTGAAATGCTTCAAATTGATATCAATAATCAATTAGAAAAAATTGGAAATCACTGCCTCAATGTCATTCAAAGTGCTACTGGAACAGTCGATTAATTGACCCAAGACAGTTTATTGAGATGGGCAAATTCTGAGCGATAAGAATATTTAGTTATTTTTTCTGCTATTCACATGTGCTTCCTAAGGTTTTAGGATGGTTGTTTAATCTTAATCATTGCGATAAATTAACTGTGCCACAATTGTAACTATTAATTATTTCATCTGAGCCTACGCACTGCAAAAATGTCAGATCATAGATATAATGTTTTAATAGCAGAAGATGAGTCTGACATAAGGGAGCTCATAAGTTTCAATTTAGAGCGGGAGTATATGGAAACATTGCTCGCCAAAGATGGAGTTGAAGCTTTTGAAATAGCCAAAGAAAAAGGACCCGATCTGATAATTCTTGATCTGATGCTACCAAAAATGGATGGATTTACAGTATTTAAAGAGCTCCGCCTCGACAGTAGGACCAAAGATATACCGGTCATAATGCTAACCGCAAAGGCACAGCCAGATGATGTGATTACCGGACTCGAAATGGGAGCCGATGATTATCTAACAAAACCTTTCAGCCCAAAAGAGCTAGTATTAAGGGTCAAAGCTCTTCTGAGAAGAATAAATACAACAACCGCTAACTCTACCATTTCTTCAGGAAAATTCCGATTAGACAAGAATTCCCTTCATTGCTTTGTGTCAGGAGAGCAAATAGACCTTACTCCAACTGAATTTAAATTACTAATCCTGATGGTAGAGAGAGAAGGGACTGTACAAAATCGTGAGGATTTATTGCGAGAAGTATGGGGGTACAGGGACACCGCAAACTCGAGAACCCTAGATACTCACGTCAAGAGACTCCGAGAAAAGTTAGGAGATTTGTCGCGCTGTATTGAAACTGTCCGCGGTGTCGGTTATCAATACAGGAGTACCGCGTGACAATTTATTACATTCTATTAATTGCAGTTCTTTTCTTAATTCTCGTATTGCAGAGAAAAAAGAATCAAAGAAGAATCTCTAAATTGGCTCTGGCCCTCAAAAATAACGACCGGAAGCTATTGACCGGTCACTCAGCTAAAGCCCATCACTCCGCATATCAGCAACTCGAAAATCTGATCATTGATCAAATTTTCGAAGCTGAGACATTAGAAAAACGTGTAGAAAGAAGAGAAGATCTTATTGCCGCTGTTGTGGATGGCCTTGCTGATGCCGTGATCGTTTTTGATCAAGGACTAAAAATACGTTTCACAAACCCTAGTGCCTGCAACCTTTTCGGATGGGCATCCCCCCCACTCGAGCTGGACGCTGCTGATCACATCAAAAACACAAACTTAATCAAATTAATACAAAAATCGATCAACACTCAGCGCATAGAAACAATCGAGATCCAGCACCAAATCCCTAATGACTCAGAGCATTCAGTAAGGGCTCTCGAAGTCGAAGTGGCGCCACTGACCCTTACCGGAGTAAAATCAGTCACACGAGCAAGAGTGGTTCTAAGAGACGTCACTGACGCCAGAAATCTCGACTTAGTAAGGAAAGACTTTGTAGCCAATGCGTCTCACGAACTTCGCACCCCTCTCACAATCATTAACGGTTATCTGGAAAATTTAATTGATAGTGAAATTAGAGACAAAGTAAATTCTCTTAAGTTTCTAAATATAATGCAAAAGCATGGTCACCGCATAGCTCGAATCATCGAAGATATGCTTACCATATCCAAACTCGAATCACATTCAGATACCATACAGATAAAACCCTTTGATTTAAGGGCCTGCGCGGAAGAAGTTATCGCCCGGTTGAATCCATTTTTTGAGCAAAAACAAGCCACCTCAGAGCTGAAACTTCCTGAAAACTCAATCATTAATGGTGATGTTTTTTACTGGGACCAGATCCTATTTAATCTCATTGAAAATGCTCTAAAAGAAAACGATGAACCTGGCCTTAAGATCACAATTTCATTGGACCGAGGGTCTAACGAGGACACTATAACAGTCAAAGATGACGGGGTCGGCATACGCTCGGATGCTATAGAATTTATTTTTAAGAGATTTTATAGAATCGATCAAAGTCATGGGGCCGAGAAAAAAGGTACAGGACTCGGATTATCAATTGTGAAACGTGCCATCGAAGCTCATGAAGGACAGATCTCTGTAAGCAGCACTCCCGGCATCGTTACAGCTTTCAAAATTAAAATACCAATTAATACGACCAATGATTGATTCAGTGTAATCTTAATGAAAAGGATCAATTGCCGCCAAGTGCGAAGACTATAACACCTACTCCTAGCACAGTAGCTAACCCCAAAGCAAAAATTCTCGAAAAGCGATTCATTATAAAATTAAAGCTCCTATCGAAGGATCGTTGCATCTTCTTACGTCGCATCCATGACCGCTTTTCCTTAATGTGACGATCGTGCCAGGTCCTCTCTCCTCTCTTTAAGGAATTAGGGAAGCTCAGAACCTGAGACTCAACATTTAACTTGTAGGATTGAGAATTGGATACCTTACTCTCATCACAGAATGGACAATCATGCTTCTTTTCTCCTTCCTCAATACTAATCGATAATTTCCCGCCGCATTGGTGACATTCCATTTCAAACCGACACGATTTGAGTAATTTTGAAAATTTGGAATGATCTCCTGAATGTACTGCCATATTAGGTCCTATTAATATTTAATATATCTTTACAATAAGTAATAATTTATCAATTATTGCAAATAATATATTCTTGGGAGGATCTGTCTTACCTAGCTAATGAGAACCATCAGTAATAATTTACTTTTATAGCGTAAAAAGTAACAAGCCAGCGTAATTAAGCAAAATTAGCTCACTAAATCTCGTCAATGGCCTCTATCAGCAAACTCTTTTGCCAATTAAGTAAAATCTCACCAGCCTCTTCAGGTGAAGCTGCAACCCTTTCCAATGTGGCTCGTGAGGCGATGAGCGTCGGATCAATATCGAGACCTTCGCTGACGCGGTCCCTTAGATTCTTTAATTTATCAAACTTCTTTTCTGCTGCAGGGTCACGCTTTCCTCTGACTCTTTTCGGCCTTTGAGGAAAATCAGCTTGATCCAACTCTCTGACTGATTCTATGGCTTTATTGAATCTTTTGACTGGCTGAGGTGGAAACCTTGAAGGCAACTTAACTCCGGCCCCTTCCTGAAGATCCTGTGAAAAACGTAACAGATCATGGTTCCCGATAATTTTAAAAGCGGGCCTATCTCTCCTCTCCGCTTCACCGTCCCTCCAAAACCAAAGGGCTCTTAAGAATGCCATTCCTTCCTGCTCGAGCTTCCCCCAACCCGAAATTCGCCACACCTGATCCTCGTCCTTCTCTTTAATCACAGATGCTGACTCTTTTGCTGACTCGCACGACTCAATGAACCAATCCCAACGATCTAATTCCTTAAGACGCGATGTGAGAGTGTCCGCCATTTTTAATAAATATCTGACATCATTCACTGCATATTCGAGCATCTTTTCTGATAATGGTCTCTGCCCCCAATCAGCTTTTTGAGACGTTTTGGGAAGAACAACACCAAAGTGATCCTCTACCAAATTGACCAATCCGAATTTTTTGACACCTAAGAGCCTAGAGGCTGTCTGCGTGTCATAAACGACTTCAGGAACACTCCCATAAGTTCGTTTTAGCATGCGCATGTCAAAATCGGCTCCATGCAACCAAACTTCGGTCCGATTTATGAAATCAATGAGGATCGATAAATCATCAATACTTAAGGGGTCGATAATGGCAAACTTATCTTCAACTGCAAACTGAATCAGACAAAGCTTCTCTTCATAACAATGCAAACTGTCAGCTTCAGTATCAATCGCACAGCGTTCATAGCCAGAGCCTTCGATTTCCTTTATGAAACGAGTCAATGACTCTTCATCTTCTATATAGTGATAACTCCTATCCACTGAAGACTCTTTATCTTGAGGACCCATTCTCTACTGATCTAATACTTTCGTTACCTCAATCCTGTCAGCAATAACTCAGCATTCGATGCTGAATTTTGTATATGATCGATGAGAACTTCCATTGCCTCACCTCCAGGTCTCTGCGCCAGCTGTCGGCGAAGCATTCCTATCCTCTTAAATTCGTCAGGATGATAGAGGAGCTCATCTTTACGTGTTCCTGACTTTGGAATATTAATGGCCGGATAAATTCTCCTCTCAAGCAATTCACGATCGAGCTGAATCTCCATGTTTCCGCTGCCCTTAAATTCCTCAAAAATAACCTCATCTGCACGGCTACCAGTATCAATTAGTGCAGTTGCCAGCATAGTAAGACTGCCCCCTTCTTCAGCGTTACGGGCAATACTGAATATTTTTCTAGCCTTAGGAAGTGCTCTCGTATCAAGGCCTCCTGAGCCTGTCCTTCCCTTACCTTTTCCTCTGCGTCCCCTGCCTCTCCCTCCAGCAGAAATGAGGCCATTATAGCCTCGAGCCAGACGCGTTAAACTGTCCATTAGTATTACAGCGTCCTTACCCATTTCAGTGACTCTCTTTGCTCGTTCCGCTACCAATTCTGCAACTGACACATGCCTGTCAGGGCTTTCATCAAAAGTTGAACTATATACCTGAGCGCCAGGAACACTTTCCTCAAAGTCAGTGACCTCTTCGGGCCTCTCATCCAACAGCAATATTAACAATTCGACTTCTTTATGATTATCAACGATCGACTTGGCAATTTCCTTAAGAAGAATAGTCTTACCACCACGAGGAGGCGCGACTATAACTCCTCTTTGGCCCTTCCCAAGAGGCGCTATCAGATCAACGACTCTGGGACTAACTGATAGACCGTCAGAAGGCTCAAGTATTATTCTCTCACGTGGAGAAATCGCAGTCAGATTTTCAAATATCGTAGGTGCCTCCCAATCCTCAACTGGTATACCTTCAATCTCAATGACTTCATTGGTCGATAAGAATCTCTCTCTGTCCTTAGGAGCCCTGGCAATAACTGTTACCAAATTGCCGATTCTTAGATCATACTCTTTAATGAAATTCGAACCGATATAAATATCATCAGCATGTTTAGCAAAACTAAAGGAAGGCACACGAAGGAACCCGTAGCCATCTTTTGCAGTCTCT
>CACJBM010000081.1 GCA_902591645.1 uncultured Verrucomicrobiota bacterium | reverse complement strand
TCCAAGATGAAGAAGGCACAGGACCAGGCCCTCTCTGGTAGGCGTTATGCTGAGGAATTAAACAAGATGCTGATGCATCTTGCACTGGATGAAGGAGAACTCGATGCTAGTCCCTTGATGAATGTTCGTGAGGTTAACCGTGAACTATTCATAGTAATTTCTACCGACAAAGGTCTTTGCGGGGGATTAAATACGAACCTCATGAGGCTCGTGATGGAAGAGGAATCGGATATCACCTCTTTTGTCACTATCGGTAATAAGGGGAAGGGAACTCTGGCCCGTTCTAAGAAAGACCTCTTAGCTGATTTTACAGTCAGTGATCCAGTCATCTTCAAGGAAGTCAAAGCGGTGACGAATTTTGTGATCCGAAAGTTTGAATCAGGCGAAGTGGACAGAGTCAAAGTTGCTTTTACGAATTTCATTAATACCATCAGTCAAAAGCCCTGGGTGAAGACACTCTTACCAGTCGATCCTTCTAGTATCACTGAGAAGAAGGACTTTGAAGGCATGAGTGATGGTGATGAACTGGGTGATGTTTACGATCAGGTCCCTGAAGCAGGATACATTTTTGAGCCTAATGCGGAAAAAGTTTTCGCAATGATATTGCCGCATTACCTCAATTATCAATTATACCAAATGGTCCTCGAGGCTCGTGCCTCTGAGCACTCTGCGAGGATGGTTGCCATGAAAAGTGCAACCGATAATGCGAAGGAGATGATTGATGATTTGACTCTTCTTTATAACAAAGTCCGCCAAGCTGCTATTACCAGTGAACTCCTTGAGATCACTACTGCGCAGATGGCCCTTGAATAATTTAACTACAGCTATAGACAACAAATAAATTTAAATAAAATGAGCGATAATACCGGAACCATCGTCCAAGTCATTGGCCCCGTCGTCGATGCCGATTTCTCTAAGGCTGAGAGCTTGCCTAAAATCTATAATGCTTTGGAGATAAATTACGAAGTTTATGGCAAACCGAACAAACTGATTCTGGAAGTCCAGCAGCACTTAGGTGATGGTTGGGTCCGTGCAGTGGCAATGTCTTCTTCGGAAGGTCTCAAGAGAGGAATGGAAATTTCAGACACCGGAGCTGCTATTTCGGTTCCTGTGGGTGACGAGGTTCTAGGCCGTATCTTCAACGTGACAGGTGATCCTGTAGATGAACGTGGAGACGTTAGCACAGAAAAGCGTTATCCGATTCACCGCCCCGCTCCGGCACTCACTGAGCAGGACACATCTGCAACTATCCTTGAGACGGGGATCAAGGTCATTGATCTTATTTGTCCCTTCACTAAGGGAGGTAAGGTTGGAGCGTTCGGAGGCGCAGGTGTTGGTAAGACTGTTGTCATTATGGAGCTTATTAATAACATTGCTAAGAACCATGGAGGTTACTCTCTCTTTGCAGGTGTTGGTGAGCGGACCCGTGAAGGAAATGACCTGTACTGGGAAATGTCTGAGGCTGGTGTTATTAATCAGGATAACCTTGCCGAATCAAAAGTGGCGCTAGTCTATGGCCAGATGAACGAGCCTCCTGGGGCCCGACTCCGTGTTGCTCTGTCAGCTCTTGCTATGGCGGAGTTCTTCCGTGATGAGCAGAACCAGGACGTTCTTCTATTTGTAGATAATGTTTTCCGTTTCTCTCAGGCAGGATCAGAAGTTTCTGCTCTACTGGGCAGGACCCCATCTGCTGTTGGTTATCAGCCGACCCTCGCAGCTGAAATGGCTCAACTACAGGAACGAATCACCTCAACGACTAAAGGATCCATCACATCTTTCCAAGCAGTCTATGTGCCGGCCGATGACCTGACGGACCCTGCTCCAGCGAATACCTTTGCTCACTTGGATGCTACTGTGGTTCTTGAGCGTAAGTTAGCTGAGCTTGGAATTTATCCTGCCGTTGACCCGCTTGCTTCAACTTCATTGGCTCTTGCGCCAGAGATTGTTGGAGAAGAGCACTACGAAGTGGCACGAGGCGTTCAACAGGTGCTCCAGAAGTACAATGACTTGCAGGACATTATTGCTATCCTTGGTATGGATGAATTGAGTCCCGAAGATAAGCTCACTGTTGCCCGGGCTCGTAAAATTCAGAAGTTCCTATCTCAGCCGTTCCACGTGGCCGAAGTGTTTACGGGTTCCCCTGGGGTTTACGTTTCTGTTGAAGATACAGTCAAAGGCTTCAAGGAGATATTAGACGGCAATCATGATGAGGTGCATGAGGATAACTTCTACATGAAAGCAGGAATCGATTCTGTCGATAAAGGTTAAGAAAATCACCGGATATAAAAAATTCATTTCCATGAAACTTGAAATAATTACTCCAGAGAAGGAATACTTTTCCGGTGAAGTGGAATATGTTGATATTCCAGGACGTCAAGGACATATGGGACCTTTGCCGGGACACGCTCCTCTGGTCACAATGATTAAAGAAGAGTGGGATGATGACCTCTTTTATAGAGTTGATAAGAACAGCGAACTGATTGAATTGGCCCTTGGTCCTGGATATGTGGAAATTGCTCAGGATAAGATTTCTATTCTCACTGATTGGATCGTTTCTGAAGAGGATGACATTGACGTGGACGTAGCTGAAGAAGCGATGCAACGAGCCAAGGATGCACTCGAAAATGTCACTGAAGAGGATGAGCAATATGATGCCCTTCAGGCTGTAGTAGCTAGGTCATTAGCTCAGATTAGCGTTAAGACTCGCCGAAAGAGTCTCTGATTCTTTCTTGGCTCCTTTTTTATTGATTGCAAAGTAAGCGTTTTTCAATTTACAGGTTCACTGTTTTCAGGAACTTTAAGTAATGCGCCCATTAAATTTAAGTGGTCATAAAAAACCATTTCAGCTTTTATTATTTTTAAGCTTTTCAATTCTGTGTGCTGTTATAGCGCATTCAGCTGAAACGACCAGCTTGTGGAAAGTTACTGGGGATGATTCTGGCCCATCCATTTATCTTGCAGGTTCTATACACATACTGAGCGAAGATGATCATCCATTGCACCCAGCTTTTGAGGCTGCTTATAGAGCCGTAGATGATCTGGTATTGGAAATAGCAACGAATGAGGATCCTGAATCAGACACTCTAGCTCTCGAGAAGGGCATGTACGGGAAAGGTAGAAAGATAAGCGACGATTTATCCCCTGAGATGTATGCTGAACTTGGAAAGTATCTCGAGGGTGCAGGGTTACCACCTACCGCGATGGATGGGTTTAGGCCCTGGATGGCTGGTATGACAATATCAATCACAGAAATTATGAAAATGGGTGGAAGACCAGAACTGGGAGTTGATACTTTTTTTGAAGAGCGTGCAGTGAAGGACGGGAAGACTGTGAGAGGTTTGGAAACGACTGAGTTCCAGATTGGTCTTTTTGCCAAGCTTAATAAGGAAGAGCAGGAAAAAATGCTGGGATCTACATTGAAGGATATGGCTAACGTTGAAACAGATTTCCCAAAGATGGTTAAAGCTTGGAGGGAAGGTGATGATGTGACTCTTGAAAAGATGATAAATGATTCAATGTCAGGTTCGCCTCAGTTTCGAAAGGAATTGCTGGATAATCGAAATGAGAATTGGGTTAAGAAGATTAATGGGTATATGAAAGGAGACAAAGACATTATGGTTATCGTTGGTGCCGCTCATTTAGTGGGAGAGAAGGGCCTCATTCAACTTTTAAAAGGATCGGGGATGCGCGTTGAACGTTGGAGTACAGAGAAAAATAACAATAAAAAGAAACCTCCCAAGAAAAAATCTAGGTTCATACCAGTTTAAATCTGAGTAGGATTCCTTTATTGACTCATGTGAAATTACTGATTACAGGAGGTTCAGGATTTATAGGATCAGCTCTGGTTCGTAACGCGATTGGTTTGGGTCATTCTGTCATCAATGTTGATGCTATGACATATGCAGGGAATTCGGATAATCTTTCCAGTATATCTGATGATTCCTTGTACGTCTTTGAAAGGGCTGACATTAGGGACGGAGGAAGATTTTACGAAATATTAGATAAGTACAAGCCTGATAGCGTCATTCATCTGGCGGCAGAGACTCACGTTGACCGGTCCATTAAATTCTCGAGTGAATTTATTACGACGAACGTGAATGGAACGTATTCGCTTTTAGAATCAGCACTCAATTATTGGGAAAAGAGAGGAAACGATGAGGCATTTAGGCTCATTCATGTTTCCACTGATGAAGTGTATGGTCAGCTTGATGATGCGGGATCCTTCAGTGAAGATTCACCTTATAGGCCAAGTAGTCCCTATTCTGCTTCAAAAGCAGCCAGTGATCATTTGGTGAATGCTTGGCATATAACGTATGGTCTTCCAGTCCTGAGGACAAACTGTTCAAATGTATATGGAGAGTACCAGTTCCCTGAAAAACTTATTCCAAAGGCTATTATTAATGGAGCGAGAAAAAAAATGATACCTATTTACGGGAACGGACAGAACATCCGTGAATGGCTTCACATTAATGATTTGGTTGAGGCATTGATGAGAGTCTTGTCTGATGGCAAAGTTGGCCACACTTATAACATTGGTAGTGGGCAAGAAATTACGAATCTATCTCTAGTTCAGATGATATGTGAAATGTTGGATTCTAAGTTCTCTGACCGCTCTCCACATTCTGAACAAATTCAATTTGTTAATGACCGGGCCGGCCATGATTTTCGCTACAGTTTAAATTCTACAAAGATTCGAAACGAGCTTGGTTGGAACTCTTCTATTGAGCTGGATGATGGCTTAAATGAAACGGTGAACTGGTACTTGGCGAATGATCATTGGTGGGGACCCCTATGTGAAAATTTTCAATGATATGAATAAGGAACTAATCTGTCAGCTCACCTCCAGATTTTTTCCAAGCTAAAATGCCACCATCTAGATGGTATACTTCTTTAAATCCCAGTTCTTGCATTTTTTTGAGGGCTCCTCTACTCCTGCCTCCAGACTGACAATGTAGAAGATAGGCTTTGTTCTTATCAAGTTCCTTGAGCTTCTTTTCGAAATCGGGTCCGAAGAAATTGATTAACTTGGCTTTTGGAAAGTGTTCTTTATCGTATTCTTCTTTTGTTCGAACATCTAAGATCAGAAGGGTTTTCTTTTCTTTTGTAAATTTGGCAATAATCGCCTTGGTCTTAACAGCATCTAAGTTTTTATAAACAGCTTTAGATTCATCTGCCAGACAGGTAACTAATGATTGGATGGAATAGATTAGAACGAGTGAAAATAATTTCATTTAGATAGGATAGAGATTGATGCGATTGAGCATATTTTGCCAGTTCAATACTTTCTTTTCTTTCATGAAACAAAAGTAATTAGTTTTTTTAGGTGTTTGCGAATTAGGGATTAAAGTAGGCACACAGAATCTTTTTCTTATCAACTGATGTTTAAGAGACTTGAAACCAGAATTTTTTGGCCATTAAAGATAGTGGGGATTCTTTACGTTTTCGGAATGGGGTTGATTTGTTCATGGTCAGCTCAAGTCAAGGATACGAAGTTTAGCGTGGACAGAGGATTCTTTGTGGAACCTTTTGTTTTGAATATTTCTTCAGCTACTCCTCGAGCTCAAATTCGCTATACGACAGATGGGAGTTTTCCAAGCCCAGTTAATGGAAAAGATTATACGGGGCCTTTGCTATTGAAAGAGACGACGGTCATTCGTGCTGCGGCTTATAAGGATGGTCATGACCCGACAGATGTGGATACTCATACCTACATTTTTCTTGAAGATGTCATTCGTCAGACTGGAAAAGGCATGCCGTTAAACTGGGGGTCACTCGGACGCTTTGATACTGTTCCTGGGGATTTAAAACCCGGACCCTATGCCGGTGATTATGAAATGGATCAGGACATTGTGAATGATCCAAAATATATGACTACTATAAAAGAGGACATGCGATCCATTCCTACTCTTGCAGTTTCTTTGGATCCTGATGATTTATTTTCTTCAACGCCAGTCAAGATCGATGCTGATAATAATGTGATTCAGACCCGTGGCATATATCCTATTGGTAAGGGATTTGAGAGGGTCGCATCTGCTGAATTGATTCTTCCTGACGGATCAACAGGATTTCAAATTGATTGTTCCCTAGAAATCCAGGGTGCTACGAGTACGGACCGGTGGAAGACAGACAAGCTTTCCATGAGGCTAAAATTTAAGCCTCCTTATGGCCCTCCTGAGTTGGATTATCCACTGTTCGGTAATGAGGCAACTGATAATATTAATACTGTAATTCTTGATGCAACTAACCAGCAGTCCTGGACTCACCCTAATCCTGATCAGCAATTGCGTGCACAATACATTCGTGATCAGCTTGTTGGTGACCTTCAGAATGCTGCAGGAGGAATTGCACCAAGAGGTAATTATGCTCACCTTTACCTAAATGGATTGTATTGGGGAATGTATTGGTTGCATGAATTTGTAGATGAGGAATTTGTGGTTGCCTATCGCGGTGGAAAGAAAAGTGACTATGACATATTGAGGCACCGTTCTAATAATGTTGTTGCTGGTAACAACAAGAGTTATGAGGATCTTCTGAGTGCGGTTGGTGCTGATCTTAGTATTGAAGAAAATTATAAGGCTGTTCTCAGGTTACTAGATCTTGATCAATTCATTGATTATATGCTCATTAATTTTTATGCCGGCAATGCGGACTGGGCTTATCAGAACTGGAACGCTAGTTATAATCGCGTCGATCCGGAAAAGTTATGGGTCTTTCATAATTGGGATGCAGAAAAGACATTTCAGCAGGTCACTGATGATGTGACTGG
>CACJBM010000080.1 GCA_902591645.1 uncultured Verrucomicrobiota bacterium | reverse complement strand
GTAAGCGCTCAGACAGCAACCACTAAACCGGTTGGTTATCACACAGAAACAGCCAAAGGCAATTCTTTCACCTTGATGGGTGTTAACGTTGGAAATGCGATTGCTGCAGCTGGTGAGTTCGATGCAGATGATGCAACAGACAATGACGCTGACTTCACTGCTCTTCTTGATGATGGAGTTTCTTATACAGTACAGAACATCACTAGTGGTGAGTCTGCTTCTGTAAATGGAAGTGACGCAACAACACTTGATACTGATCTTGCTGTAAGTTCAGGCGATTCTTATGAAGTACGCGCTGACGTTACCGTTGGTTCTCTCTTCGGTGCTGCTAACGAAGCAGGACTCGGAGCAGGCAACGCAACTACAGCTGATGTTGTATGGATTCCAACAGGAGACGGATTCGCTCAGATCTTCTATGATGACGGCAAAGGATTCCCACCACGTCCTGCAGGATGGCGCGCTATCGGTGCAGGTGGTGCAGACCAGGCTGGAACTTCAGTTCCATTCACTGCTGGTATCTTCATTCAGCGCCGTGCGGCAGATGACCTTGACATCGTATTTGTTGGTCACGTACGCACTGAGGCAACTTCATTCGGAGTAGGAACAGGATTCAATTTCCTTAACCGTGTACTTCCAGTAGGTGTTGCTCTTGATGATACAGGCCTCGATGCATTCCTCGCTAAAGGAAACTCCGGAAGCGGAGACCTTGTCTGGAGCCCAGACGGAAACGGCGGATACGCTCAGTACTACTACACCGACGGTGGTGGATTCCCTCCACAATCTAAAGGTTGGAAAGCAGTAGGACAGGGCGACGCAGACAAAGGAGCTGAGACTCTTGGATCTGGTTATGCTATCCAGCGCAAGGGAGAAGCCGGTTCTGTTAGTGTCGCTATCCCTAACGGATTGGACCTCTAAGACCAAACTGATTTAAGAGCGCCAATAAGGCGCGGCTGGTCCGCCTCACCGTGAAAACGGTGAGGCGGATTGCGTTTTATGAGAAGCTAATTTTGGCGAAGAATTGATTAAGCTGAGCCTGAAAAAGCAGCAACTGTGCAGTAAGTATGAGCCATGGCAAAACCGATCATTTTTAGCGTATTCTTTTTTATTCCTACTGCGATATCAATATATTGATTTAAGTTTACTGAGGTTAAACTTCTGCTCATATTATGCAGCGTGAGGTACAATAACGGATGAGTCCAGAGTCATTGATTGTCATTTATGCGGCCCTAGCAATAGGCGCATCGTTTCTGTGTTCGATCCTAGAAGCTATCCTGCTTTCCACATCAAGAGGCCACGTTGCAGTTTTGGAGGCTAAGGGGAGTCGGGCAGCACCGCTTTGGGTTCGTTACAAGGAAGATCCAGAAAGGCCACTGACTGCGATATTAACATTGAATACAATGGCTCACACTGTTGGCGCATTGGGTGTAGGTACTCAAGTCGCAGCAATCTATGAAGGTCAGTACACAATGGCTATTGCCTCAGCTTTATTGACCATCGGTGTACTACTATTTAGTGAAATTCTTCCTAAAACACTAGGTACACTGTATTGGAAGTCACTGTCAGTGCCCAGTGCATATATACTGGACATCCTAATTCGAATTTTGATTTGGGTCGTTATTCCCATAGAAATCATCCGTCGTATGTTCCCTGCTGCTGAACAGGAAACGGTTTCTCGCGAAGAATTGGCCGCACTCGCCGATATAGGTGAGGCGGAGGGATCAATTGAAGAGGACGAAGAAAAGGTGATCATGAACCTGTTAAAGCTCCGGGAAACGTTGGTCAGCGATGTGATGACACCTAGCGTGGTCATGAGTACCGTTTCGCACAATTGGTCAGTCGACACTGCCCGAAAAAAAATCCCGATTATGACACACGGTAGATTGCCCGTGACTGGAGAGTCGATTGATGAAATTCACGGAATCGTGTTACGAAGTGATATCCTTAGACGCGCAGCAGCAGATGAAGACGATATTATAATGTCTGAAATTATGAGGCCTGCGATTTTCTGCAATCAATCGGAATCAGTGGACGTCGCTCTTGACATCCTGCTAGATCAGAAAGAACAAATCATGGTTATTCAAGATGAATTTGGTGGAACCCGGGGGCTCCTAACTATGGAAGATATCATCGAAACACTGCTAGGTGTCGAGATCGTCGATGAACATGACCGTGATGCAATCAAGGAAGGAACGACTGCTGAAGACCTTCGCGAATTTGCAAAGGAGAAATTCGGACCACACAATGGTGATGACGCTGAACAAAACAGCAGGACCGATCTTTAAATTATATAAACCAGCAGAGGTTTTTTAGATTTATAATATTTATTAGCCCTTAAATGCAATAACCGGTATCTTTAATACTTTCTACTTGCCGTATTCTTAATGGTCTTCACAAACAATCATAAAAAGATAAAAAAGTCAGAGGATCAAATCACGCTTATGCTTAACATTGAGGAAAGCGAAGACTTAAAGACTTGGCAAAAGACTTGTGAGAAAATGATCAAGACTCTTCAGCTTAAAGACGGCAAGAAGTTCTGCCGCTTTGCTTTGGATAAGTGATCAAAGCCCAGAAGCACAGATTCATACATTAATAGAGCCAGGGTGAAAGGATTCTCGTCATTTGAGGAGTCTGAAATGGCATGTTTTTAAAACCAACTGAAAATCTTATTTTAAGTCATACGATTCAGGGGAAAATTGCGAAATATGAAATTCGTAAGCATTTTCTAATTTGCCTTAAAAAATAGGAGAATATTGATTTGGGTCGGTTTTTTTTCAAATAACTGTTAAAATTAGGCCATAAATACCTATTTTTTAAGCATAATTAATTGGTTTACAGGCATTTACGAAATAATGAATAAAATTGAAAAAATACTGAAAAATACTCGACTAAACCTGAAGAGACTGGTATAAATAAACTAATCAAATGCTGATTTAGCGTTTGGTATTCACACAAATTAAACAAAAAACTACATAAGCCCTAACTATGAAAACATTTTTTACAGCTATAATCGCTTCTGTTGCTCTCGCAGGAATTGCTGCAGCAGGAACAGTGAACTTCAGTAACTTCGGTTCTACTTGGGAAGTTCAAGCAAGCGGCACACCGATTAGCGGTGGTTTCGTTTCCGTTGGAACAACGGGAGTTTCTGATTTCTCTGATGCAGCTGCAGCACAAACTGCTCTCGCTGCTGACTTTACTGCATTTGGTGCTTCCACTGATTTTGGTGGCGCTGCTGCTTTTAATATTGACGGTTTCTTCTCCGGTGTTGGACAAGGAGATGGTGGAGCCGCAGCATTTGACGGAAAGAACATCATCCTCGTTGGTGGTGACGGAGCCGACATTGCTACTTCAAGTCACCTTTTCGTAATCGACACAGGCGCACCATTCGCTGCTGACGCTCCATTGTTCGCAGCAAGTGTTGATATCAACAGTGGTGATATCAAGTTAGGTGAAGTTGCTGGAACAGCAGTAGCTGCTGGTGTTGCAGGCGCTTTTCAGGCCGCAGCAGTTGGAGTAGTTATTCCTGAGCCGGGTGTTTCAGTTCTTGCTCTCTTTGCAGCAGGATTCCTCGCACTTCGCCGCCGTCGTTAATCTAATTTAACTATAGAGGGCAATTTCCCCTCATTACAAAACCCCTAATATATAGTTAGTAGTTTTTGTTTAAAAGGCTTCCGGTTAAAACCGGAAGCCTTTTTTTTATTTTTAGTGATCCATAATGGATCGAGGATCCATCATTAAACTTGATCAAATAAAATAGGAACCGATTAAGAAATGTCCTTTTCAATAAGGACTACTGGAACCAATGATCTTGAATAAGATCCACGAGTTGGACCTGATTGTCGGTTTTTGAAACCGAATTGAATCTCAGCTTAACGATAGCTGATAAGGGCCTCTCTTTAGCGATTTGTGAAGGATTAAGCGAAGGTTCTGGGGTGAGTTTATTAATAATTTCTTTACCCAGGGCTGATTCGCGGTCGACATAGACAAACATCTTGAAGTTAAAATCTCCTGAATAACTTGCCTCTAGGCATTTCCATTTACTTGAATCAGAGTAATGATGAGCGTAATAAGTTCCGCTTTTCAAAATGAGTCGGAATTCCTGAATTGATTCAGGCTTCTTGTCCTTGAAGACTTCAAGAGGCATCATTTGATGACCGAAAGAGACTTCCCAATCCATTTTTATGGACTCAAGTGTTTGTTCAAATGCAAAGAAACGATACTTATTGGCGTTAGCCACTTTTACCATCAAGGAAATATAATATTTTCCATCAATGACCTGTTTCTTGCTCAAAGCGATCCGTTCATATTTTTCATCTCCCGGACCAAATAAAGATTCTTGAATTCGCTTTGATGTGATTTCTGGATGCCTGACAAGAGCAGTTTTCTCTTCTAATGATTTAGCGTTCGTAAATGCTTGAATGATTTCCATGCATTGTTCTCTTTCTTGGACAGTCAGATTTGTTGATAATTGTTTATTGCCACTCTTTTGTGAGCCATTAGGGATGTTTGTATTGTTTGCTGCCCCGGAAAGATCACGGCTGATAGTGGATATTCCCTTATAGAATATAGCACTCAGTAAAATGAGCCCTCCGCCGCTTATGATATAGACAGTGGTTCCAGTGAACGCATGGTATGCTTTGCTTGGTTTGTTCTTTTTGTTCTTCCGCCTTCTGACTCTTTGTCTAGTACCATCCTGTTCAGGTCCGCTGGAATTTTCCTTTTCAGGTTCCGTTTCTTCTGATTTAGATTCTTCAATGTCCCATTCAATTAATTTCGATTTTTTCGATCTTCTGCGGCGCCGCACTACAGGAGTGTTTTTCTGCTGTTCTTCTGCCTTAGCGTATTGAGGCTCTTTGAGATTGCTTGATCCAGAGTCCAAGTTTAGCGGGCTATGACAATGAGGGCATTCTATGGCTAAGTTTGAGAGGAGTATTTCCTTTCTTGCTTTGATTTGACGTGAGCACCCTGGGCAGGAAGCAATTAACCAAGTCTGGTCTGGGGAGGCACTTGAATCCATTGAAGATATAAATGATACTTTATTATTTCTTAGCCAGATTATGAAGGTTCTTCAATTAGTTATTTTCACTCAATAACCATCCCGAAGCGATTATGTCATTGATGATGACTTGGTTCTTACCTCCGGGTCCATTAGGATATTGAAGATTAACTATAATAAAATTGATGCTTTTCCCTGATTCTATGATTTCAGATAGCTTATCATCTACAGTGGATCCCTTTTTTATGTACCCGTATACAGATTCAGTATCTTTAGGATTCCTTAAATATAGGCACCGGTGGTCTTTTTCATTAAATTGAAAATTGAAGTAATCATCGGGCCTAGCATGTAAACGAAACATTGTTGGTTCTTTTAGCTTGGTATCAACGAATTCATTTAGGCTCATTTCTGAGTAGCCAACAAAGGATTCCCAATCGATTACCATTTCCCCCTTTTCTAGACCCATGACTACTGGCCTTATGCTGAAATCAGGGAAACTTATCTTTAATAAATAAAATCCCTGCAATGGGCCGGTTTCATTGTCGCCGACTGTACTGAATTTTCTGTAACTTATGGGTCCAGAATCATGCTTTGAATAGTAAGACTCCATGAGGGGTTGGACCCTTTGAGATTCTCTGCAATATTGAATTCTTGATTTAACATCTGTTGCTTCTAGAAAATTTGTCAGTGCAATTGTTGCCATGGAGTGTAACTCTTTCGCTCCGACTTCAAGTAATAGCTCACTAATCGTTTCTGATTCTTTATTGTTTTTCTTTTCAGGCTCATTTTCCTCACCAAAATTGAAAGCTAGATTATCATTTTGTTTCTTATGAGTTCCTTTAAATGAAATGAGAATAACTGCTACTATGAGAATAGCTGCTAATGCACCGAATTGGATTAGCTTTATCTTAGTGAATCTGGGAGAGACGGGAGCCTCATTTGTGCGTTTTTCATCCCAAGTTACTATTTTTGACTGGGCTACGGCAAACTCATGGGCTAGTTCTTGCTGCCTATCTACAAAGTCTTGATCAAAATCCAGATCAGTCGTCTTGGTGAATTTGGTGAAGTCAGGTCCTTGGTTTTGATCTTCAATATCGCTTCCTCTCTCTCCCATGTTATCCTGAATCAGTTCAGGGAGATCAAAGTTAAGACCTTTCTTTTCCTGAGCGGGCACCTCAGATTGGCTGCCATTAGCAGTTACTCCTGTGATGTTATCTTTTGTAGCATCATCCTTGATGAGGTCGTCAAGTATGATCCCAAGATCAGCACTCTGTTTATCAGGAAGTTCGGAAACAGGTGATGAACTAGGAACTATAGAATCCTCAATGTTCTGAATTTCCGTTTTGCATTGAGGGCAGATAACTCCTTTCGCCTTATCAGTATCAACATCCAAAGGTATTCGGTGTTCACATTGAGGACATTTAATGTCCCTTGGATCTTCTGGATTCATTCAGGCGGGAAAGGTGTAATGAATACTAAGATAAGGGATTTTTATCGGTTATCGATGTAAATTTTAATCTATATCCGGAATTTCTAATGGTTCTGGCGGTGTGATTTGAATTGGGCTCTCTCCATTTCCAAGTATTGTTGGCGTGACTGATGTTGCCTTTAGAGGAGTTTCCTTTTCATTTACTGCCCGAGCCTTGAGAACTGGTTCTAATGATGAGTATGGATCCGATTCACCTACTACCGTGGGTGAAATTAAAAATATAGCATCGATGGAACTGATATTTTGAGACCGGTTATTTGGATTTGTTAAATCGCTAATGATAGGTTTCCGAATCTGTTCGTTACCGTTAGCATGGAATTGGCAATAAGAATGGAAGTCAGCACCTTTTTGAATTATTTCCTTGTATGTGGTTCTTGTAATCTTTCTTGTACCTTCTTCTTCTCCTGCTATTTCTTCGTAACATGTATCTGTCGCAC
>CACJBM010000079.1 GCA_902591645.1 uncultured Verrucomicrobiota bacterium | reverse complement strand
AGGCAAATTTCGGAGAAAGTTATTTCGGCGGTAATGAAAAAGATTATGACACAATTAAGTCAGCCGGTAGCAGCGGAGGATATGATACTGAGGCAACAGATGGCAGCATATCAGATGGCAGCGCCTGGCACACTTTGTGGACCATGGCTCAAGACCTGAGCAGAAGACCCAGTATTGATCACTTCATGGCAATGCAAGGCCTCGATCCCGACGGGGCAAGAAATCCAGATATACCTATCTACTTAGACGTCAACAACCTTATCGATTATTCCATGATTATCGGATACACCGGAAATACCGACGCTCCTCCCGGTAATAATAATTGGTATGGAATACGTAATCGCGTCAGCAATGATTTAGGTTTCCAGTTCTTTGTGCACGACGGCGAGCATTCTCTAGGTGCATACGGAGCTACTCGGGACACCATTAATCGTGACCGTGGCGCTGGTCGAACTTACAATAAAAGCAATCCGGCATATATCCGTTATTACATTGAAGAGAGCTCACCTGAATTCCGCCTCCGTTTCGCAGACAGAGCACATCAATATCTATTTAATGATGGCCCTCTGACAACATCACAGGTCCTAGCCAAACTCCAGCACCGTAAGGAAATAGTTTCGAAAGTCATCATCGCTGAATCTGCCAGATGGGGTGATTCGGCACGAAGCGATCCATACGATAAGGAGGACTGGGGAAATGCAGTAAAAAGATTAGAAAACGAAATTCAAGGCCGAAGAAATATTTTCCTTAATCATCTGCGTCAGGGACAACTCTATCCAAAAATAGCAGCTCCTCAATATGTGCAACACGGTGGTCAGATAGCCATGAATTCCACTATTGGGGTATGGGCTCCAATCGAAGCAACTCACCTCTACTATGTGATAGGGGAAAAAGACTCAGACCCTGAAGATTGGACAGATGAACTTGACCCTCGCCAACTTGGAGGTTCCCCATCACTAAGATCCAAATCTCTCCTCATTAATGAAACGGTCCTAGCGCCTGAGAACGCCTTCAAAAGAGCCATCATGCCCAGAGGACCTGAAATTGATAACGTATGGTTCTTAAATGAATTCGATGACTCATCATGGCCAATAGGCAGAACAGGAGCAGGCTATGACAAGGGAGCAGGTTACAATGAGCTCATTGATCCTGCATTTGATTTTAGAGATCAGGCCATCCCAAGTGAATTGGAAACTGTTTTTATGCGCGTTAATTTTGTGGTCGATGAACCATCACAACACAATACTCTTACTCTAAAGGTCCGATACGATGATGGATTCGTCGCATACCTCAACGGCCAAGAAATCATTCGCAAGAATGCACCTGGAACCGCTGGTTCACCTCTCCCATTCGATTCAAAGGCAACCGCAGGGCACAAAGATAGCCTTGCTAAAAAATTGCAGTCCTTCACGATTCCTAAAGGCTCCTTCTCGCTTAACAAAGGAGCTAACTTACTTGCCATTCATGGACTGAACGACCTCAAAGGATCAAGCGACATGTTACTGAGCGCTTCCTTAGTTTCAAATAAAGGTCAAAATGAAGACACTGTATACATTACCATTCCCGAACCCATCAAGTCTTCAACATGGATCAAGTCACGATCCTATAATAGCAGGACTGGCGAATGGAGCGCTCTAAATTCAGCGTTCTTTACCACAGGAAATTCTCCCACAAATCAAAATATAGTTATTAGTGAAATTCACTATCACCCATCAGCACCTAGTGAATTCGAACTCAATATTAATCCAAACTTTGATCAGGACGATTTTGAATTCATTGAGATCATGAATGTCAGTAATGATTCGATTAATCTTGGAGGGTGTGCCTTCGTCCAAACCCCTGCAAACAATCGATTGGAAGGAGTCCAATTTGAATTCGAACCAACTACTATCATCAAAGCCAATCAAAGACTCGTCATAGTCGCTAATCGCCTAGCATTCGAAGCTCGATACCCAGGAATAAAAATCGCAGGAGACTACTCTAATCGATTAGACAATGCAGGAGAATGGATAACTCTAGTGAACAAAGATGGAGCGATCATTGATTCATTTAGATACAATGACAAGGACCCTTGGCCAAAGCTATCCGACGGCAGAGGCCCCTCTCTTTTTCTTAAAGAACCAAATGCCCTTCCTGACACTAGTGACGCAACTAACTGGTCATCGAGCATGACTGGAGGAGGAAACCCTACAAATGCAAATGCTATAAATTTCTTTGGCAATCCAACAGCTGACGCTGATGGAGATGGAATCAATGCAATTATGGAGTACGCGCTTGGACTCTCAGACTTTATTCCATCCTCAAATTACTTCCCTAAAATCCAAATTATTAATATTGAAGGACAAGATTACTTGAACTTTAATTTTAGAAAAAACCCCAAGGCAACTAACATTTCCTATAGCATTGAAACCTCAATAGATATGAAATCGTGGCAAAATTCAGAAAATGATGAAAGCATGCATTTTGAAGGGGAATCACTCGATATGGACGGGACTCCAATTCACACTTTCCGATTAAAAACCCCTATCACAGATGAAAATTCGGTGCGTTATTTACGCCTAAAGATAAATTACTAATACCCCTATTCATTCAAACAAATGGCAATCAATATTCTTAACCAATGGGCAGATGCAATAAATGAAGGAAGGACTGAAGATGTGGCCTCACTGTACTCAGAGAGGGCTGTTTTAGTTTCAACTTTTTCCCCCTCCCCAATCAATTCTCACGATTCAATACGTGATTACTTTATTAATTTACATTCGCGTCCAGGTGCCGGAGTCAGCATCAGCAAAGAATCTATTAATGAACAAACAATTGAAGGAGGAATATCAATCCTTTCTGGCATGTACACTTTCCACTTCGAAGAGGACGCTAAAGAAATAAAATGTGACGCCAGATTTACATTTGTAATTGATACTAATCTCAATAGTCCAATTCTTCATCACCATTCATCCCAAAGGCCATAGACTCAAAGAAAGACTATAACTATTGGCTGATTTCTCCGGTATTTAGAGTCCAGTAATTCTGAGCGTTACCTACCCCCACTGCATTAGAGTTCGCCGAAAACATGATCGACCTTTGGGAATCATTGTACCACCATGACTTATAAGCAGCGTCAGGATCCGCACTCGACCTGAAAAGACATTCTCCCGTAGATTTTCCATTAAATCCTGCACTCTTTGCTCGCTCAAGATAAGTAGTTCCATCGGCACTTCTATGAGAATAATAGTTTTGGAAATGCATATCACCAGAATGCACTTCAGAAGCTACGGTTAGAGTCTGATCAAGACGCAATGCACCTAACCCAAGAGAAACGCGTCTGATGTTAATCTGCTGAACTAACTTTTTATAGGCTGAAGTCCCCCAATTTAACTGTTCATTATGAGCTTCAATTTTAACATAAGTAAACGGATTGCATCTTTCCCAGTTCACCTGAAAGAGAATCCACAAGGTCCTTTTCTCCTGCCAGGTTCTTGGCTTCATTGAGAAGATCTCTCATTTCAGATGCAGAGAAATCATCCTCTCCCAAGGACCATGAAATCTCATAATCCAACTCTGAGATAAGATCAACCAACTCCTGAAACGATTCGTCTTCACTACCCTGCGGAACCTCCATAGCTTTGACCATTTCCAAGTAAAGACCTTCTGCATTTTGGACGATTTTATCCATCTCCAAATATTTCGCTTTGTACTCCTCGGGTTCAGTCTCCCTCCACTTTGTCATTACTAACTTGAGCCCAGCAGTCGCGACATCCTTCCAGCCCTGATATGCATTTTTAATATCATCAGGAACCACTTGGCTTTTTTTAATAGCTGAAGACTTATCGTTAAGAGTAATTAAATGCTTGTTCCTAATTTGTCTTAATAGACCCTCGTAAGTTTCCTTATAATTGTCACCTAATGCCCGAAAAGCAGTATATACACTCTCCCGCTTTTCCTGATCATTAGATGCGAGAAATTCCAATGAACGGTCCCTCGCTTCATCTGTAAACTCAAAAACTTCGTCGTCCGATAACGGAACTTTAAAAGGTACTGCACTTTCACTCAATTCCGGCGCGTTAACCTCCTCAGAATTTCCACTCTCCTTGTTAGGTGCGTTTATGGGAACTTTAATAATCTTTTCGGTAGCCTTTTTCTCTACTTTTTCGCCATTACCATTAGCGTCTGCAATCGTAATTTTTTTGCCTGACAAATAAAAATAACCACCAGCACCTGCCGCAACAACCAACACTACTATGAAAATAAATCCCATTGGTGATCCTGATTTCTTATGAAATTGAGGTCTCACTGCAGTGTATGACCTAGCAGCTGGAACATTCAGAGCCGGAACATTCAAAGTCGGAGCACGAGACTCACCATCACCTTGCTGCATCGGTTCTGCTGAACTCTCAGATTCTGATTGTGCCTGGACAGTTTCTCCCTTCTCAAGAATCTCTATATTCCCCTCAGGTTCATCAGGTATAATAAATTTCGTGCTGCAATTTACACAGCGCCCCTTATGTCCTGCATGATCTTCAGAAACATCAATCGAAGTCGAACAAATGGGGCAATGAATCTGCATTTCCAAAAATCTAAATTAATAGATGATAAAAATAATTACCTTAGTTTTTAGTCAATTTATTCTATAGGCTTTAGCACCTTTCCTGCAAAAGGTTTATTCCACCCACTCTTGCTCGGATCATAGTAAATAGTTACAGGGGCATCCTTGAACATATATTTAGTTTCCAGCGGAGCATCTCCAAGAAATTTCACTTCCTTGAGATTAAGACAACCACTAAAAGCAGAAGACCCAACACTTGTAACACTCGCCGGTATAGTAACCGCGGTTAATCCTATGCAACCTCCGAAGGCATTATTTCCGATGGAAGTGACTGTGTCAGGAATAGTAACACTGGTCATTTGTATGTTACGGAAAAAAGCATTATTGCTAATTTCAGAAACTTTAGATCCTTCTATTTCTCCTGGAATAATTACCTGCCCGGCTCCTTTGCCTTTAGTAATGACCACCAAATCTGCCTGAACTTCATAGTCTAAACCCGTCAGGTCTGGTTTCTCTTCGTTCCCAGAATTCTGACCCGCTTCACCTCCTCCACTCGTATTTACCGAACCTTGATTCCCACAACCTAAAATTAAAACACTACATATTGAAGTCATTAATACAGCTCTCATTTGATACAACTTATCATCTAGAAGCTGGCTAACAAATTAAAAATAAAACCCTAATCCTATTCTTTCTGATACCCTCTCCATACCCAGACCAAGGTATCAGCAAGAGTATGGCCGAATACCCCTCGATCACAGTGCTTAGAATTTAATGAAAATAAGTACCGGTATTCATACCCCTTAGCTTTAAGTGCAGCCGCGGTTCTTTCATTTGCCATGACCCAATTATGGTATGTACTCTCTGGATCTTTATATCCGTTATCACTTTCTGAAACATGAGTGAAAATTCGTAATGGTTTCTTCTCACTTTTCTCTATAAGCTTCTTACCGGAATGGTATTCCCATGCTCCTAAAGGATAGACACTTTCTTCCGGTGCATCATCATCCTGCTGATCGACAAAGGTCCCTGAATACGTGACCAGTCGACGGAATAGATCAGGCCTAAACCATCCCATAGTTAACGCAGCAGCTCCTCCCGAACTGCATCCCATGACTGCCCTTCCCCAGGGGTCCTCTGTAAAAGCTAAGTTAGGGTAATCTTTTCTGATCACCTCATCAGCGAGCACGGCCGGCAAGACCTCATTCTCTATAAAAAGGGCCAGACGCCCAGACATCGTATCATATTCGAGTCCCCTCTGACTCCCCTTACTGTCATCGCCACCGTTTTGAACAGAAATCGCAATGAATGGCGGTAATTTTCGTTCAGAATTTTCCGATATGGTAAGATTATCAAGTGCATTTCTGACAAGATCTAACCTACTAGGTCCGTCATGCATAATCATGATAGGAGCCTTGTCTCCGTCATTATATGAGTTGGGTATATAGACAAAAATTTTACGTTCCGTTCGTACTTTTTTATTCTTTAAGTCAAGAGTTTTGTCGTCACCAGAAAATATCTTGCTCTCTTTTAAAAGCATTGAGAACTGGAAATTCTTACCCTTCGGATTACCCTGATCTTTAAGATCAGGATCCAACTTATAATTAGGACCTATCTTAAAGTTACCGTTACCCTTCTTTCTTAAAGGTTCTATTTTCTCATCACCGATCGTGATTCCGATAGAAGCAAAAAAAATACAAATAGAGAAAAGCGAAAAAATATTCACCTTATTATCAATCATCATCATTACAGAAGGAACGAATCAAGATCGCCTGAACTATCAGCAAAAGAATCAGACTTAAGTCCCATTCTTTTCTGCATAGTAACAAAGAGATTAGCAAGAGGAACATCCTTATCGAAGACTTGATATTTTCCATGCTTGTATCCCATCTCCTTCCCTCCAGCCAGGATCAGTGGATAATTTGTGTTATTGTGCGTCTTGCTGTTGCTACTGCCATAAAAAATGCAGGTATTGTCCAGAACAGAACCATGGCCTTCTTCCATCTTACTCAATTTTTTCAGTAAATAAGCCAAGCATTCTGCCTGATAACGATCCCATTTTCCTCTATTTTCAGCACCCCTTCCTTTACCTGCACCATGAGCTAATCCATGAGCATCTTTATTAAACCCAAGTAGCTTTGGAAACTTGTTCGCTATAGAGATTGCCCCGTGCATACTTGCTAGCTGGTAAGTGACAAAGCGAGTCGAATCAGTCTGGAAAGCCAGAGCAATCAAATCGAGCATCGTATGAATGAGCTTGTCTGGCGTTTCGCTGTCCGCATCTAGGCTTAGCCCTTCGGCATTCACTTTGGGCCTAGGCACATTTAACCATTGAGCAGAACGCTCAACGTCCAGCTCAATCTCGCGAACTGAAGTCAAATACTGGTCAAGCTTCTCTTGATCCGCCTTGCCCAGTTTACGGTGCATTTCCTTGGCCTCGTCAAGTAGTAGGTCAAGGTGACTTCCAGTACGGGTCAGGCCCTTTCTCTGTGCCTCAATCGAATCACCTTTTAACCCAAACAGGCGTTCAAAAACGATAGCTGGCCGATTAAAGGAAGGAATAGGTTGCCCAGTACGGGAGTAAGAAAGCGTATTGGCCCTAGTGGGCATACCGACACCTCCGTCCGAGGAAAGCACTAAACTGGTAAAACGGGTGTCTGCACCGAGCTTGTGCGTACGCGCCATGAACTGATC
>CACJBM010000078.1 GCA_902591645.1 uncultured Verrucomicrobiota bacterium | reverse complement strand
TAAACGGTCACTATCCAAGCGGGATCAGGAGACCCTTGCCGAGTATCTACAGTCTGTACGCGACACTGAAGTTAAAATTGAGAGATCCAAGAGGTGGTTGAATATTCCTCTGCCGCGAGTGGATGTGGATCATCTGAAACTCGACATTACACCTGAGGATCCACGCACGTTTTTACAGACAATGTACGAGTTGATTTATCTCGCTTTTAAAACTGATTCGACGCGCGTGGCTACTTACCAGTTCGGGCGAGAAAATGGAGTAGGTATTAGCGATTACCTTGCCCGTGCTGTGGGATTTAAGCTGACTCATCAACTTTCTCATGAGACTAAGAAACCTGACGGCTATAAGAATTTCGGAAAATATTGCCGTTTCATTAATGAGGAACTTGGCCGTTTTGCTAATCGACTAAAGGAAACGCCCGAACCTGGAGGCGAGGGGAATATGCTTGATCATACTGCACTCCTTTTCGGATCAGCATCCAGTGCCTTTCACCTTTCACGTAATTATCCACTTCTACTTATTGGTGGTGGTAAATTGGGCTTCAAGCATGGTCAATATCTGAAGTATGGTCAGGGCAACGAGAAAAATCAGTCGACTTCTGGTATTAGTAGTGATTCGGGATGGCAAGGTGAAATGCGTTATACAGAATTACCCCTTTCCAATCTCTATCTTACCATGCTCCACAAACTTGGTGTTGGGGTCGATCATTTTGGTGGGAGCCATGAAACCTTGAGTGAAGTTTAATTTACTTAAGGAATAATAATATGAAGGCTTCTGAAATTACCCTAATGCTGGCAATGTTTCACACGTAGATTAATCCACAGGATGCCACCAAATTGATCGCATTCCTGCGTATGTCTTTTACAGGAAACCCGAAAAATCAACATTCAAGCCGGTAACATCCCTCAGAGCACTTCCGAATTCGCGACGATCGAGGCGCCGGGTGCTACTAGCCCCGAGCACCCCTTGTTCCTTTACAATCTAGGCTAGTAACTTCGCCTTGTCCGGTGAGCTCAACTGGGGTTCATCCTCCGGAGGCATTTCGCCATGTGAAAGCTGCTCGTAAATCTTCGTCCAGAGGTGTCTATCGGATATCTGAAAACCTCGCACGCCATCAAAACGCTGACGGGCCTTCTGTTTGTCCGGACCATGGCAACCCACACAATGTTGCCAAGACCGATGGAGAAACCATCAAGCCTGCTGTGCTCGATCCGTTCAAGGTGGAAAAGAAATCCACACTTCTCCAGTAGCGGCGCCAAATGTTCCTTGAATGTTTTGGTGTCCTCGCCCGCAAGCTCCCCGGAAGTCTGCATCCTCGGGTGCAGATTAATGTATGTGACAGTTGACTCAATTACTCTTAATGATTATTATATTTATAGATGAATAATCGCCGCCAATTTCTAGGCACATCTGCAACGAGCGCGGGAGCACTGACACTTGCCCCCATCCTGTCGCAGATCAGGGGGCAGGCTGCAGGAGTAAAACTGCCTCCCCGCTTTGTCTTTGTGGTTGAAGGAAATGGCTTGGTGCCAAAACACATCACGCCGATCGGATATCAGCGGCCGACTGTTCATGTAGGAAAACCAAAGGTTCCCAACATGCAGGGAGTCACCGAGATGGTTGATGAATCCCATGCCGGTAAAAAGCTGCCGGAATCATTGCAACCTATCGAGGCCTACCGGGATCGCCTGACCATTGTGCATGGACTGTCCGGGCGAATCGCTGGCGGTGGGCACTCGAGTGACTTTGGAGCACTGGGCGCTTATAACTGCGGCAGCGGTGTCGGTAACAGTGGCATGCCGGCGGGCGAAACCATCGACGTTGCTCTCGGCAAGAAACTTGGTGGCATTTTCCCGCATTTCGGTATCGGCATATCCGACCGCAAGGAGCACGACGTCATCTACAACTCCTCAGCGTGGGGAAAAGGGCAACCCACCCCCACTATCTGCCAACCGATGACCGCCTATGGTGCACTCTTCGGCAGCGTGGCGGGGGGCAATTCCGGGGCCGAGTTCAATGCCAAGACCAACCTGCTCGATTTCTTGCGCGAGGATGTCAAGCGCCTGCAGAAACAGGTCGCCGGCAGTGAACATGACAAACTGGCAGCTCATCTCAAGGGCTACGAGGACATGCGTAAACGGCAGAGCCGCCTTGGGGAAATCGAGGGGACGTTGCGCCAAAACGCTCCTAGGGTCACCGATAAGTTCAAGTCGGAGGTGGAATCTGATCGACTAGACGCTCAGTTCGATATCGCGGCGGCCGCACTGATCGGTGGTCTCACCAATTCACTGACCATTGCTTCAGGTGTGGGCAATCCCTATTTCAGTGTGAAGTTCACCGGACTGGGGATTGATATCGGAAAGCACAGCATCGGTCACGGGGGAAGTTTCAAAGACTGGGATGCCGATGAGCTGAAGGTCAAGATTCGCAAGTTCCACTTCCAGTTGATTGCCGACTTGATGAAAAAACTGGAAACTGTTCCCGAAGGGGACGGCACGATGCTGGATAACACGGTGATTGTGTATCTCTCCGATGCCGCCGAGGCACATCACAGCCGCTGCGGACAGTGGCCATTTGTCCTGATTCCTGGAAAACACACCGGACTGCGTGGCGGCCGCTACATCGACTTCCCGCACTACATGCAGGAGGGACACCGCGAGATTGGCAACCTCTATACAACTCTTCTGCACGCCGCCGGAGACAAGAGAGAATACTTTGGCGTGCGCGATGCCATGCTCAAGGGAACCGCCCGAGGAGATGGTCCGTTGGAAGCCTTGCTCGCCTAGTTCTAGAACGTTGACTAGCCTCATGCGCCAGGTCGTTATCTCAGGATAAAGCTTCGAAATTAATAGCGAAATATGAATAAACGTATGACTTCAATCCGTTTGCCAGCACTCTTTTTGATAACCAGCACGCTTACGCTAACCGCGACGTGGATGTTCCCGGCCCAGGCAGCCGAACCCGTGGCCGCTGTTCAGGACTGGCCCATGTGGTCTGGTCCAACGGCCAACTGGCTGGCGTCGCCGGATGAGAAGGGCCTGATTGCAGACTTGAATCAGGCAAAACTGCTTTGGACGAGTGAGGACAAGGCTTGCGGCGGCGTCCGAGGTCAGTCGCGACGCTATGGAGGTCGAGTTGGCATGAAACCTTCCGCCGGCGGCGCGTCTCCCATTGTCTATCGCGACAAGGTCTACTTCTATTTTCTCGAGCCCAAGGGAGCCGTTTCATCGAATATCTCGTACAACCACGATCCACGTGTTATGGCGGAACAATTCCTTGCTGACCCGAAACTGGTTAGTCAGGGTTTCAATAAAGAACAATTCCTTGATCTGTGGCGCATCGAGGCCAATGACGTGGTCCTGTGTATGGACGCCGATACGGGCAAGACGATTTGGAAAAAAGTCTTCCCGGACGGACTCTACCACGACGATTGGGCCAAGCCGCGCAACGCAAATAACACCCCGGCTGCAGGTGCCGGAAAGATCTTCTTTTACAGCAGCATGGGTGTCCTGAGAGCCCTCGATGCGGATTCCGGTGAGCTTGTCTGGGAGGCGTGGAACAGCGAAGAAAAGCAGGCCCAGCGTCAAGCCGTGATCGACCGCGGCCACCTGCAGGAAAAGAGGGCTCCCAAAGCGATCATGGGACCTCCGGTCCTGTTCGCCGATGGGCTGGCAATCTTCACTCATGCTGCCTCAAAGAACAACTACGGCAGAGAAAAATCCCTCGTCGCATTCGATGAAACCAGCGGTGAACAAAAATGGCGAGTTGATGAGGTCGGTCCGGTACAAGGCGCCCCGTCTCTCTGGTTCCACGATAAAGTCAGTTATATCGTCGCTGCATCCCAGTTGGGGAATGTTACCTGTGTGCGGGTGGCCGATGGCAAGGTGATGTGGAAACTGACTGGCAAGGCCTACAACGGCCATTCGATCACCGTGGCCGGAGACTATATGGTCATCAACGAGGTAGGCGAGACCAAGAAGTATAAGAGCGCCCAACTGGGAGCTTACAAATTAACCCCCGAAGAGGCTCAGCACCTTTGGACCTTGCCCCCGGAGTTACGCAACAGCAACGCGACTTCACCACGCATCATCTACAAAGACCGTGTGTATGTCCGACGAGCAGACGTCAAACCGCTGCCTGGGAGTATCCTGGTCCTCGACTTGCAAACCGGGAAACTTCTGGCCGAGACGGAAGTGGACCACGATATAAACGGATGCCAGATCATCGCCGACGACAAAATCTACTACGAATGTGACGGCAACCATAACTCCGTTTCCCTGATTAATTCATACAGCGCAGACCCAGCGGATTTTCGACGATTGAGCCAATGGACGATGCCGAACGGTCCGACCAACGCCTACGAAATTCCAATGGCGCGTCCCATCGTCAAGGGAAAGATGTACGCCCGTCACAACGACGGACACATCCGTTGCTACGACCTGACGGCACAGCAAAAAACCACAAGTAAATGAGGGAGAGTCGTAACATGAAACTGAATCGAATTGCTTGGACTGTCTGTGCCGCGGTGTTTTGTGGGTCCGTCCTCACCGCTTCCGCAAGTACAGGCTCCTATGAGGGCGTGGTCACGTCTGTCGACGGATGCGAAGGAGGGTTTGATAACGGTAAGCACAAGGCAGGTGAATGGCGCTGGTACTGCAACGGTTGGCGTTATCTCTACCCCGGATATCACGAGGTCACGCTGCGGAAACGGGAGGCAGGTTACGCAACGGACAGAATCGTTGTGACCGCCGATCATGCTTTCCAGCCTTCGGGAACCGGGCCGGCTGCAAGTCCCCAGGAGAGTGATGGAAAAAAGGCGCACGTCGGCAAAGATGGCATGGTTGTGGCCGAGGCTGAAAACTACGCATCTTTGAACGACCGCGGCCATGGAGAAAACTATGCCAAAGGATCCAGCTACAAAGGCTTTACTGGTTCCGGCTATGTGATCAGCCCCAAGGGGGACAACACAAGCTGGGCCGATGGACCGGAGGTGCGGATCCGGATCAAGATCGACAAGGCTGGCAAATACTATTTCTGGCAGCGTGTGGGCGGATCCAGCAACTCTGGCTATCTCGGAATTGATACGGCCAGGGTATTTGCTTTGAATGAAAAAGGTGTCACCAGGTTTTCTGCGAAAATCACGGCCTTTGACTATACGAGCTATGGGCGCTGGGGTCGTGATTCTAAACAAGGCGAAACCGGACCTCCAGTTGGTGTGAATAAAGTTGGCACCGTTTGTATCCTCAACGGCAATCTTGTGAATGCTCACACCTTTGCTTCTGCGGTCCAACCCGGAACCAGAGGGTTTTTCTACGAGCACGTCTTCCAATCCCTCTACACCACCGGTGACTTTGAGTGGGGCGAGGTGGTCGCGCATGACGCCGACTCGAAGTCGTTTTCCATCAGGATTTACCCGGCGACTTACAGGCCGGAGCATGGCGGCACGAACCCCCCTTATGTCAAAAAGGTCAAGTATGACAGCGACACAGTGTTTCGACTGCGCGAGGAACAGAATAGCACCCCTGACAAGGTCCTCGTAGCGGACAAACGCTTCGTACAGATCCATCCGCCCCGAAAGCAGACCATTGAAGTGGTCACGCCTCGGTCGAAATACGATTCAAGCGAATACTATGAACCCGGAGCCGGCGGAAGAGGGGATGCAAACAATAAAAGCGCACCGGCGATTCTCACCAAAATCGGACATCTGGAATACCGTGTTGCGAAGAATGATGCGGGCCAGGAGATGATGCCGGGCAAGGCGCCAGGCACGTTTACCGCGAACGTCGAGCGCAATGGCCGCTGGGAATCAGAGAACGTCACCACCAGCAATAAATGTGTCTGGGTATTGGATGGCAAAATCTGTCCGCCCAATATTGCATTCAGGCCGGGAAGACGAGCTGTGCTGGGAGCCTATCGGAATTCGCCACAACCTCACCGCATGTTTGTATCATCGTTCGAAGATGCGGTCCGCGGCGTGATTAAGTCGTTTGACGGCACTTCGATCGTCGTCGAAGGCAAAGACTATCAAGGAAAGTCGTTCAGCAAAACCATTCGTGTGGCTGACGATGCAGCTGTGATGGTGGATGGCCTACAGGCTTCGGTTAAGCATGCACTCGTGGTGGGCAGGACTGTCGCAGTGCATCCTGCCCGTGGCAAAACGATCATCGCTTTCACCAGAGGTCTTCCGAAAAGGGCTGGAGACACTTCTTTTTGACAAGGCGATCTAATGCCAATGATAACTACCAAATCTGCCATCATATTTCTCATCTTCAGCGCGTTTCTACTGCAGCACGTCTCAGCGGCAGACAAGACCGCCTTGCTCATCGCCAATTCCGACTATGGCGAACACCCACTTCCTGAAGCGAAAGCCAACGTAGGGAAGCTGGCCAAGGTGCTGGAGCAAGCCGGCTTCACGGTCACGGTGAAGGAAAATATCGAGAAGGGATCACATATCCGCAAGGAGTTGGAAACCTACGCCACCACCTGTCCCAATGGAGGTGTTTCGCTGTTGTATTTTTACGGATACGGTAGCGGTTTCGACCGTAAGATGGCGCGAACGATCGAGAAACCGGACGGCACGAAAGAGAAGGAGTGGTACACCGAGCCGGATTCCGGTATTTGGGGAATTGCCGACAACACTCCCTGCCGGCTCGAAGATCTCGTTAGCATCTTTCGTCAGCGCAGTAACGCCCGTTTGAACCTTCTCGTGCTCGACTGCGCCTACAAGAACCCCAAGGCCAAGGAAAGCCAGCAGGGCCTGCTGGCCATCGACCCAAAGACTTGGCCTGGCGGCATGGTTTGTTTTGCCGCACCACCCGGGAAGACCCTGCCCGCTGGCACGCCTTCCCTGCTGGCGGAAAGCTTGGCCCGTCATTTAACTGCCAAGGATCGACCGCTCGGCGAACTCATGGCCAAGGTCCAGACCGAGGTCGCGAAACAGTCGGACGGCAAACAGGAAATCTGGACCCGGTTCTCGTTGCCCAAAGACGCCTCCGCCTCGGTTAATTCTTCCCGCAAACGCAAAATCGCGACCACTAAGCTGCCGCCCGGAAATCCCAAGCCGGGAGACGAATGGATTAACAGCCTGGGCATGGTCTTCTGCTGGTGCCCGCCGGGCTCGTTTCGCATGGGCCTGGCCGATGCGTCCACCCCCGCCACTCGCGACGCAAAGCAGGTGGACGTCGCCATCAGTGGGGGCTTTTGGATGAGCAAGTACGAAGTGACCGTCGGTGATTATAGTCGCGCCCGGCATGGCCGGGACAAACCGTTGCGGGGGCCTTTGGGCTTTGTTCCGTTCAACGTCAGCAACGTGCCACTGACCACCACGAGTCCCGACAGCGCGTTAGGTTTCTCCAAATACCTGAACACCACGGATGGGAAAGCCGGCCACCTGCCCAAGGGCTGGAGCTATCGCCTGCCGACCGAAGCCGAGTGGGAGTATGCCTGCCGCGGAGGTTCCGGTGGTCGCTACTCGTTTGGCGATTCGCCGAAGGACCTGGCCCGGTTCGCCAATTTCGCCGATGCCGAACTCCACCGTCAGGACTCCGACTTTTACTACAGCGATCG
>CACJBM010000077.1 GCA_902591645.1 uncultured Verrucomicrobiota bacterium | reverse complement strand
TTCAATTCTCCGCTTCTGGCGATCCTAGAGAATCAAATCCAGAAACACTGTCTGAAGCTCAAAAGGAACGGTTAAGGGAAGTGTCACTGAAGTTTCTAGAAACTTCAGATCCAAAAGAGATATCCGCCGCACTGGCAAGGGAAAGGAAAGGAGCAGAGCTATGGCCGATCCTACTTTTGATCGCCGCTCTCATTACGGTACTCGAGTTATTCTTATCTCAAAAATTTAGCCAAGAAAAATAAGTTGAACTCGATACTACTAAGATTACTTGGCCTGCCTACCGAAGAATCCGCTTCGGTGACAGACTCATCGATTCAATTCGCACCACTCGTATCAGCCACCATAATAATATTGATCGCAATGTCGCTGGGATTCGTTTCTTGGCTCGCTTACAGGTCAACTCCGGAGGACGTCCCTTCGGGTCGCCGCAGAATTATGGTCATCATGCGCGCAACATTCTTTATCATGTTGCTTGGACTACTTCTGAGGCCAGTCATCCAACTGGACCTTGAACGAGAGCACAAAAGAACACTCGCGGTCCTCATTGATTCTTCAGCTAGTATGAGTATAGCAGATCCACGCAAATCCGTAGCTGACAGGGCAAGAGAAGCCATCGCCAATGGGAAACTAAAACCTGACGCAGGAATTGAAGCTGCGGCTGACTCTGCTCCAGTCACTCCAACGACAAGGTCAGCGATCGCTGCCCAGGCACTAAACAGTGAAAAAATAAACTTGATGGAGAACTTAGCTGATAAGGCTGAATTAGTTAAATACAGCTTCGCTGGTAAACTTGGAGATTCGAAATCCGCAGAGGATCCTCAGTTACCTGAAACCTCAATAGGTAACGCTATGCATGAAGTTCTGCGAAGGCACAGCGCTGATGACCTTGGAGGAATCTTCCTCGTCACTGATGGCGCGCACAACGAAGGCAGAGCACCTTCAGCAGTAGCTGAATCTTTACGGGAAAGGGGCATCAAAGTCTTCACTTATGGAGTCGGAACAACTGATCCGAGGGACATCTCAGTCGGAAACATTGATTTGCCTTCAGTTGCCCTCGCGGAGGACGCGATCCCGGTCACTGTTAAATTAAATCACCGAGGAATGAACGGGGAGAAGGCAAAAGTAATTATCACATTAGCTGGAGTCAAAGCAGGAGAAAAAGAAATCACTTTGAATTCAGAAGGAGAACAGGAAATCACGATCCCCATCGTGCCAGGAAAACCGAACAACTATGAAATAGAAGCCAGAATAGAAACGTCAGGAGGAGAAATATTAGACACTAACAATAAATTATCACGAGGAATCCGAGTCCTCGACTCATCATTGAAGGTGCTAATGGTCGAAAGTTCCCCTCGATGGGAATTCAAATACATTCAGTCCATGCTCTTACGAGAAAGAAGAATTGATCTGGACTGTTTTCTGGCAGGAGTCGATCCGGCCGTGGCTCGATCAGAAGACACTCCTTACATTGAGAATTTTCCAGAAAATCGTAAGGACCTTTTTTCATATGACTTGATCATTTTCGGAGACATCGATCCAGAAGAAATTCCTGAAAATGCTATCACTAATATTTCCTCTTTTGTGGCAGACAGTGGTGGAGCACTGATCATCCTTGCAGGAAAACGATTCACCCCATCCTCTTACAGGAACACTGAACTCGAAAGACTACTCCCGGTCGAACTGGCACCTACGCGGCTCGGTGGAAATAACCCATCTTCTCAAAGACCCATACAGTTGAAAATAACTGAGACCGGACTCGATGAAGGCTTTCTAAATCTAGAATCGGAACCCGAACAAGCCGAAAAGCGCTGGAGCCAATTACCTCCCATCTTCTGGTCAGTTAAAACTATCAAGGCCAAGCCCGCTGCCAAAAGTTATCTCCTCCACCCCGATGGAGAATACCCGATCGTAGCGATGCAGCGGTACGGTTCGGGTGAAGTGCTCTGGGTCGGAACTGAAAATACTTGGCGATGGAGAAAGAACACAGGAGATCTGTATCATACCCGGTTCTGGGGGCAAATAGTTCAGAGAATGGCAGGCCGAAAACTCGCCACAGGATCACGAAAATCCGAACTGAGAACAGACCGAGCAATTGCAAAAGAGGGAGAGAAGTTTACGATTTTTGCTAGGCTACTTGATGAAAATTTTATGCCTAGGGACGAAGAATCCATAACTGCCTCACTCGAATCGAGAGGCAATTCCAGTGGACCATCAAAAAAAATCACACTCAGAAAAGTGCCAGGTGAGCCTGGCTCCTATCGGACAGAATTCGCAGCAGAGGATCCAGGAAAATACAGACTGAAAATTGCAGAAGATTCTTCCAGCGGAATTGATCTTACTGTCCGGGGAGCTGATCGAGAATTTTCTGAAACTGCAATGAATGAAAAAACATTACGGGAAATATCCTCCATAACTGACGGGAAATTCTTGCGCGAAGAGGACCTTTATAAATTACCTAAAATCGCCAACATCGACCCCACTACCATCAAGATCACAAGAGAATCTGAGCTTTGGAATTCACCTCTGTATTTCATACTTCTACTATTACCAATTACCATTGAATGGTTTCTGCGTAAGTTCGCAGAACTAAAATAAGAAACGTGCCCGACCAAAGAACAGAGCCGCATAAAATTGGCAGCAGCAAGATCCTAAAGCGCCGACTCGCTAGGGCAAGGCGCTCAATTGTAGCGGTTGAATTTTATCGGAGAACTGCGCTAACAATAGCTATCATCTTAGGGCTTTTTACAGCTTTACTGTTCATCGATTTGATTAATGAGCTGTCCTTACAAACTCGAAAAAACTAGTCTGAACTCGATCCAGTTCTTATTAGGCGCTTGCGGTCTATGGACAATGATATCTTTGATCACCCAAAGAAAAAAACGATGAGGAATTGGCCCTCAACGTTGAAAAGCATTATAAAAATTTCGACAGTAGACTCATCAGTTCTATTCAGTTCCATAAAGGAAAAGCCACGATCCCGGAAAATGCACCCCTTGGAATGATCCATTCAATGATCAGAGAGGCCGAAACTGAATCTGCACGCTTTAAATTTAATAAAATAGTAAACTTTAAAAAAACGGCCCGAGCAGCCCTCCTCTTACTGATTGTCTTAAGCACATCAGGCAGTTGGGCATTTCTTAACCGCGAATCGGTTCCTACCCTGCTAGAAAGAGCCTTCGGCAAAGAAATCGCTATACCGCGAGACACAAAAATTATTAAGATTCCCCAAATTAACAAAGTAGGAATCGGTGATGATGTGGCAATGGAGTTTTTTGTGGAGACAAAAAAGAGCACTGAACTTAAAGGCGTTCTAAAGATTCATTACTCTTCAAACCAAAAAATAAATCTAACTCTGACCAAAGATGAAAACATAGAGGGAAAGTATTCAGCGATCATTAAAGATGTCCCGGAATCATTCAGTTACAACGCTTCAATCGATGACGCGCGCACTGACGATCATGAAGTCATTGCTTTAGAACGGCCACAAATCAAAGGACTAACTGCTACTCAAAAGTACCCTGAATTCACCAAACAAGAATCCTCTGAACATGTACCTGGAGACTTTACTTTTTTCCCGGGAAGCACAGTAACCCTTAACATTTCCTCAACAAAATCGCTCAAGTCAGGATCAATTCGATTCATTGAAGAAGATAAAGGAATTCCATTAATCATTGATAGCGCAAATGAGTCTGCAGGAAGCATAACGTTCACGGTCCCCTCGAATGACCTTTCTGGATTCAGTGTCTCTTTGACTGATCAAGATGATATGGAATCATTCAGTAACTCAATATATAAAGTTACCCTATTATCAGATCTGGCGCCCCAAATTCGCATCACTTATCCCAAAAGAGCCGAAGAGCTTGTCACAAGAAAAGCTAAATTTTTAATCAAGTATGAAGCCAATGACAGGTTCGGGATAGCTGCTGTGAACCTTCGTTACCAGAGGATAGGATCTGAGCCCTCATCAATCTCAATAACCGATCTGAAAACCGAGCCTAAAAAAATCAGCGATCAATTTGACTGGGACCTCAGTTCTTTGAACCCAGGATTAGCTGAAGGTGATGAGATAGAATATTGGCTAGAGGCATTAGATCAAAACACTGCCGGCCCGAACATTGGCAAAACCGAACGCTTATTACTTCGAGTCGTGACTCCAGAAGAAAAACGTGCCGATTTACTTGGCAGAACCTCAGACGCACTAGGAAGTATAGATGAAGCAACGACCGATCAAGAAATATTAAATAAGAACTTAGAGACTATAATTCGTAAAAACTCCGAGAAACCGACCAAAGAAGATTGAGATTTGGTATTTGCCTGAAACCATTTACATTAAATAAATATATGAATGCGCCATTAAATTATCTATTAGCAGTGGTCGCCCTATTCTCGCTGTTACAATTTCAAGCTTCTGGAGCATTTCCAGGTAACTTACTCCTAAATCAGGAACGTAAGCAACAACGCATCAAAGATACGACTCAGCGAACAGCCGAGCAGCTCGATTCTCTAATCGATGAATTTAATCGTAATGGCTTACAAGGCAGTGACTTGCAGGTAATCAAAGCAATCAGACAGGTTCTCGGGCAACTTTCCAGGGATCAGATGAAGGAAATCGTAAATCTTCTAAACGGAGCAAGAGCGGACACGAAAAAGGACCCCAACTCGGCTGGCGCTAGCGTGAAGATTCTGAACGCCTACGCTGGTCAGAAAGGAGTCATCGTCCAGTTACGTCGAATCTTATTGGAATATCAATCTCAGGTAGCTCTTTTCGATTTGGCTCGATTCGTTAGAGAACTAGGGAACCGGCAAACAACCAATCTACATGAAGCAATATCCTTAGCATCATCAGGAGCATTTAATCCAGGCAGCCCGACCCGGTCTGAACAAATATCCCTCCAACTCCAATCTGCCGAACAAGAAGCATTGGGAGGAGAAGTCGCGACAGTCGTTAATAAACTCAAAGATCTCTCAAAGCTCACAGTAGGATCTCCTGATCAAAGACCAACCAAAGCACTCCAATACGCAAACGAATCCAAACTGAATGATGCTCTCCAGAAAGCCGTTGAAGAAATCAAAGGGAAGAGAGTCATGAGCGCAGTGTCCTTCGAAAAGAAATCTAGGGACTCTCTTTGGAAACTGGCCAAGATACTTGAACCTGAAAAAGGAGAACTTGAACAAATGGTAGAGGCCCTCGAACGGCTCGAGGACATCATTGACAAGGAAGCGGAGATAGAGAAACAAACGGAAAAACTTGATAAGGAGGACAAGAAAAAAATCTCCACCAAAGACTTTCCTTTACACATCCAGAAAAGGATCGAACAGCTCGAAAAGGGCATTCGATTCAGTGAGTTCAATAAGGAAGAGCGCATCAAAGAACTCCAGAAAGTTGAAAAAATTGAGCAGAACGCTTTAAATTCGCAAGAACAGATCGCCTCTAAAGAAGTTGAAAAGGCAAAAGAGCAATTAAAAAAGGAAAAAGAGCAATTAGACAAAGCGAAAGAACAATTAGAAAAGGCGAAAGAGCAAAACAATCCACAGCAAGTAAGAAATTTAGAAAACCAGCTAAGGGCCAAAGAGAGCCAGCTAAGAGGCAAAGAGAATCAGTTAAGGGCCAAAGAGAGACTCCTCACTCAAAAGAAACAACTCAAGGAACGCAGGACAAGACAGCTCGAACAAGAAACTGAAAGAGAAGGCAGGGTACTGAATCAAAGGGTCGAACAGGCCAAGGCGAGACTCGATCAGACTTTCAATCAGGCAAAGAACCAATTCCTGCAGAATCAGGTTCAGTCAGAAGCGGAAAAGAAAACAGCTAAGTTGGCTAAGGAACAGGGGGAACTTGCAGACCTCACAAATTTCCTTGGAGAAGAGCTGGCAGAAGTTGCCCCCCAAGCCTCAGAGGCAATTGAACAATCTACCCCGGAAATGCAAGAGGCCCGCGACGCATTAAAGGAAGACAAATCAGTTGCGGAGCGTCGCGAGAATGCCCTCCCTCGTGAAAAGGCTGCCCTGGAAAAACTCTCAGAAGCCAGAGAAGCACTCATAGAAAAAATAACTGAATCTGAAGCCATCGCTGAAATTCCTAGCGACAAGATCAAATCCATTGAGAATCTTCTAGACCAAGTGAAGGAAATCAAGGAGGCAGAAGAATCCCTCAAAGAAGCAACTGCAGAGGCAGAAAAAGCTCAGAACAATTCAGAACTCCAAGAAAAATCTGCTGAGCAGGCCGAGCTAGAAGCCAAAACAGGGGAAGCCGCGGCGAGCGCAGCAGAGGAAGGCATCTCTGAGGCTGCCGCTGCCCTTGCCGAAGCAATGGCATCCATGGCCGAAGCTGGCGCCGATCTTGCAGCCGGTGAAAACTCTCCACAAGCCCAACAAAAAGCCATCGACAAACTTGAGGAAGCTGAACAAGCCATAACAAATGAACTTGAGGAATTAAAAAATGCCGCCGAAGAACTTGCAGACATTAATGATCTCATAGAAAAAATTGAACCTCTAATTGAAGATCAAACCGAACTCAATGAATCAACTGCTGATTCTATCCCTCAACAAAATCAAGGAGAAAATTCCCAACAACCTTCTGAGGATTTGGCAGAAGCACAAAAAGGATTACAAGAACAAACTAGTGAACCATCGATCTCCAGGTTTAAATCTAAGGTTTAGATATTTTGAACCGGCAGCGACAGTTGGGTCATCGTATTGGCCACAGACTTGAAGTGAATAAATTGCTGCTGCTGTTCTTGCGAATCCGGACCCCTGAGCGGGCTGATATCCGAAACCTCCATCGCGTTTGTTGAAGCATTTTTTTACGTAATTAACAGCATCATCAATTGTCTTTTGAGGGACGGAAAGACCACCATTTTTGGCGGCCCTCAGGGCGACAACGGCCAGAACAGTTACGGAAATGTCTGCGTCTCTAGCAATTGGTTGGTATCTCCATCCTCCTTGTGGATTTTGACTGCTAACAATGACTTTGATCATTTTTTCAAGTTTGTTTTTTAAGGCATCATCATTTGTTTGGCCATAAAGTTCAGCTAATGCGATGCTCGCAATGCCGTGGAAGTACATGTATTGCCCACTGTTTTCATCGCCTATCAATCCCTGGTCATCTACTTGGGAGAGTAGGTATCGAACGGCCAGATCGACATTCTTTCCGTAAGGGCCTTCATTAGGTAAGTTTCCTGCAGCTTGGAAAGCCATTAAAGTGTATGCAGTCATAGCAATTGGATACCGTGCTTCTTCACCGGTTTCTCCTGCCCAGGCTCCTGTAGGCGATTGCTTTGATGCTAGGTAGGCGAGTGCCCCATTAATGACTGTCTCTGTAGCCGCATTAACTTTGACCGGATCTTCTAGTCGACCTTTGGAGGGGGCGCTGATTGCGGAATTTAGCAATGAGAGGAAAATGACTATATTTACTGATATTTCTTTAATAATATTTGTAATAGATATTCCCATTTGTGGTGCTTTTCAGGCTAAAGGATTATTCGATCTACAGCTTTTATTTGTTCGTCGCTTTGTCTGACAAATTTTTAAGATATTGCTGAATGAGTGAACCATATTCTGCAGGATAAGAATCTGACTTGGACTGATTAAGAGTGCCTCTTTCGCGTTTTGGCA
>CACJBM010000076.1 GCA_902591645.1 uncultured Verrucomicrobiota bacterium | reverse complement strand
GTCGTTCCGTTCGGTGCTGAATTCATATGTGAGCAAAAAGAAAGAAGAAGCTCAGGACGCCGAACCTATTATGAATGGCACATTGCTGAAAATCAGGAAATTTATCTCCTCGGATCGGCCGTGATCGAACCGATCGTAGGAGAGACCCTCCAGATGGCAGACGGTGACGATGATGATTTTCCTTTCCTCATCTCAGATAGGACCGAGAACGAGACCATGCTTAAGATCAGTCGAGCCGGCCTGTTCCGAATCAGTTGCGGTTTCATCGGCATAGTGACACTGGTTCTCCTCTATTTTGCCGGGACCGGTTCCTATTCGCCGAGCGATTTTATCTTATCGTCCCTGACCGCTCCGGCCTTCCTCATTGCCAGTACATTCATTCTCATGTTCAATGATCTGATATTCTTAAGGAATAGGGTCAAAAGAGCTCATTCTAACATCGAAGTTTCCCTACAGAAACGCTCAGAATTAATCCCTAATATCGAGTCTGCAGCAAAATCATACCTCGAACACGAGAAGGAAGTTCACAGGCAAATTAGCGAATTAAGAACATCGATCAGTCAGAAAAAAAAGTTCTCCACGGAGGAAATTGACACAATCATGCAAACCGAAAACCAATTAACAGAACGAATGTTTGCCTTGGCAGAGAAGTATCCGGAGCTCAAAGGACAAGAAATGCTCGGTAAACTGATGGAAGAACTGCGACGCGTTGAGAATGAAGTGGCTTTAATGCGTCAGGGTTACAATGACAGTGTCGAACTATACAAGACAACCTCTCAAAGAATCCCTGAAGTCTTTTTGGCAAAATCGTTCGGATTCAAGGACTCAAACTTTCTCAGGACAGAGCTTTCGGTCCGTAAGAAGCCTGAAATTAGCTTCGATTAAAAGTCCAAATAATCATTTCCAAGTGAAGCTCATCTTTGAGTAATAGGTCGTGTCCAACTTCTCAGAAACTGCAGGCTCGGTCTCATATTCATTCTTAATGCCAAGTTTCAAGCTCCAATGATCACCATTTCCGATCGGAAAAACGAGCGTACTATCATGAACAAATCGGTTATTACCTGAACCCCCGATCCCAGGAACGTAACTCAACTGATTAGCGATCGATACTATGTCGTTGAATTTGTAATTATGGGTCAGGCCCAGATCCAGAGTCAGAGATGACTCATCATCCTTTAAGGTTTCATAGTCAGTGAATCGGTATCCGAGACCTGATCTGGCGACCAACGTTTGCTTGTCCTTGTTAAGTAATCTATAAGAAGCACCGGCACCGGTAGTCGAACGTAAATTCACGGAAGTAATGTCATCACTTTCAAGCTCGGACCTCAGGTACCAACCAAGTGAATCCTTAAAAAAATATTCATAAGAAGCTCCACCAGCTATTCGATCTGCAGTCTTCTCAGTGTTCTTTTCCCTGTCCTCATATTCAGCAGTAAATTTCAGTTCATCTTTTGGACCTTTCCTTGCAACCAAAGCATTAGCTCCGATGCTCATTTCCTCGGTATTTCCCTGCTTTCCCAGCAGATCAAATCCTGCAGAGAAGATCCAATCCTTTTTAGGATTCTTGCCAGGATCAGGTTTTAGGCTGAGGATCTGAGTCAAACTCACGAGCGAGTTTGGATTCTCCTCTCCTATTCTCAACTTATCACCTTTAGACTTCACTGATCCTGTGACTGTCTTTCCTCCCTTAAGGTTCGCTAATACCGGATCCTCTGTCTCAAATGAAAGGACCTCACTCTGCTTTACCTTGATCGTTCCTGCGTATGTTGTCTTAAGACTAATTGTACCATCCTCGACCTTGATAATCTTTCCGGAAAGTCGAGAACCATCCGAAATCTTTAGTACATCGGCAATGACTGAGGATGATAATACAAGGGCAGAAAAAATCAGAAGAGAGAATTGTCTCATGATAAGGGGGAAGGTTATTTTTGTTGAGAGATATTATTTGAAAGAGGAGGAGCATAAAAAACCTCTCCTAACAACAAAAGTAAAGTGAATCTCTTTAAAAACCTTATCTGGAATTTTCTTTCAGAAAGGGTCTCGGAACTAGATTAAGAGATTTATATGTATTTGAATCTTCAACAATTTCAATGGTCTGGTCACATTGAATTTCTGTGAATTTCTGAGTGTTGCCCGTCAGGGGCCAGAAGATTTCAAGGCTTTGTATCTTTCCAGCACTGCCCGTTCCTATGGTCTGTCGAAGCGGATTCGCACCGAAACTACCGCCAGAACAAACGTGCCTATAAACTGAACGCATCCTTCCAGCCTCATTGAAGTCAGCTCTGATCCTTACACCGATAGCTGATCGGTTCGTTTTCTTGCCGACGAGTTTGACAGTAATTGAATGATTCTTAAATCCAGGATTCTCAAAAAGTGCGTCACTAAAAGCATCACCAGGGTACGCGCCTCCGAGTTGTTCGAAAAGATCAAGGTCTCCATCATTATCGAGGTCAGCAAAAGATACTGCGTGCCCCTTCTGCAGATGACCGAGCCTAGAAGCCATGGTCACATCAACAAATTTTCTACCACTGACATTCAAATACATCAGGTTCGGCATGAGGCTACCGAATCCCGGATCACCGGTCCCCAGATAAAAATCAAGGTATCCATCATTATTAATATCACCAAAGTTCGATCCCATAGGAAGTACAGGGTCCTGAAGCCCAACATCAGCAGCAACATTGATGAAATTTCCCTTACCATCGCCACGGTAAAGGCACAGCGTTTCAAAATCAGCCTCTTCTTTTAGCCGGTGAGCGGCAACATGCTCAATGTTCCCAGAATAGCTTGAAACAAAAATGTCCAAGTTCCCATCATTGTCATAGTCCCAGAACCAAGCAGGAAAACTAGAAAAAGGACCGGTCACCTTCAGTTTTGGAGCTAGGTCCGTGAAGGTCCCGTCTCCATTGTTATGGTATAGCCTGTTTTCGGAACGGAAGTTTGAAACGTAAAGGTCTGGGTACCGGTCATTATCATAATCTCCCCAACTCACTCCTTTAGTGAACCTGTCATTTGTGACACCGGCACTCAAAGCAACATCAACAAAACCCAGCTCTCCATCGTTCCTAAACAACTGGCAAGGAGCATTATTTCCAGGAGTAGTTTCATTGCCTACAAAAAGATCAAGATCACCATCATTATCAAAGTCTGCCCAACCTGCGGTCTGAGTAGGACGATGAATGTTAGCGAGCCCAAGATTAAAACTCACGTCCGTGAATGTTCCGTTCCCGTTATTCCTGAGCAAAGAATTGGGGTAACTGCCGGCAGCCGCAAGCCAGGCACCTCGAAGTACAAAAATATCGAGGTTCCCGTCATTATTAAAGTCCGCAGATTCAACGTTAAGGCCTCCATAAATTCCTTCAAGTCGAGTCGGAATTGTAGGCTCATTGAAAGAGCCGTCCTCACGGCTAATGAAGAGCTTAGGGGACGCATCTGATGCCCATGAAGTCGTAAAAAGATCTAGATAATTGTCATTATTAAAATCATCAATCACCACTCCTCCTGACAAGTTGAACGTATCAATGCCTAGATCAGTAGCAATATTATGTAAGACGGGGAACTGGTAATTGCTGCGGAAAGATGCTTCAGGGATTAAATATTCCTCAGGAACAGATCCCGGATACTGACCGAGAGTCATCCACGCAATGTTTAATAACCACCTTGCCCTATAATGCCAAACTGATTTTGCAGGGGCCTTTTTGAGAAGTTCATCAAAGTATATGATGGCATTCCTGGAACCTTCCTCCTTCGAATGAATGCCTCCTCCACGGATAGGAAGAATGCAACTTTCAGGCGTGAGCCTAGCACAACAGTTCTCTGTCTCCCCTCGTCTCATCCAGGCAACTCCGAGCATAAAAATATTTTCCATGGCCCTCTTCTCTTCGATCGAATCTTTCACTGCAGGTAAAAGATCATAGGCGAGCTTCAAATGCTTAATGCCCTCAGTCTCATTCCCAAGATTAAGTTCTGCCCATCCGAGTATGCGATGATGGAACCAGTTCTCCTTGGCCGGCGTTTGAGGAGTCGCATTGGCAAGGAGTTCTCGGACCTTCCTTGCTCGACCATCACCCAGATACTGATTCTTCGTAGAAGTTAAGTCTCGGACCCCGGCAAGCAAACTAAGCATCTTCTGATGACCTTCCTCATCCTTTTCAGTATTCTCTATCTTAATAGATTCAATTTTCTCGATTTGGGAATGATCTTCCAGTTTCTCTTCAGGATTTTCCTTACAAGAAACTGCAGAAAACAAAACACAAATCATCAGCACTGAAATTAAAATCCAGTCACTAATCTTATAATTTTGGAAAACGCGTCTTTTCAACATCAGTGCCGCTATTGAGCGGTCCGAGTAATAATTACCTTATGCTTTCCAGAAAGATACTGGTGGGCAGTCTCCTCTCCATCAGGCCACCGAACCTTAATATTCTTGACCTTATTGCCACCACTCAAACCAAAAAATAATCCAGGCGAAGACTGGGACAAGTAACTGCCACCAGCTCTAACCTCATCGGTCTGAGAGGATCCATCAGTTAATTCAACACGGACCCTTGCTCCAACACCAGTAGGATTACCTGGCCCGTCAGAGAGTTGAACCATGAAAGACTTGTTCCCAGAATCAGATCTTGCCTTATTTTCAAATAGTTTCATTTTTCCATCATTGATACCAACTGCAAAATCAACCCACCCGTCATCGTTCGAATCACATGAAGCAAGTCCCCTCGAATCTTCTGGAACTGCTAGCCCACTCCTATGAGGCCAGACTTCATTAAAGGAACCCGAACCGTCTCCAAGCAATAAAACACTCATCCCACCGGCCATCCTTCCGGTCTCTCTCTGAGGATGGTAAAAGTTCTGTACCAAGTAAATGTCAGCTTTCCCGTCACCATTAACCTCAGTAGCAATGACGCCGAATCCTGGTGCAATCTGACTCAATTCAGGCAAAGGAACTGCCTTAAAATTAGCTTTTCCATCATTAATAAAAACAACACTCTTAAGATAATTTACCTCAAATGACTCCGATTTCTGGAGCGCTGTCTGTGTATAGATATCAGTCAGAGTAGCTGAAGCAAACTTGTGATAAGTGTCGAATTTTTCTTTCACAAAAGGCATGGCGTTCTGCGAACAACTCTTTCCCCGAACAGGTAAAATGCAGTCCTCAGCGACTTTGGCTTCGACGATCTTTGGCGTGGACGATTCACCAAAGGTACCATAATAAATTTGGGCCGGCTTCTTCTTAGAAGGATGGTACTTGGTATTGAGTCCAAAATTAGTAGCCACATAATCGATGTCTCCGTCTCCGTCAAGGTCCCTCCCTGCGAGACCATTCCACCAGCCTGAATATTCTTTGAGTCCTGAGCTCTGAGTCGTCTCTTCAAATTTTCCCTCGTTGTTTATAAATATTCGAACTGGCCCCCACTCAATGCTTAACAATAGATCGACCCATCCGTCACCATTCGCATCTGACCAGAGTGCACTCGTCACCATTCCGCAATTTTCAATTCCCGGGCAAATCTGCTTAGTTCGATCTGTGAAGAGCACCTTCTCTCCCTTAACAGTTTCATTAAGTAATAGTGTACTCTTTGGGCCAGTAGGATATTCCCCTGGACGCAGTCGTCCCCCAACAAAAACATCCAAATCCCCGTCACGATCAAAGTCAGCTGCAGATGCAACCGATCCACTGACCATCAGATCAGGTAATGTTCCATCAGGAGCATGCTCATATGCTCCGTTACCATCATTTAAATATAGTCTGTCCTTGAGTTCTTCTGCTTTAGACTCCACGCCACCACTCACAACGAAGAGGTCCGCGTCTCCGTCACGGTCCGCATCGAACAATAAAGGACTCATGTCCTCAGAACTACTGTGAGCTGAACTTGCAGAAATTTCTTTCCAGGATATCGAACCTTCACGGTTATAGTGAACGGCAAGAGATCCAGAACGCGCTGAGCCGAGCACAATTTCATCAACACCGTCTCCGTCCGTATCTCCCACGGCTAATCCAGGGCCTAAATGAGAGAGCTTATTGGGCAATAATGGCTGCAAAGCGAAATCATTGAAGAACGTCTCCTTATGAGATGCCGGCTTAATGGATTTAACAGAAGCAAACATTGGCTCGGCGCCTGTTCCCTTGATCGGTTCCTTTGGAATAGGGCCTTCATTGCTCTGCGAAACAACATAATGCGACCCGGCCAAGAGATCCTTAAAGGACTGTTTGATTCCACCGGGCCACTCCACCTCAAGACGATCGATTCTGTCATTATCCCCAATTCCAAAATGCATAATAGGACCATTGCATGAAGCATATCCGGTCATCGGATTCATGATCTTTGTTTGTTTATCTGTGCCAGAATCTGCACGGATAATAGCACCGATCCCATAACGGTTAGATTCATTACCACGAAGAGAAATAGTGACCCTGTTCCGTGCACTATCATTACGAAATATCCTGACTGGCTCATCAAGACTCGCAACGACAAGGTCAAGGTCTCCGTCCCGATCAAGGTCCCCAGTCGATGCTGCGTAGCTTGCCCCTAAATGGTCAAGGCCCCAGCCCTTGGAAACGTCCTTAAACTTTAAATGGCCTAGGTTTTGAAAGGCCTGATTCGTATCTTTCTGTAATCCTGTTCTTTTCCATAGTTGCCATTCCTCTCTTCCCTGAAGCATGGACTGAGAATATGGAATGAATTTCTCTTTACCATCCACTGCAACTCTAAAATACGCGTCCGGGTTACGGATATTTGCACTCATCCCATTAGAAATAAAAACATCAGTGAATCCATCATTATCAAAATCAGATAGTTTCGCAGCCCATGACCAACCAGAAGCGGCAATACCACTGAGCCATGCACTTTCAAGAAACCTCGGAGTTCCACTATTAATGAAAAGCGCATTACGCATCAACTGACGCGGCGAAGAAGTGTCCATGAAATCCTTGAATGCACTCATGTCTCCCATAGCAATCTTTGCCTTGTAATGCGAAGTCGCAGCCATATCCAAAACGAAGAGATCCAATAGCCCATCATTGTTTAAGTCAGCGGTATCACTCCCCATTGAAAACCATGTCGTGTGGGGAACTGCTGATTTTATGACGTTAGTGAATGTTCCGTCCCCATTATTGCGATAAAAATAATCAGGGTCCTGGAAATCATTAGCGACATAAATGTCAATCAATCCGTCACCATCATAATCGAACCAGGTTGCCGATAATCCATAGGCCTGATCTTCAATCCCGGCTTCTTTAGTCACATCACGGAAATGACCCTTACCGTCATTCTCGAATAATCGGTCAGGACGTCCAATGGTCCTGATTGTATACTTACCACCTGCCTTCTCATACATTTGATAAAAGGGTTTGTACTCAGGCCGAAGCACTGGCTTCCCATCCTCTTTAACATAAGTCGCTTCCTTCGCAGTCGGTAAGCCTCCGGCACGAATGAGTCGGTTCGTTATGAGGTAATAGTCCAAGTCACCATCATTGTCATAGTCTGCAAAGTGAGCAGAGAGGCTCGCGTCCTTCACATCAATCCCAGAATCCTTGGCGGACTCCGTGAAAACACCTTTACCATCATTAATGTAAAGCAGGTTAGGCGTGTCATAATTACAAACATAAATATCTAGGTCACCATCATTATCAATATCAACA
>CACJBM010000075.1 GCA_902591645.1 uncultured Verrucomicrobiota bacterium | reverse complement strand
GCAGGATTTGCCAAGCCGAGAATATGCTTAGTGGTTGGGATTGGTGCAAGTGGATATTTTTAATCCAAGAAACAAATTTCAATATTGTGTGAGATACAGATTCGGAACACAATAAATAGGTAATGATCCGCTATTTTTACCAATTAATCGTCATTTCCTTTCTCTCTTCAGCTTTAAGAGCTGAGCACAAAGTCGTTCCTCTCGAGCTTTTCGCAGCTCATGGGAACCTGGAAGTCACCCTCTGGGCACAATCACCTATGCTCTACAACCCAACTAACATGGATGTAGATAAGGACGGAAGAATATGGGTAGCAGAAGGAGTAAACTATCGTCGGCACGGAAACCGAAAGCCAGAAGGTGACCGGATAGTTGTGATTCAAGATACTAATGGTGATGGAAAGGCTGACAGCTCTCATGTATTCGTTCAGGAAAAATTTCTTACAGCACCACTCGGAGTCGCGGTCATTGACAATAAGATCGTTGTCTCTATGACGCCGGACCTAGTCATATACACTGACGTCAACAGGGACCTGAAATTTGATCCGGAAATAGATAAGCGGGAAGTTCTTCTTACAGGATTTAACAGCAAGCAACATGATCATTCTCTTCATTCAGTCACTGTGGGACCAGATGGAAAATGGTACTGGAACCATGGTAACTGCGGAGCCCAATTCACTGACAAGTCAGGTAAAACGTTTCGTGTTGGAAGCGCATATCAGATGCGCCAGATAGCAGGTAAAGAAAGTGATGATGGACACATTTGGATCGGCGGGGCCGCTTACCGAATGAACCCGGATGGAACAAACGTAGAAGCCATTGGGCATAATTTCCGTAACAGTTATGAGCAGACCATCACTTCGTTCGGGGATGTTTTTCAAAATGACAATGATGATCCTCCTGCATCAAGGACTTCTTTCCTTCTCGAATATGGCAATGCAGGATTCTGTTCTGCTGATGGCAAAAGGAGCTGGCAATCCGACAGACGCCCAGGCCAATCAACTCCAATCGCCGAATGGAGACAAGAAGATCCAGGAACGATGCCATCAGGTGATGTCTATGGTGGCGGATCACCTACAGGAATTTGTTTCTATGAGGGAGGGGCTCTGGGTCAGGCTTATGCAGGTGGATTGTTATTAAGCTGTGAGCCAGCCAGAAATGTGGTCTTCGGATATTTACCTGTTCAGGATGGGGCAGGGTTTAAGCTTGAAAGGTTCAACTTTTTAACAACTAATGCTGCTGAGGAATTCGCCGGGACTGATTTTAAAGGAGGCAGAACCAATAATGAGGCAAAGACACTGTTCCGCCCATCTGACGTTGTCGTTGGAACAGACGGAGCCATTTATGTTGCTGATTGGTATGATCCAAGAGTCGGCGGCCATGCGGATCACGACAACACACTCTCGGGAGCAATTTACCGCGTCGCGCCTAAAGGATTCAAATCCACAACACCAAAGATCGATCTCAATTCAACTGAAGGACAAATTCTTGCTATCAAAAGCAATGCAGCGAATGTCCGCAACCTTGGATTCACAGCTCTAAAGAAACAAAAAGACAAAGCCATTCCTGCCGTTAAAGAATTATTAAAAGACCCCAATCCTTACATCGCAGCCCGTGCAACTTTCTTGCTTCCTCATCTGGGGGATTCTGGAGTCGCGCTGACAAAGGAAATTCTAAATGGAGATAATCCTCGTCTGCGCCTGGCCGCTGTCCGTTCATTGAGGCGTTCAGAAAATGACATCCTACCTTTAGCCAAGAAAATATCAGAGGATCCTGATCCCTCAGTACGGAGAGAACTGGCAACGTCACTCCGTAACGTTTCATTCGATAAGGCAGGAGAGCACATAGTCTCACTAGCAAAGGGTTACGACGGCAAGGATAGAACTTACCTAGACGCACTAGGCATAGCTTCTACAGGAAAGGAAACCGAAAGTTATAATGCAATTGGAAGGGCAATAGGAAGCAATGAACCAAGAGAATGGAGCAAAGAGTTTGCTGATATTGTATGGAGGCTGCACCCTGAGAAATCAGCACTAATGTTGGCAGGAAGGGCCATGGCATCAGGAGTTCCTGAGGCCCAGAAGAAAGCGGCTGTGGTTGCCTTAGCGTTTATTAAGTCAAAATTAGGAGCTGATTCTATGCTCGCTGTCGCTGAAAGAGCCACTGGACGAGCCAAGGCCGAAGCAATTTGGTGGCTCCTGAACAATCGAAATCATCGATGGAAAGAACATGACATAGTAGGGTCACTCAAGTCACGAGGCATCTATAACCCTTCAAGTGTAAAACTTGTCGGCGCCGTATTGCCTCCGCCAGTCAAACGGGAGTATGCACCCGCTGCCAAAATCCTTGCAATGAAAGGAGACCCTGCTCGTGGTAAGACTGTTGCTGCTAGATGCTACATGTGCCACCACATTGATGGGACAGGCGTTGAATACGGACCCACTCTGACCGATTATGGCAAGACGCAAACTGCCGAAGTCATCATTCAATCTATCATTAATCCTTCAGCTGATATTGCTAGCGGTTATGATAGCTACCAAATTGAAACTAAGGACGGAATTAAAATTCAGGGAAGACTACTATCTGCCGGCGACCCCCTAGTCATCCAATCAATGGGAGGAATAACTCAAACCATTCCAAAGGGGAGAGTCAAGAGTCAGGGGAAAATGGAATCCTCATTGATGATGTCAGCAGCTCAGCAAGGACTCTCTGAACAAGACATTGCAGATATTACAGCTTACCTAAAATCACTCTAACCGGAACACTTGCACTGACATGAAGCCACTGATCCAATTAACCTTATTCTCATCAATTTTCCTTACCTATGCTTTTTCAGCTCCGGACAAGAAAGGCGCTTACTCTACACCTGAAGATGCTGCCAAAGATCCTGATTTCTCGATCCAAGGTGAATATGAGGGGTCTTACACGAAAGGGAACGGAAACAAGTCAATTGTAGGAATTCAAGTCGTTGCGCTCGGAAACGGAATCTTTAATGCGGTAGGATTCGAGGGAGGGCTTCCGGGCAATGGTTGGGACCTTAGTGAGAGAGCCCAATCGGAGGCAAAGCAAGCCGATGACGGATCAGTGACCTTCAAAAAAGAAGAAGGCGGATCATCTGCTGTCCTGAAAGAAGGAAAGCTCACCATTTACAGTGCCGGGGGGAAGGCACTCGGAACACTCAATCGCGTTGAGAGAAAAAGCCCGACAATGGGAATGAAGGCACCTGAAGGCGCAATCAAACTCTTTGACGGCTCTTCTCTTGAGCACTGGAAGACTGGGGCTCGGAAGACTGAGGACGGATTACTAATGGAGGGAGTAAACTCGGCACGCAATGACTTCAAAAACTTTACCTTACACATTGAGTTCAGGCTCCCCTACATGCCAAAGGCAAGGGGTCAGGGCCGTGGAAACAGCGGAATGTATTTGCTTGGAACCGAGACACAGATGCTTGACTCGTTTGGACTTTCCGGAGAATCAAACGAATGCGGAGGCCTCTATAAGTGGAAAAGACCAGACGTTAACATGTGTTATCCTCCACTCCGTTGGCAGACTTACGACGTTGAATTTCAGGCAGCCACCAAGGACAAGCCGCCCATTATGACTGTGAAGCATAATGGCATTATTATTCACGATAAGGTAAATCTCAGAAAGAGATCCAGTCAGGGTAATATTCATCTACAGAACCACAGCAACCCTGTCCGTTACCGAAACATCTGGATCGTAGAGAATTAAAGAGAGACTCCTCTTCCCTTGCGGAGACGGCGGAACGATTTCTTTAGCGCTGCTTCTGTGGCTCTATCACGCTCAGATCCGGCATATCGGACGGCATAATGATAATTCGCTAAAAGGTCAAACGCTTCGGCCTCAAACTCCTTCTCATTCCTGACCCTTTGAATAGCCTCTCTGATCGTATCTCCCTTGGCCTTTGGACGACCAAGCTCTAAACACATTCTTAAAAACTCCAACAAATAGGGCGGAGCATCTCGGTCCAGATAAAGCTCCCTTTCTGATGCCCCATCCAGGTCACTTTTCTTTACTTTTTTGATAAAGCTCTTAACAAATACTTTCAAGAAAAAGAGAGCAAGTAGACCCAACAAACCAGCAAGCCAAATCAGCTGCGTTCTCTTATCCCCTTCAGGATCTTTAGCAATCTCAACGTTGTTCTCACTTTCATGAGCATCCTTGTATGATGAAAGTTCCGGGGCTTTTAAATCCTCAATGTTCGACCGTGCAGGGAGCCGCGCTGCCCCGGCTCCAACTGGAGTCCCATCAAAAACTACCCAGCCATGCCCCTGCACCAGCACCTCAGCCCATGCATGAGCATCTGAGGCATCATAAGAAACAATCCCTCCTTCAGTGAAGGCTCTCCCACCAGAAAATCCATAAGCTGTTCGCGAAGGATATCCAGCCTCACGAGCAAGGAGCGCCGCAGCAGAAGCAAAATAGTCACACCATCCAGCACGCTCTTGAAATAGAAAATTCTCCATCGCTGATAAGCTTTTCAGATTCTTAACCTCTGTACTGTATTTAAACTCCGACCTTAAATAACTCTGAATCGAATCCAACTTCGCGGGTGCAGAAATTAACCCCTCAGTAATTTCAGAAAATAGAGATTTAACTTTACGGCCCAAATTACCTTTCGCTGGAGAAAGAAGGTCAGGACTAATTCTTGGAGAAATTCCTTGAGCTTCTCCCCTGATTTCTGACCAGACGAGGGGCCGAGACTCGACCTGATAACGAACTGATCCTCTAAGTTCAGCCTGATACGAATTAAAACCTGAACCAATTATAAATTTCAACCTATAGGCCAATGGGTTCTGAATCGCAGGTAACCCGGCTCCACCAGACACAGGTAAATAAATCTCATGCAAAATACCCTTCCCTTCAGCGATCCTGACCCAATCATCCTTAACTCCATCCATTTCATCGGAACGCCATTCCTTTTCCATGCTCAAGGACTCCCAAGCGTCTCCAACATATTTGTCTAGGACCGCATTCCGGACATAATTTTGCCGAGCAATGAATTTATTAAATTCTCCGCCATCAGGGATCCGCAGATACATCACTTCTTGATTACCTAGATTAATATTTCCCTTTTTTGGCAATTCTCTGCGATTATCAAAACCAGTACCTGAAACTTTGGTTTGCTCTGATTCATCATTACCCACTTGAGTCGTATTTCTTATCCTATCTGTAATTTCAATAAGAGAAGGCAAGGTGTTTTTGACTGATTGTCCCAAATTAACAAATTGGGTTCCAACCAGCGGCAATGGCCTCACAAAAAGAAACGCTATCAGCACAGACAATAGGGCAGAAAAACCAAACAACAGGAACCATGAAGAATCATTCCTTTTATGAGCCAGAACAAATCTTAACCGATCGACTCGCCATTCAAAGGCCCAGACCATAATACCAATGCACAAAGACATCGCCCCAAGCACCACCCAAAAACTCATCAATCCTTCCCCTTCGTTAGCAGTAAAGAAAAATAAAGAAATCGAAACCGCAATATAAAAACTCAGAGAAGTAATGACATTACGACTAGAGTTCCCCTTAATTGAAAATAACCAAGTTATTAACAAAATAGAACCAAGTAAAACAACGAAACTGCCAATCTGAAATACGCTATCCATAACCGCATTAAGCCACACTACGAAAATCTTTTAGCTTAGGTTTCTTTGACTTTAAGACCTCGTTATCAACGCAATTAATGACTCTTGGAAGTTGAGGTAACTTATCAGCCCATGTGTCAACTGAAGCCTCACTAATCACGAAGACAGGATGAGTACCAGACAGAGTCATTAACACTTTGGAAACTACTTCAAGATCAGACTCGGGATCGTGCTGAGCTTCAGCCAAACATTTTAGCACTTCTGAAATAAAACGAGGATTTTCTATTTCAATCATTTCCCATCCAGTGAAAGGACCGCAAATTTCGAAAGGAATATTCTGGTCCCTACACATTAATATTAGACCAGTGACCAAACTAATTGCATGCTCAAAGACTTCCGGCCAAATGAGTTTCCCGGAAGGAGAATAGGAATGGAAAACCAAAGAATATCTCTGAGGCTGTGAATAATCATAATCGCGGACGTAAAGTCGTCCTATCCTTGCATAAGCAGGCCAAATAATCTGATTCACTTTATCCCCTTTCTGAAATTCTCTAGATCCACATATTTCCCCATCATTATTGTTCATAAATGACATTAACGAATTCCCTTCACCTCCACCGGCCACCGTCGATTTAATAGCTGCGGTAAGCATTGGCCTTGGATAAACCTGCATCACTTCCATCCCACGTCGACGCTTCACTACATGAAATAGTCCAAGAGGAAAATCCGAAACGATTCGGTATCCCTTCCCTTTGACAGTTCCTCTCTCCACTACCCGAGTCCCAAAGTCCTCAGTCAGGCTCTGCCCAGGTCTAATCAAATCACAGGCAAAACCTTTCTCAGAAAACGGCAAATAATGATCATAGATCATTATATTACGAGAACTCATCCACCGCTTCTTATTCGTTATTTCCAATTCAAAATTAAAATCATGCCCCGAAAAAACAGTCCTAGGAATTCTCCTTAATATCCTTAATTTTTTAGCGTTTTGCTTCGCAGCATAATAAGCGAAAAATAAGATAATGACCCCAAAAACACCCAACTGAACGATTAAAGATTCTCCAATCATTGAGCCAATAACAATCATAGCAACTGACATTCCAACTAGACCCTTACCGCGAGGCGTCATCTTTGGACTTTCTTTACTTTTCTTGATCACGACTAAAGGCATAAAAAAGATCCAATGATTTATGATGCTAAATTCAGATCCAAGCTAAGGTAAATTTCGTTCATTTAGTTGATCATGTCGAATCACTTATAAGAAAAATTTCATGGGAAAATCCCAGCAACTATACATTACTAATAAACTTACCTTGAAAGCTAAAAACATATTAATCAGTGGAGCCACAGGAATGGTAGGCAAACACTTGATTCCATATCTTGAAACAAAAGGACACAAAGTCATACGTCTGACTAGAAACCCCATCGATGATCAAGACATTAAATGGAATCCACAATCGGACTCGATTGATCTATCTAAATCACAGCAACTCGATGCTGTGATTCATTTGGCCGGAGAAAACATAACGAGTCGCAGATGGAGTAAATCACAAAAAGAAAAAATCTCAAAGAGTCGAGAAAGAGGCACAAGACTACTATCTGAATCAATCGCAAAATTACCTGTTCCTCCAAAAGTTCTCATCAGCGCTTCCGGAATAAATTATTATGATCAAGATTCCAATGAATCTCATACTGAAGATTCGCCTCCGGGAAAACGGTTCTTGTCCACTGTCTGCAAAGGTTGGGAAGAAGCGACGAACCCTGCACTCGAAGCAAATATTAGAGTATGTATTATGCGCATTGGCGTCGTGCTAACGCCTACTGGTGGTGCCTTAAAGAAAATGCTTCCATTCATGAAACTGGGGCTAGGAGGTCGGATAGGGTCCGGGCTTCAAAGAATGAGTTGGATTTCGATTGATGATCTTGTTGGCATGATTAACGAAGCCTTATCTGATGATAGATGGAACGGCCCTATTAATGCTGTGGCAGATGAACCAGTAACTAACAAGGAATTCACTAATGCCTTAGCAAAACTATTGAATCGCCCTGCCCTTTTACCGGCACCGGAAATCTTAATTAAATTGATATTCGGAGAAATGGCAGAAGAAACTCTACTCGCTGACTTGTCTGTATACTCAAAACGCATGCCAGAACTAGGCTACAAATTAACCTATCCCTCTCTGCACAAGGCACTTACTCACTTAATTAAGTGAACAGAAAAAAGTATTAATGAGTACGAATTGGTTTTGACCACTTAGTTCCGTACAATTAATATCAGATCAAAATAA
>CACJBM010000074.1 GCA_902591645.1 uncultured Verrucomicrobiota bacterium | reverse complement strand
AGTCGAATCGAGGGTTCCTCTCGGAGTATCATTAATGCCATCCGGTTTAGTCTCTGCTATGACCAAAGATGATCTTGTCGATTTAGTTGAGTATCTAATGACTTTAAAAAAGAACTCAAAATAGGGTAGTCTTGCAGGGAAATTAATTATAAAATAATTGTATCGTGTCAGAGAAAAAAACTAACCTCGTCGATTTGGGTTTCATGGATGCCCGAATCAAACTCATTGATATTGCTGCTTTCCTTGATCGTATTGATAGACATGAGCAGTCAGATGATTATAGGGTGGCGGCTCTTAAGGAGGCTTTGCCGGAGCTTCTCAGTGCTGAGCCAGGCAGGGCTGCTCGAGTCCTTAATCTATTGAGTGATCAATCGGCTGAACCTGTAAGTGAATCAACGATACAAGGGGCATTTGGTGCGCCATCTCCAGAACAATAAATAATTATTAAGTGATGCGATACATTGAACCACATGCTCACATGGTGAGTAGAACTACGGACGACTATATGGCACTTGCCTGCGCCGGCTGTAAGGCAGTCAATGAGCCTGCTTTCTGGGCCGGATTTGATAGGGCCTCGTCGCAGGGTTTTTATGATTATTTTCGTCAGATAACTGAGTACGAACCGAAACGGGCTGCAAAGTTTTGTATAGACCATTATTGCTGGCTTTGCATTAATCCAAAAGAGTCTGAGGATGTTGGGCTTGCTCGTGAAGTCATATCAATTATCCCTGATTTCATTGATTGTGATAATGTTCTTGGTATCGGTGAAATTGGTCTAAATAAAAATACTCGTAATGAGCTGCAGATTCTTGAAGAACACATTCAACTTGCCGTTGATCATGATCAGATGATTCTCGTCCACACTCCACACCTCGAGGATAAGTTGAAGGGCACTAAGCTTATCGTTGATGCATTGTCTAATCATTCTAGTGTCGATCCGTCGAAGGTCATAATTGATCATGTCGAGGAGCACACTGCGCCGTTGGTTATCGATAAGGGGTTCTGGGCAGGAATGACGCTTTATCCCGAATCTAAAGTTACCCCGAACCGGGCAGTGGACATGCTTGAATTGTATGGGCACGAGAGGGTTTGGATGAACAGCGCTTGTGATTGGGGTGTCAGTGATCCTCTGTCAGTTCCTAAAGCTGCTCTTGAGATGAAGAGGAGAGGCTATGATGATTCATTTATTGATAAAGTCGTCTATCTAAATCCTGCTCAATTCATGGGCCAAAATCCTAAGTTTAAGTTGTCTTAAGGTGCAATGGTGCTGATCTTCATTTAAAACTATTAAATCCAATGGAACTAAATGAAGGTATTCATCTTGCCTATTGTACCAATATTCATCGGGGCGAGGGATGGGATGAGACCTTTAAGACATTAGAGGATTACACTTTGAGGGTAAGGGCTGAAGTTTGTCCTGATCTGCCCTATGCTATCGGCTTACGATTGGGCCATTCGGCGGCCCTTGAGCTTAATGATTCGAGGACTGATAATCTTAAAGATTTCAAGGCTTGGCTCGAGAAGAACAATTGTTATGTTTTTACCATAAATGGATTCCCGTATGGGCAGTTCCATGGTGCTCGTGTTAAGGAGCAGGTTTATCGGCCTGATTGGACCCATCAGAGTAGAGTCGATTATACGAATCTTCTCTTTGATATACTGGTCAAGTTATTGCCTCCTGGAATTGCCGGGAGTGTCAGCACATTGCCTGGTTCTTTTAAGGAGTTCATTAGTGATGATGGAGTTCAGGGTGACCTTATTGTTGATAATATTGCTCAGTGCGGAGACCACATCGCGAGTTTAGTCGAACAGACTGGGATGGATTTGCATCTTGGCTTAGAGCCTGAGCCTTTGGGTTGGTTTGAAAGCACAGCTGAGACTGTTGATTTCTTTGATAGGTTCCGGTCGGCTAAGGGAGGTTTTTATGATTCTGTCCTTGGTGTCAATTATGATACTTGTCATCTTGCAATTGAATTTGAATCTGCAGTCGATGCGTTTGGCGCACTAAAAGAAAAGAACATTAGAATAAGTAAGCTGCACTTAAGCTCAGCATTGAGATTGTCACCTGCACCACAAAACTTAAAAACCCTCAAAGGATTTGAGGACGATGTTTATTTGCATCAGGTAGTGGCAAAGGCAAAGGACGGATCGCTGCAAAGGTACAGAGACTTGCCTGATGCTTTAGAGTATGCCATGAGCGCAGGTGAGTGTGATGATGAGGAGTGGAGAGTTCATTTTCATATACCGCTGCACAGCAGTCCTGGCAGTCAATTTAATGACACTAGGGACCACATTGAGGACGTTCTTGACCTTTTGAAGGATGACCCTTCGCTCTGCCAGCACCTTGAAATGGAAACTTATACTTGGGAAGTGTTGCCAGAAGAAATGCAGTCAGGAGATGTTGTTGAGCAATTGGTCAAAGAATATCAATGGACCCTAGATGGGTTAAAGCGGGTCGGACTCGTTTAAATATAAATGGACAATAAAACCAAAGGTATATTGGATTTGTGCAGGATATCTAATTTGCCTACGGTCCTTTCTAATTGTGTTGGATCATGGTTAATAGCAGGCGCGGCTCTTGGAGAATTCAATTTATTAGTACTGGTACTTGGAGCGGCATTATTTTATTCAGGTGGAATGGTCATGAATGATGTTTTTGATGTTGCATTTGATAATGAGTTCCGACCTGATAGGCCAATTCCATCGGGAATTGTATCAAAACGTTTAGCAGTCATTCTTACTCTGATATTTATGGTGTCTGGATTGACGATTATGATTCTTGGAGGTGCGCAATTGCTTTTCGTTCTGGCATTGAGCATCGTGATTATTGCATACAACTTTTTTCACAAACGCTGGTCCCATTCGGTTTATATTATGGGAGCCTGCCGGTCCATTCTCTATCTTTCATGCGCTTCGGCAGTTTCGGATAATATACCGCACAGCGTTTTTGCATGGTGCGTTTGTCTTGGCTTGTATACTGCCGGGATCACCGTCGTTGCTAGGGGGGAGGCGACTGATAGGGAAGTGAAGATCTATGGTTTTATCTTTTTGTTGTGCCCGGTCATTGTTCCTGTCTATCTGAGTTTTAATTCATTGCAATTCCATTTAATTGGATCAGTAGTCGCAGGTTCTCTTTGGCTCTCCTGGACGATCTATTGTCTCTGCATCATTAAAGGGAGTGATGATGGGCGAGTGGGTAGGGCAGTTTCATATTTGATAGCAGGGATGGTTCTGATTGATGCTTTTGCGCTTTCTTCTCACTTGGGCTTGTATGGACTCTTCTTTGTTCCTCTCTTGCCTCTTGTTATCTGGTTCCAGGCCAAGGTCTCAGGTACTTGAGCGATATTGAATATATTTAATCCTTAAGGATCATGCTGTGACTGGATTAATTACTCAAAAGTGCTTAGGTTCTTGTTCTGCGAAAATTTCACAGAACTAATGATTGAGCGACCCATTCATCTTGAACTTGCCCATAGGATAGAGTTTACAAGGAACCTTTTTTCTCCTGAAAACTCTGTACTTGCTGATGTCATTGCTAGGTCAGATGGTGATTTTCCGCACCGCGTCATTGCATTTGTTGATGGTGGAGTTGTGGGGGGTAATCAGAACTTATTGCGTGACATCAGTTCATGGTTCAGTGGCCGAGACGGTGAGCTTGAACTGGTTGAATCTCCTATCGTGTTGCCTGGAGGTGAGCCATGTAAGAATGATTGGTCATTAGTCCCTGAGATCTGGAGATCGATCAGTGAAAACTCAATTGACCGGCATTCATTTGTGATGGCCATTGGTGGTGGTGCTTTTTTGGACCTTGTGGGTTTTGCTGCATCTACTGCTCATCGGGGCGTTCGAATGATACGAATTCCAACGACTAGCCTGAGTCAGGGCGATGGTGGTGTCGGAGTGAAGAATGGAGTTAATTTCTTCGGTAAGAAGAATTGGGTTGGAACATTTGCTGTTCCTTATGCAGTTATTAATGATTTTTCTTTTTTACAGACACTTGATGAAAGATCTAAGAGGGCAGGGATCATTGAGGCGATCAAAGTGGCAATGGTCAGGAGTAGGGACTTTTATGAGAAAATTGAACAGTGCTCATCTCAGCTCAACGAGTTGAATGATGATGCGCTTGAAAGAATCATAAGGCGTAGCGCTGAAGAGCACGTTGATCATATTGCCACTTCGGGAGACCCTTATGAATTGGGCTCAGCTCGTCCCCTTGACTATGGGCATTGGGTCGCTCACAAGCTCGAGCAAATCAGTGCTTTTCGTATAGGACATGGTGAGGCCGTTGCTATTGGCATGGCAGTCGATCTAATTTATTCCAAAAGGATAGGGCTAATGTCCTCTGAAGATTGTGAGCGGGCCCTGTCTTTGATAGAGGCTGTCGGATTTGATATCTATGATTCAGACCTGCACAGAGCAGAGGGGGGGAGATCCGTTATTTTGCATGGACTCGAAGAATTTAGAGAGCACCTTGGGGGTAAGTTGACTATCACTTTTGTGCCTGAAATTGGACGCAAAATAGAGCTAAATGAAATGGATGAAGCTGAGGTTTTAGAATCTATTGATGAGTTGAAGGCTAGGGTAGCAGCTCATTGCAAGTAGTGGTCCTTATTCAGAGACTTCAATTCTAATTAATAGTCGCCGGGAAGTGGCTTCAATGTCTGTGTATGTAGTTGTGTCGCCTTCAGACTCGAAAGCGTCGTCCACGTCTGCCCAATCTTGTCCGTCCTCTGAGACCCATATGATATAATTTATACCAGGTTTTGAATTCCAAGTTACGTCTGCAGTTTGAGAATCTGCATAATAAGTAATATTAGTGATCTCAAATGGAATCTGGCCAGGTGCCGTGTCAGGTCCTTGTGCGTTGCTGAACTTAACGGCTATAGGGTCCATGGCTCCGTCATAGATTCGAAAATCGTCCCACGATGCATTAGCTGTGCTGTCATTCCATTGCGATCTTCCAAGGAAGAAATCTGTGTCAGTCAATCCTGATAGATCATTTGTAGTGTTTCCTGTCCTGACTTCGTCACCGTTCTTGTAGATAACGATGTTAGTTTCACCTGCTGGTCCGCCCGTGTCATCTATAGTCACTACCCAGTGCACTTGTTCGTCAATTGGGTTAGGTGGTGCGCCGCCAAAGTCTTGAAGGGTCATGTTTGTTTGTGCGTTCCAGCGCAGTTCATTTTGGTTGATGTTGGTTCCTCTTGTAAATGACATGTGCATTACGTTGCTTGAGGATGAACCTACGGAGAAGACTCTGGACCAGTTTTGTGAGGCGTGCTGAGTGGACCAAGTTTCTATAGTAGCGCTTTGTAGGGTGCTCACTAAATTTGCAGGCAATCTAACAAAGTCTGAGTCGGCTTTGCCTCCTCCCGAGAGGGTAACTTTTCCATCTGCCACGGATCCGTCGTTGGTTCCTGAATCTTCAATGATGCCATGCGCGCCTCCGACGGAGTCTATAAGTATTGTCCCTGATCCTCCTGTTTCGTCAAATGCCCATCTGTGTATGAGCTCTGGTAGCTTCGGCTTAGGCAAGCTTGTCGGATCAAGTGGATCCGAATTGTTTTCAACTTCAATCCCGTCTGAAATTTTGTCACCATCAGTGTCTGGGTCGAGGGGATCAGTTCCAGCTATGATTTCTTCCCCGTCATTGAGTTGATCATTGTCAGTGTCCGCATCAGTTGGAGAAGTCTTTGCTGCGACCTCTTCGCCATCGATAATGCCATCATTGTCAGTGTCTTGTTCTTCCAGATCGCTACCTAAATCTACTTCCTGCAAGTTGGTAAGACCGTCATCGTCCTGGTCCAGGCCAGCATCGTTTGGATCTTCAGCATCGAGGAAGTCGTACCGATCTTCTATCGAGTCGGAAATGCCGTCACCGTCAGAATCGACTGAAAGTGAAGGTCCGGATTCAGTGTTACTCTTAATTTGTTCCGAAGTGAGCAGTCCGTCGTAGATTCGGAATTCATCCCATGATGCGTTCGCGGTACTGTCGCCCCACTGAGAACGTCCGAGAAAAAAATCAGAATCATCAAGTCCTGAAAGATCGTTAGTAGTGGTTCCGTTACGCACTTCTTCTCCGTTCTTGAATATGGTGATTTGAGTTTCGCCGTTAGGGCCTCCAACATCATTAACGGTCAGGACCCAGTGAACTTGTTCGTCAATTGGGTTAGGTGGTGCGCCGCCAAAATCCTGTAACGTTATGTTTGCTCCTGAGTTCCATCGCAGTTCATTCTGGTTGATGTTAGTTCCTCTTGAAAATGACATGTGTATTACATTGCTGGTTGAAGACCCGACACTAAAGACTCTGGACCAGTTCTGAGAAGAGTGCTGAGTTGACCATGTCTCAATACTCATGTTTGAGAGTCCGCTTACTAGATTTGAAGGGAACCTGACATAGTCAGACTCATTTTTACCGCCGCCGCTCAGTGTGACTTGTCCGTCAGATACGGTTCCGTCATTGGGTCCTTGGTCCACTATGGTTCCGTCAGCGCCTCCGATAGAGTCTATGAGCGTTGTTCCGGCCCCACCATTTTCATCAAATGTCCATTGATGGATTAGGTTAGCTTTGCCGATGATGTAGATAGTTATTTCTTTTTCTTGTGATACGCCTTCTGAATCAGTCGCTGTTATCGTATAGCTTGTTGTTTCATCTGGTTGAATTTCAATCTCATCGAGATCCGTGACGTCACCAATTTCGTTGTCGATGCTAATTGATTCAGCTCCTGCAATGTCCCAAGTGAGTGTGACTGTGTCGTTTTCGTTTATGGGGTTCGCTGAGGCTAGGAAAGAGGAAATTCTTGGGCCTCCTTTACCGAAAGTTGCTCTCGATGTGTCAAAACTTTCCTGGACTTCGTCGAGCGTGAGTGAGTAGTCATGAACTTTAAGTTTGGCTATGCTAAGTTCCGCAGAAAGATTGTCTACTCTTGTTCCATTATTTTCGTTCTGGTTTCCTATTACGATTGGCAGTGGTGTTCCATTAGTGTCGGTCTCATGGGTGTTGAATGTTGGTCCGTCATTTTCTGAGTTGGATAATACGCCATCAACGTAAATCGCTCTTTCGTTGCTTTGACCATCATAAGTGAGAACGAGATGGTGCCACTCATTGATCGAAGGTGCGCCTCCTCCTGCTTGGAATGGCATGTCGGCTGAACCGCCCCAACCTCCTAGAGCTCCCCATGTCCCATGATTTCCATATAGCATTGACCAGTTCGTGGCATCGGGACCGCCTCTTCTGCCCCAAGCGATTATGGTTTCTTCTGCCGGTACTGAGGGGTTCCATACCCAAGCTTCGACTGATCTGTCAGCGTCACCAGTCAGAGGAGTTGAATCTGGCCCTACGTACCAGTCATTAAATCCATCAAGAGTAACAGCATTTACCCCATCGATGTTTTCTACATTTGGAATGTCAAATTCGGCTTCAAAATCACCGCTGAGAGATCCGTTATTTATAATAGTTGGGAGTGGACCTAATTCTGCGTTGGTGAGATCTATGTCTATGAGGGCCCCGCTATCTAAAACGAAGATAGTCAGTGATGATTTCTTCGTGAGTCCTTCATCATTTGACGCGGTTATTGTGTAAGTTGTAGTTTCATCTGGGTTGACCTCGAATTCATCTTCGTTTGTCACGTCTCCAATTCCATTGTCTATGGAGATTGTTTCGGCGCCATCGATTTCCCAAGTTAGTATGACTGTTTCTTCTGGTTCGACTCTAGATGAGGAGGATTCGAATGAAATGATTACGGGGCCACCTTTGCCAAATTTTTCCATGTCTTGATCATAGCTTTGCTGAACTTCTTCTAGGGTCAGGGGCAGGTCATGGATTTTTACTTTGGCAATACTAAGATTCGCAGAAAGATTATCTACTCTTGTTCCGTTATTTTCGTTTTGGTTCCCGAGTATGATTGGCAGCACAGTTCCGTTCGTGTCTGTTTCATGTGTATTAAATATTGGACCGTCACTCTCACTGTTGGATAGAGCTCCATCTACATAAATGGCTCTCTCATTAGTTTGACC
>CACJBM010000073.1 GCA_902591645.1 uncultured Verrucomicrobiota bacterium | reverse complement strand
CGTTCCGAGACAAAGTCATGTCCTCCCGGAAATATGAGGGCCTTCCATGGATTCGTGTATGGAAGAGTAAGTGTATCAATAGCATAAGGGGCCTGATTCCCGAGTTTGCCTCTAGTCATGATCTTCTGTGCCCACTGAGGCGCCGGATCCTTAGGAATCTCCACTTCGATCTCATGGACCTTCCCGTCAATGACGACGGCTGTCCTGTAATTGACCTCACCAATATCGGGTAAGGACCAGGAGAAAATGATACGGTCAGCGTCACGGTAAAGGCCAAGGAACTTGGCTCCCTCGAATTGAGCTTTAATATCGACCAGTTCGACTGGCTTTCCTCCCATGGGAATTCCATGCACAAAACTGCGCCTCACATCAGTCCAGGCCACCAGATCACCTGACCAGGCAGCAGCGAACCGCATCTTATCCGTATCAAAGACCACGTTCAGAGGTTCTTTCTGACCAGGAACGGACGGGAGACGAACGCTCACGGCCCGGGGAATGGTCAGTCCCTGACCACGGAAGACACCACTGACCATGGATCCAATGTCCATGTCCTTGACTCTCCCATCTTTCCAGGTCTCCTGATCGTTCTGGTTCCCCCAGTGACCAGTGTGCGCGCCGTCGAGTCCGGGAAAAGCAGCAGGTTCCTTGTCCCGGGCAATGGCCTGCCTCGCATAAAAATCATAGACTCGGTCACGGTTCACGTTCGCGTCCCAGTACGGGTTCGATTCCGGGTCCAGTGGCTTGGCGTTAATGTTCCGGGGAGCCATCGCCTCCACCTTCGGTTTGTCCGGAGCCTTTATCGGTCTCCGGCCAGCTGATCCGGGCTCATTATAATCACGAATAAGCCAGTCCAGTCCCTCAAGGTTAGCTCTCAAAGCGACTTCAGTATCGAGATCTGTCCGGTGATCGAGGATTCCGATCGGTCCGTCATAACCACTCTCGATGACAATCTTCACCATCGCCTGGTCATGCTGACCATGAGACAGGTCAAGGATCTTTGGCTCCGCGCCGTCATTCATACCGTTCAGGTTCAGACAAAGGAGGTGAGGCTTCATGATCTGGAGAGATTCTTTCCAGTCCCCTATGTGCCCATGACCATGGTGCCAGTTATAGACGATACCGACGTTCTTGTGACCCCTCTCATGAAGCTCCTCACAGACCGCCACCAGGTTCTTAGGTTCACCTCCCCAGCCCCCATGATTATAGAGTCCAAGTTCACAGCCTATCTGATCGAGACGCTTAGCGAGTCCCGAGACCGAGTCCGCTGCTGCCGAGACCATCTCCTCAGCCGATCCCTCAGTCGGCGAACCGAGAGTCCGCCAGACCTGCGGATGAATGCCATGTTTTTGGAAGAGCTTGTAAGCCTCATCATGACCGGCCCAGAAAGCGAAGAACTCAATGCCGTGCTTCTTGTATTGAAGTATCTCCTCCTCGAATTCCTTCACGTGCTCGCCGCGCCAATCATAAGCGCATCGCTTGATTCCGAAACGTGCCAGCATCTTGGCCCGTTCCTCCGGGCCCCTCTTCTTCGCATCGAACGGAACGATGCACCAGGCAGCGAGTCTATCAGTCTTCATGTTCGCCGGAACTTCGGCCTTTACCTGCTCTGCAAAAGACAGGGAACTCAGAACAATAATGGAAAAGAAGATAAAATGAAAAATTCTCATAGCGGCCCAAAGATTATGGGCTCACGGATGAACAAAATCCAGACCTTTAACCCTAACGCTTATCGATGCGATCCCAGATCTTCTTGATGGTCTGCTCCTGTCTCATCCCCTTCGGAGAATTCATGCTGGCCGAGTAATGCTCGAACCTCCGCAGTGGTAACTGAAAGTAACCATTCGGGTCCGTTTCCCTTACCCAGTCATAGGCATACTCAAGCCACTCGTTCCGGTAATCCTCGGGCTGCTTAATGAACCAGTTAATCTCATCCCATCCCCAGACATGAATCTTGTCACTTTTACGGTACTGGCCCGGATGATCGGATACCCCAAAATTATCAATCTCAACAATGTAAGGAAGTGCTTCGCAGTCCCATCCGCTCGGCGCGATCCCTCCTTTGCTACGCCCGTAAATTGAATCACTGAAACCTTTCTCGAGGATAGCTTTGTAGGGCTGACCCTTAACGGACTTAGGACGTGACGGGAACGAGTGCAGATCAAACATGAGTTTCCCGTCATGGACAATGCCTCCGCTAGGCACATGCGCATCAGAGAGGACCATGTGGCGCCTGGCATTCCTCTTTGCGTAAGAACGGATCCTCTTCATTATGTCCCGCCAATGACGGTGACTCCGGTCCCAGTCATCCATGATCTCGACCTGACCAAAATGGATCGCCTCGATCCCCATGTCTATCCACCTCTTGGCCACATAAAAGAACCACATCCTGGTCTCTAGACGGCTCATGTCTGGCACTGACGAACCCTTGGACCAGTGATTGTGGCGATGACCGAAAGGGTAAAGCATGGCCTTGTAACTGAAGTTACGAGGGTCCTGAGGCACACCAAACTCTTTAAATACAGCGTCAGGGACAGGGACATTGTCCACGTCCGTAGTGACGACCTCAAAGATGGCTCCTTGAAGAATAATGTCCGGATCGATCGCGTGGATCTTTTTAACGAACGGCTCTCCTTTCTTGACCAGTTCATCAATTTTGGATTCTCCTCCCCACATCCATACCGCGCGTCCGGCGAACTTAACTCCCGTATTTTTAATCATTCGCAGGTCATCGTCCAGAGTCAGGTGCAGGAGAGAGCCGAAAGTCGAACTTCGGGCCAGATAATTTTCCAGGACCTGACGGGAAATTTTACCATCGAACCGGTAATCGGGCTTTGGAACCGGTTCGGCATGAACCGTGAGGGCCAGTGACAGAAAAACAAATATTCTCAGATAAGATGAACGCATCAGACCGAACAATAATGAAAATTAAAAAAACAACAAATCAGAATACATCCTTAAATGTATAAATCCGATCGTTATGACCCACTCGCGGAGGGACCTTTTCTGACTCAAACCAATCATATCCCTGTTTTAAATTTTCCCAGAAACTTATCCATCTATGACCGGATTCTTTTTCCATTCTACTTTCGGTCATCCGAAAGGGGAAACAGTGAACATCGAAAGATCGGTTCCCCGAATCCAGTGAAGCCTCAGCGGTTAAATATATCTCTTCGATCCATTTGTTCGTCATGGCAAAACAGCCCCTTGAGACACAGGCACCATGAACCATCAGAAAAGATCCTGTCCGACCAAGGCTCCTCTCAAGCGAGTTAGGAAAACCCAAATTAAAGGATAGATGAAACTTACTATTGGGATTCATTTTAGATTTACCCACAGAATAAAAACCCTCAGGCGCCTGTAAATCACCCTCTTCCAATTTGGGACCAAGATGACCCGAGTAATTACAAATTGGAAAACTCTTAAATAATTTAAAGGTTCGCTCACCATTCTCTTGTAACCATAGCTCCAGTATTTCCTCTTCCTTGAAGATTCGAATAAAGACCTTCGACCCAAGCCCTAGGCCTTTCTCCTCGAGTTCCTCTTTGATCTCAGGAATTACTCTCGTTCTTATTGTGTTCAAATCATTGCGATGAGACTTTCTGTATTTCAAAAAAGAAAAAGCACTAGTTAAACAAACAATAGTAACTATACAAATGACTGGTATTTTCATCTACCCTTGACTTACTAAAACGTTTTCAAAGGTATTAATCTATCAATAAGTCAGGAATTAATTAAACAAATATAGAAACAGTTCCACGGCAAGAACAGCGAACGCTAAAGCCAAGATAGTTCTACGAACTCTTTTTTTTATCTTAATTCCCTCAGAAATTAATTTATCTTTTCCCTTATCTCCCATCCCCAAAAACCATTACCAACCCAAATCAAAAAATCAACAATTAACCCTCATTCGGCGATTAGGACGCTCAACCACCTCACTTTCGCCCCTTCCAAACTGCCAGGCGATTAGCTTCTGTCATTGGTGCTTCGTCAACAAAAATTGACAAATATTATTGTTATCATTGATCAAAACGATATAAGAAAATTAATGAGTGTTGGATCAATTGTTATTTTGGATATTTGTCCTTCACTTTAATCGACACCTCATTACCCCTCAGAGTAACATTAATTCTTAGCGAGTTTCCGTCACTCAATGTCGCTGTTCCCGCATAGGTTTCACCAGTAATCCAGTCACCGATCGTTACTGACTCGCAGTAAAAGTCTGAATTTGTCAATTCCTGTACAATTTTCGTCATCTTAGAAGTTGCATATTTCTCAATGACTTGATCCTCTAATAATACCAGTACATAACCGAGGACGATCGGAACGGCCATCCCGTTCATTATAGGATTTAACAATCCTTTCTTATCATAACTGATATTATTGTCTTTCAGATAATCGATCTGTTCTTTTACGACCTTCAAGTACCAGACGATGAGTAATGGTATGATCAGGAAATTTATTACGTTTTCTAAAAAGTTGGCCTCAACAAACAGATAGATTATGAATACAATTAACCATACCCATCCCCAGGCATTTACTTTTCCGGCCCTCTCAGGAAAGTTAAGGGATTTCCAGTTCTTTGAAAGAAGTATAGAACTCCAGACCGGAGTAAGAAAAAGCGATAATGTACCGACCCTTTCAGGGTTCCAGATTTCATGTGTGATTGTACTTTCGGTCTTGGCAGTATCTGTTATCGATTCGTCTCTTTGGAAAATTTTCTGAGGCGGATCCAATAACTGACTGACCGTGATCCACTCGGTCCCGTCATAAGCATAATCATCAGGTGAAATAGTGCCTTCACTGACGTACTGAGTGAGCTCCTCCATGCTATAAGGCCCATACTCCTGATCATTTCTACTAATTCTGATGTACATTAATTGAAGCGATCTATTCCCATTCCCCTATCAACTTCAGGTATGAGTCAACCTCCTTAATTCCTTCCAAGCTCGCAGCGTCGACCAATTCTCCTTCCTTATTCCAAATTCCTTCTGAGCTTAGTAAAAGCACAGTCCTTAAATCTTTCCCTTCTACATCACTCACCTCAAGCCATTTATTACCATTTTCATGCCAAGCTTTCAAAGCGCCAACTGATTTACCGTCTTTCATCCGTCCATCTGAGAGCATCTGCCCATCCTCGTACCAATATTGAGCTATCCCATTTGGTATACCTGAGTCCAAGACTACCTGAAATCTTTCCTGCCCATTCTCATACCATGCAGCTACGATCCCATCCATTTTGCCATTTTTAAATTCTGCTTTCATGAAAATTCTACCATTCTCATGATACGTAATCATTTCACCATTCTCTCTATCATCTATATATGCGGCTCTATGTTTTTCCTGTCCATTCTCATGCCAGGAAACTTCGTATCCGTTCCTTAGACCATATTTAAAATTCCCTTCTATCTTTTTTTTCCCGGATTTATACAACTGGTAAACGACACCAGAATACAAGTCATCCGAACCCTTTTTATACAATATACCATCCTCTTTTTTCAGTGTACTGAAATCAACGGCCCCGTCAGGAGGATTGTATGACGGGTCTTTTTTAATCGCGATATTCACATGCGTATTTTTTAATACAAACGTCGATAAATGGTAGACTCCAAAAAATACTACAGCTGATATGACTCCCCACTTTAAGATTTTCAAAAGAACCGCTGATAAGTTACTTCCCGTGCCATAAGAATTGGAATCAGGAGTAATGTTAGCAGTATTTGTTATTGCTTGGGCTCTATTTAAAATTCTCTGAGGGTCATTCAATAACTGACTGACAGTGATCCACTCCATCCCGTCATAGGCATAATCATCAGGTAAAATACTACCTTCATTCACATACTGAGTAAGTTCCTCCATGGTATAAGGTCCAAACTCCTGATCGTTTCTGCTAATTCTAATGTTCATTAATTAAGGTAGGATTAGTATCCTAATGGCAAAGATTAACACCCTTGCGAAACTAACCCATTACAAAATTCTACTAAATTTGTAACGAAATCTACTTCCGACGAACTTCAAATTGGCGGTGAGGCCGAGTCGATTTACTGACGGAGAATCCGGGACGTGCAATGAAGTCCTTTGCTACTCCTTCGAGTTGAGGATGTCCCGCGTTCCCTGAATGGGCCAGCAATAAATAACGTAAGACAAGGGGCGACCCTCGCTTGAGCGTATGAGACTCTTTTAAGCAGAACCCTGATCCCATCCACCCATCTTCACGGACGTGCCAATGTGAGGGGTAATTAGGATTTTCAGGATGATCAAAATAAGCAATCCCTTCACGGCCATCAGGCACTACGGGCGTCGGCCCTGAATAATCGACCCACCTGGCTGATTTTGAAAAGATTACCTTCTCTCCCTTTCTCCGCTCACTGTCACTCAGTTGACCGGTCCCAAAGTGTCCCGAAAGGTATTTCGCCATGCGCACTGCAAGAAAACCAAAGTTTGTTTTCTCAAGCTTGAGCCGCTCAGCTACTGGACGGAAAGTTAATTGTAATTCCAGTTCATGTCCCAGCCCATTGCCCGGACGCCACGCCGCCACGACTTCCTGCTCCATTAATAATTGATCCTGCCCATCGAACCAGCCGAGCAGAACCGCCATCACGGCCTCATCCTCACCGTCCTCATAGGCTAACCACTGCTTCTGCTTCACCTTACCGGCCCCAAGGTCGCTCCAAAAATCAACGCCTCCGACTTTGTGATGCGCGAACCAAACCGAACGGTGATGATCATGATCAGGCGCTCCCGGATGCCCCATCCGCGTGAGACGGGTCCCCTTAACACTTCTCAGTGGATAGAAAAAAGGACGCGGATACTGAGAACCATAATGCCAAACCGCAACTTCCTTACCCTGATATAAAAAGGCAGTCCGGTGCCCCGGTAAAGGGACGACACGGCATGACGGGACCTTCAGATCCTTCTCAGCCGCGGAAACAATACCACTGACCACTGCCAAAAAAATAAAGACTGCTGAGTAATGGTTCAGAATGTATTGCATTAAAAAAGATCATATCAGATACCTCACAAATCCCGCAACTCGATTCCACTTACTCCAAATGACCCTTCTATTCACTTAAACACTTGTACGCCTAAGAGTGCTCTATAAACTATTAAAGTATACCATTCAGATGGAACCGTTACACAGGAAAAGGACTCCACTTCTTAGGCTCTGCCCTGCCCTGTTCCTGCTCCTCTTCGAATCACATCAATTGGACGCAAAGATTAAGTTCGAGGAAAATATTCGACCAATCCTCGAACGGTCCTGTCTTAAATGTCATGGCGGTGAAAAAGTGAAGGGCGAGGTGGACTTCTCAAAAATCAAAACAGAAACTGATGCCGACTCCCGCTTCGAACTCTGGGAAACGGTAACGGAAATGATTGAGGAGGGAGAAATGCCTCCTGAGGACAATCCTCAACTAAATCCGGAAGAAAAAAGCATGATCCTTGACTGGCATCAGGAACGTCTAAGAGCACCCATCGAACCTCTTCCCGGCAATTTCCGTCCACGACGACTCTCGGGCCCGGAATACCGTAACACTCTCCGTTCCCTTTTCGGATTTGATCTCGAAATTGCAGTCGCTGAAGCGCAGCAGACCGTCACAGGCGAACAGTCCCTCGTCTTAAAATTACTTCCGAAGGATCCTCCCGGGTCCAGCGGATTCATTAACGACACTCATGGCGCAGCCCTCTCCCCGGCGATCTGGGAACAGTACGCTTTCCTCACTGACACGGCCATCGAGAGGCTCTTCGCACCGAAGCAACGACCTCAACTCGAAGCAATGATCGGAGAAAAATTGCCACCTAAATGGGAACCTTCGACCTTAACTCTAAGCCAGTCGCGATCCCTCATACAAAGGTTCGTTCCCCGCGCTCTGCGGCGCCAAGTCTCAGACGAGCGCCTCAGGACCAGTCTCGATCCTCTCAAGGACAAGTCCGGACCGGAACTTTTGAAGGCTCTGAAATTTGAGATGAAAGCTGTACTCCTATCGCCCGCTTTCCTTTACCGCGGCCTTCTCGTGGAACGGTTCCCGGGAACTCAGCGTCAGGTCGATCCTTTCGAATTGGCAGAGCGTCTCT
>CACJBM010000072.1 GCA_902591645.1 uncultured Verrucomicrobiota bacterium | reverse complement strand
CGATACTCATTTCCTCCACCATGAGTACCGTCCTTGGATGTGGAAAATCTGAGTGGAAATTCAGCATTGGTTTCTAAGGATTGATCAAAGTAATAGGTGTTTCCACGTTTTAAGGTCAGCCTTGAATCCAAGTTCCGGTTAACGGTAAAACGTTGTCCATCATTAAGTCGCACTTCGACTTCGTAACCGTGATATTCGACTCGGTTATTACCATACTCGCCGAAGGGAATTCTAGTGGGCATTCTATAGTCTTTGCTGTTAATTAACTTATACGCAGCAAGATCCATTTCCTTGAGATCCTCCCTGGTGCAGGGCCTCCATTCCTGGTTAAGGTTCTCGCACCAACCACGAGGCTTCGCCTGCTCCCTAGGTCCATCAGGTCGTCTTGTGAGCATCTCATTGTAACCAATATTCGTAGCCCAGACGTGCCACAGGTACTCATCAAGTTGACATCCCCAACCACATGAAGTCGCGTTGTACGTGTACCACGCCCCTTGCGGATAGATCCACCTCCCATCTACAGGCGTGACTGTCCGGTCAATGCCACGCGCTATATCCATTGCGTCGGACAGGGTTGACGACCACGTGTCACCGGCTTCCTCATCTGGTAAACCAAAATCTTTCGGGTAAACGCTCTGGAAGGCTTTCCCGTACTTATGGAATAATTCTTCGACTGCAATATCCATTTCGCCGTCCCGCGAATGACCGACGCCGGAGTGACCTGGGCGAAGTGCTTGTGCCGGAACCCAGAATCGCTGACCGGGCTTGTAGGCGATCCATGCATTGTCCAGTGCCTTAGTATCAACTAAGACGATGAGATAATTCCGCCCTTCGGTGTCCTTCTTATGAAAATCGTATATTTTGGGATCGTCTGGAATAAAGTCTTCGTCATTATCGATGAGTTGAGCGTAGATCTTCGCTGCGTGAAGGATCTCAGGAACGGGTGTATTTGGCATCGCCGCAATGGTTACACCGTAGACATTAATGAAAGTATCAAAGAATTTCTCGATACCACAATCAAGCCCAAGCAAGTTAGGGTGCGCTGCCTTGTATTGCTCAAGGTTCATGGGTTCGAAAGTTGGCCTTGCATAGGTTGTGGCTAAGCTTGTCTGGGTAGAAGGCAAATGCTCAGCATCACCACAGCCTCCAAGAATCAGTGACATTGATACTGACAAAACTAACAGTCGTAAGGAGTTCATTGGTTATTTTACTTGTCTTCTTCTATTTAAAAAATTAACCACCCACCGCGTGCCACGCAAGCAATCCTTACAAAGTACAGTAGAATGGCAAATAAGGTTAAGTAAATCATATTGCCGTACTCGTATGGCATTTGATAGAGTCAATAGATGAAAATTAAAGCATTATCTATGCTCCTAATTCTCTGTTTTTGTTTATTCAATTCACAGAGCATCAATGCAGAAGGAGAGGACCCAGCCGTCTATCAGGTAGGCGCGGCGGAGGTAGATGTGACTCCCGGTTTCCCTATTCGATTACGTGGGTATTCGGGGCGTAACACGGAGTCGACAGGCATTGTACAAAGATTGTGGGCCAAGGCACTGATGATCCAAAGTTCTAAACGTCCACCAGCCCTACTGATCACGCTGGATAATTGTCTGGTCCCCGCCGCTCTCAGAGACGAAGTCGCAAAACGACTCCATCGGCGAGTTGGATTAATACCTGACCGACTTTCGATTACAGCAACTCATACACACAATGGGCCTATTTTGGCCGGCATGTCTAAAACACTCTACTGCCATCCACTTCCAAAAAAACACCTCGAACATATCGAGCGATACACTAAAGAGCTAATAGATAAGCTCGAGCAGGTTGGCGTAGATGCATTCAAAAATTCGCAACCAGCTCACCTGTCATGGGCCAAAAGCAAAGCCTCATTTGCTATTAATCGGCGCACCAATGGAGGGCCAGTTGACCATGATCTACCTGTTATGGTTGCTAAAGATCTGGCCGGAAAATTACGTGCGGTTTATCTTAGCTATGCGTGTCATTGCACAACGCTTTCTCATAACCAAATCAGCGGGGATTGGGCCGGATATGCTCAGGAAAGCATTCAACGACAGCACCCAGGCACCATCGCCCTTGTATCGGCAGGTTGTGGAGCCGATTCGAATCCGGTCCGAGTTAAAGGAACTCAAGATGAAATCGCAGCGACTCATGGAGATGAAATTGGAACTAAGGTAGCGACACTTTTACAACAGAAATTACGCCCCGTATCTGGAACGCTGAACATAATGTTCTCTAACGTTGATTTACACCTGGCCCCACTCCCAAGCCGAGCAGAGTGGGAGCGCCGCGCCTTACGTGACACGGATCGTGGAGGAACAATTGGCTTTCACGCTAGGGTTAATTTAAATCGTCTCGATCGCGGTGAACTAATAAAAACAAAAGTCCCATTGCCGGTTCAGACGTGGAGCTTTGGTGATAGCCTCGCTATCGTCTTTCTTGGTGGAGAAGTTGTTGTCGATTACGCATTAAGACTAAAAAAAGAATTGGATCCTGAGCGCCTATGGATTAACTCTTACGCTAATGATGTGCCCTGTTACATCCCTTCCGAGCGAGTGTTGCGTGAGGGTGGATATGAAGGAGGCGGTGCAATGACATTTCATGATTGGGCAGCGCCATTTCGACCTGGACTAGAGCAAAAGATCGTTGATGAGATCCATTACCAGTTAACTGATCGTTATCGTCGCACACCAAAACCCACAACAACCACACAATGAATGGTCAAAAAGTTCTACCGCTTTGCTTTGGATAAGTAACTAAAGCCCGATTGAAAAGTACGCAACAGGCGCGCGGGGTTCATTGTGGGTTTATGGCTTCTCACTAATTAACTTCACAGGCCTACCTGCAAAAGTATCGCCCCAGCCCTTTGCTTCGGGTTTGCGGTAGATGGTGGGGGTGGAACCATCAATTGGAGCTGGAGTTTCACCTGATACTTGAGCATCAGGAGCATCCCCAAGAAATGTAACTGCGGTCAGGCTTTTGCAACCGTTGAAGACATAATCTTCGATGGTATTGACACTATCAGGGATTGTAATGCTCGTCAGGCTGGTACAGTTTTCGAAGGCAAAATCCATGATAGTGGTGACACTGTCAGGGATTGTAATGCTCGTCAGGTTGGTGCAATTTATGAAGGTTCCTGACTTGATCCTGACGACACCATCGGGGATAGTGATATTCGTTAGGCTGGTGCAGTTTTCGAAGGCTCCATAACCGATGCTAGTGACACTTTTAGGGATCGTGATGCTGGTCAGTTTCACATTATTCTTGAAACCACTCCAACCGATGTCAGTGACAGGTTTACCTTCAATGCTCGCAGGTATAATTAACTTATCAGGTGCCGACTTCTCATATCCAGTGATAGTGACATAATTTTCTGATATCTTATATTTTAACGAATTTAAGGGTGTTTCTTTTTTAGGCTTAGTTTCAGCAAGGGGTTCTTCAGGCTTAACCTTAGCAACAGGCTCCTCAACTCCACACCCCCCAAGAAGCAGGGGCAGTGATATGGCGAGCAGGATAAAGGGTAAGGGGTTCATGGGTTATTTTTTATAAGCTTCTTCTTGTGAATCAACAGGTTCGCCTTTGCTGTTCCAAAACTTTACGGAACCCTTTACCACTTCTCCATCCTTGTAGTTTTTAACTGAAATAATTTTTCCACTTTCATTCCATGAAATAGACAGCCCATTTTTCACACCTTTTTTACCGTCGAGTATTTCTTCTGATGATTTTTGTCCGTTTGGTCGAAAAGATTTTACACCGTTGATTAAACCATTTTTAAATGTAATAACATCCCATACATCGTTAGTAAAATACGCTTCATCGGTCGGTTTAGTAAATAGGTCTCTATCAGGATTAGGTCTCATTCTATAAGCGACGCCTGAAAAACGTTTTTTGTTTAAATAGTGTATATATTCTTTATTGCCTTTCTTTCCCTGTATTATATCTAAAAAATTATCATCTAGTTGATGAAACTTAATACCATCTTCAGGAACAATAGCTTTCTCTAGACCCTTTAAAAAATATCGATCATATTCTGCAAGTTTATCTAAACGTAATTTGATCGTCTTGCCGTCCTTCAGTTTTAGGACAACTTCCCGATCGGTGAAAGAAACCAGTTCTGCATCAACCTTAGTTCCTGCTATTGACGTCCAAGTTCGATTAATAGGTTCCTTTTCTTGGGCGTAGCAAAGAGTTGCACAAAGGAACAACAGTAGAGTTAGCAATCTCATCTACAAAACCCTAACACCGCACAACTAACCGACCAATTACAAAATCCACCGAAGATTATAACGGGAACCACGAAATCTGTTCGGTGGTCTTAGAGTATTGTAAGATGTGACTCGTGACGAAATAAAAAACTAAACGCAGGTGTCCGTATTACTCATCCTCGATAACCACGGCTGTGCCGTAGGCCATCATCTCTGCGGCTCCACCCATTATGACTGAGGTTTGGAATTTCTGACTAATGACCGCATTGGCCCCGAGTATTTCGGCCTTTGCCTTCATGCGGTCGAGCGCCTGCTCACGGCTCTCGGACAGGAGCTTGGCATATTCAGTCACCTCACCTCCGACAAGGTTACGTAGGCCAGCCATAATATCCTTCCCCACGTGACGTGCGCGGATCGCGTTGCCGCTCACCAGACCGAGTGTTCGTACGACCTTGCGGCCAGGAATTTCAGGACTAGTGACTACGAGGATTTCTTTTTCAGCCATGGCAATTCTTAATCGTGGATGTTAGTATATTTGTCGGTCTTGGCTGCTTTAATCCGCTGGAGGATTACACTGAGTAGCAGAACGGTAAAGCCGACGACGATAGCTGGGATGCCCAGTTTAAGCCATAAAGGCGATTCCTCATCACGCACAACCTCCATGGCGAACCAATAACCGCCCATGCCATACACAAGCAACAGACCAAGTATAACTAGCACTTGTCCCACGCTAGTCGCGGCAGATTCCTGGTTCTCCAGTTAACTCATTGCAAGCAAGTTACCATGGAAGGCACATTGGGGCGATTTAATTCTGACAAAACCAGCCATTGCTAGGAACTTAGGGATTTGTAAGATGTGGCTCGGGACAGAATCGAACTGTCGACACAAGGATTTTCAGTCCTCTGCTCTACCAACTGAGCTACCGAGCCTTACACCCTACTAGATACCATTTTCATGATACTAATGAGGGCCGGGAAACTAATGTAATTAGATAAAAGTGACAAGTGCGAATTACCCCTAAAATGCAGATTCATACAAATCAGCAAAATCATTAGCTCCGACATTCCTCGGATTGAAGGTCCCAGTCCACTGACTCGATGCATCTTTGGACAACGACTCAAAATTTTCTCGAACGACACCAAATGAAGACAATTCCCTAGAAATACCTGCAATATCCAACAGTTCGTTAACTCTCTGCGATAAATCACCATCATACAAATCCTCATAGACATATTTAGCATTAGGATCCTCCGAATTGTATCGAATCACATGAGGCAGCATAACCCCCACTGCAGCACCATGTATGATGCCAAATTGAGCAGTCAGGGGATTAGCCGCAGCATGAGCTGCCCCGAGCATACTTGACTCGATAGCCGTGCCTGCGTAAGCAGCGCCAAGAATCATCTTTGACCTAGATTCAATGTCTTTGGGATCCTTAAGAACAGTCTCAAAAGAATCATTTAAAAGATTAAATGCTAACTTTGAATATTGATAACTGACATCACTCCTCTTAGTCGTGACTGACGTTTCGATGGCATGGGAAAGTGCGTCAATTCCGGTATGTGAAGTCACTTTACCTGGCTGCGTCACTGACAACTCAGGATCAAGTATGGCAATCCTTGCAGCGGCCTTTTTGTCACCACATGCCATCTTAACGTGAGTGTCTGAATCGGCAATTATTGCGTAGCTCTGGCACTCACTGCCTGTTCCTGCCGTCGTTGGAATAGCAATGAGTGGCAGCATCTCCTTCTCGGCCTTTCCTGAACCCCAATAATCCTTCATTTTACCACCATTAGTAAGTATAAAGTTGCAACCCTTAGCAGTGTCTAGACTAGATCCGCCACCGAGCCCAACAATTAAATCAATGCCTTGGTCCTTCGCCTTATCAACACAAGAAGAAACATCCTCAGTAGTAGGATTCTCTCTCACATCAGTGTATGATAAAACATCAATCCCAGCTTTAGTGAGAATCATCATGACCCATTCCATGTGCCCGGCCTCAGCGATTCCTGGATCTGTGACGAGAAGGACCTTAGTTCCACCAAGCGATTTTACATGATCAGCCAAACGCGAAACTGAGCCTCGACCAAAGTCGACCTTAGTTTCAGTCAAGGCACCAAAAGCTATAATCTCAGCTGATTGGCAGTGCTCCGAACAAATGTCAACTGCCTTAATTTCAGTACTCATGCAACTTGAATGGATCGTCTTCGATATAAGAATTCAAATAGATTACCTTCGTGAGGCTGGTCCCACTCGATATGATTAGTTGGCATAGCACCAACATTTAACCGTTCAATATGGTCAGCGAAAATTAACTCATCGAGCCAATCCTTATCTTTGGTAATGGCAGCTACCGCCAATGACTTACCAATAGAACTAAGCATTTGCTCCTGAGGCATTTCAATGACGCTCGCGTAAGGAAAAAGAAACTCGGTGTTCCCAATTGGATGATCAATAGAATCGCATCGAATAATAGTCGGGAGCATGTAATGCATACCGTCTCTCTGAACGTAACGATCAGTGCCTCCCCTCTTTTCTAGACTAATGTCTTTGGCTCCAGCCTCTTCGAGTCCATCCTCAATGGATCCATTTATCCATTCGGCCATCTTGGGATTGGCAAATCCTGACAAAGTGGCTTCATCATCGTCCTGAGCGAGTGCCTTCATGGGAACCAGAGCTTCGGCTAACGCGTCCGCGATTTCGTCAGCGTACTTTGGCACTATGACGCAACTAGCATTAATGCAGGACCTGCCTGAGTTAGCTGAAATGCTTCTAACCATGAGATCGAGATGATCTTTCCAATTTTCAATCTCATCATCACCAATGAGTATTTTCGATCTTCCGGCACCATGAACTTCTACCCTCGGGTCATTTTCATACTGCTTGACCGTATCATCACCTCCAAAAAGCATGACCCTATTACAATTTCTTATGATGGCAGATGAACCGTCATGATGGGCAGGGTAAAAACTAAAAGCCTCCGCCGGTGCTCCTGCCTTAATGAAGGACTGTATTACTCGCCATGGGGTCCATGGCTCCTCACGACCAGGCTTTAGAACGACTGGAGTTTTCATCGATATGGAGGGTATCCACAACGCATTGACGGCCGGACTGTTCGACGGAAGCACAACACCCAATGCAGTGGTCGTTGGCACAAAAGAAACGGTCACCCCGGACTGACTACCATGAGCCACATCAAGGACATCAGTGCTCATGCCCCTGGAAAGACCTTTAAGGATGGTAGGGACCTGCGCAAAGACACCATGCAACCTATCCATATTCATTCGAATGAGAGAATGAGGAAGGCCACTAGTGGCTGCTAATGCATGCAGATACTCTTCGGGCCCCTGCATTATTCCCTCATCTCCAACAGGCAATTCATCATTAAGGAAGATGTCCCCTGCCTTAAGCGTTATATCGAGAAGTTCCTGCGTCGTGAATTTTTGTAAGGCTTTGCGCCCGGACTTAAGATCCAAAAGGTCCCTCTTAATTAGACCGGAATTGGCCATAGTTATTCTGGCCACAGGATCCCCACCCTGGACAGGACAAATGTCCTGAACATCGAGGCTCCGGTACAATTGACCTTGGCGCAATAATGGAACGGTCGGCAACATGGATAAAATTTCTAGTAAACTCCTTCGACGACCTTCTTTTCCATGGCTCCGAAAGGCCTAACGTCACCGACCCCGTCCCATGGGTATTTATCAATTGGCTCTCTCCTAATTGCCTCATCACGTTCTAGAAAACGAGGCATGAAAAACTCTTTAGTGAGAGTCGTTAATTCTACTCGCCCAAATTCCCCATAAGGCATCGTCGTGGCCGTATCCTTAGGGTCAACGACACGTAGAACTGCCCTGGGTTGTGGCGCGTAATAGGTCACGCTGTACGTTTTATCTAATGGACGACTAACGGCAAGGCCCATCAGCGTATTACCATAAGTGGGGACCAAATGAGTCTTTCCTTCGAGAACTTCCTCTACCCAGAACCGGACAGACTGTGGAGTCATAGTCGTGCCGCCACAAAAGACACCCTTAATTCCAGAACCTGGAACTGATATTCTTTCACCAATTGATTCGAGTAGCTTTGGAGTCGTGAACATGCATCCAATGTCACGGTGCTTAATAATTTCAACTGCCTGATCAATGACATGCTTCTGGTACCTCTCGACCTCATCGATCTGTTTGCGGACAATTAGTTTTTTGACCCACCGAGGGTCGAGGTCAACATGATAACAGCTACCTCCCCTGTGCTGAGCAAGGTGCTCAACTGCTAATCTCAATCTTCTAGGCCCAGTGGGCCCTATCATGATCCAATTTGCACCCCTAGGGAAATGCTCATCAGATAGCGTTTCAGAGAACATCTCATAGTCATGCTTATAATCATCCCAACCGACTCTCTGCTTAGGCAAACCCGTTGTCCCTCCAGTCTCAAAAACATTAAATGGCCTGCCATCCATTCCCTTTGGTACAAACCTTTCATTCTTTTCATCCCTCAGCCATTCGTCCTGAAAATGATCAAACTTATGAATATCATCGAAGGATTGAACTTCTTCCCTAGGGTCCCAACCCGATTCCTTTTTCCAGTCCAACCAGAATGGAC
>CACJBM010000071.1 GCA_902591645.1 uncultured Verrucomicrobiota bacterium | reverse complement strand
CCGACTAAGGGAGAAGTGATTCTGGAGAACGAAAACCTCACTAGTCTTAGCACTGAGCAGGTCCGGCAAAGACGACTGGACTTTCAAATGATTTTTCAGGATCCTTACGCATCTCTGAATCCAAGGATGACAGTCTGGTCCACCCTCAAAGAGGCCCTCACAACTAGGCATGAAAACCTCAATCATGAAGAACTTGAAAGAGCGGTCATTGCGTTAATGAAGCGGGTCGGACTCGATCACAAATTCATGCGGAAGTATCCACACGAATTTTCAGGAGGACAAAGACAGAGGATTGCAATTGCCCGAGCACTGGCTCCCGAACCAAAACTCATTATTGCTGACGAACCGGTCTCTGCCCTTGACGTTTCCATTCAGTCCCAGATTTTAAACCTTCTCAAGGACTTGGTAAATGAGCTCGGACTGACCATGCTTTTCATCTCCCATGATCTTAGTGTTGTACGTTACATAGCCGACCGAATAGCAGTCATGTATTATGGGAAAATCGTTGAGACCGGAGAAGCTGAATCGTTAATGGAAAATCCACAGCACCAATACACGAAAGAACTCCTCGAGTCCGTACCTAAAGTCCTAAGCAATGATTAATTGATTATGCGTCCATTAACAATGTACCGGCCCCTAGTCTCTATTCTCTTAGTCCTTGCAATAATAGGACCTGCTCTCAAAGCACAAGAACCAAGGAGTAGTAAAGTCACCGAGACCCTCAAAGCCGTGTTCGGTGACTGGACAAAAGCCATGAAAGAAAAGGACCTCTCTTTGTGGCAGAAAAGCACAGCAAAATTTCGGCAGATCGGAATGCGAAACATGATTGTTTCGCAAAAAAATAAATGGCCCGAAGCACTCTTCGAAGGACCAGTAAAACCACCCAATCTGAGCTCCATGAAAATGGCCAAGACCATGATCAACGGATCCACCGCTCAGCTCGTTTATTTTGGCAAGGCAGACTTCGGCATCAGTGAAGACGTCAAGGCCCCTGAAGGGCTCCTGTTCCTTATGTTCATCAAAGAAAACAATGATTGGAAATTTAGCACATCGCGTTTCATGAATCTTAATAATGCTGAAGAAATTTCCACATCCGCACAATCAGGTGACTTCACTTTCTTAGACAGCCCACAGTTCAAACCTCCAGGAAAAGTACCACCAATACCAAAATTGTGCCCGTTACCTGAAATGGTTGGTTATCTTGAGATTGTTTCAATCGGATACGAAACTAAAGTGAACGTTGCAGAAAGATCCAAGCACATGGTCATTAATAACGTGCATAAGGGACTCATCATTGGAGGACTGAAAAAAGGCATTAATCCAATTTTTATTGAAACTCGGCCACTGAACAAAAAGAAAGGCCAAGAATCAAAGACTCACTTTGAAATCAATGTTTACCGTGAAACTGATCAGGAAAGAAAGCCACTGAAGTTAATTTACGGTAGTGGACCAAAAAAAGATCCGGGAAATTTCAGGATCATTGTTCGTGGAGACAGTTAGTAGCTAATCATCGACTCAATAGTAATCGTTAGTGATTTTACGACTCCAGAGAGTCGCTCATAATCAATTTTATCAGGTGTGTCCGTGCCCTTCTGATAATGCGGATAACGATAAATTGAGTTATCTGACAACTGCAGCATCGGATAACCCTGCCCCGTCAAAGATACAAAATTTTCACTTCGGTAAGCCAATGAATCCCTCGAAATGACGAACTTCCTAACCGGCATTTCATATTCCTCAGAAAATTTGGAATAAAAAGATTCTATGAATTCCTCAGATGACAACCCACCGACCAAGGCAAGATAATTACCTTTCCCCTGATAGTCTTTCTTCAATTGGATAGGGACTCTCTGGCCCTCTAACTGATCCGTATAATAACCAAGAGAATCCAAATAAACCATTCCCATGATCTGTTCGTTTATTTTCTTGGATGACTCAGCGAGAAAAGAAATACCTGATCCCTCGATCCCCTCGCCTGTTCGAAATGTCCCCACACAAGCAACGAATCGAATCGTTCTGGAATGCTCAGTACCAACAAAGTATCTGGCCGTAGCCAAGAGAGCGGCTACTCCTGTCCCATTGCAATTAGCTCCAGGAGAATCCGCTGCAGAACTGTAACAAGTTCCTACAATGATAATTTCATCTGCCTTATCAGTTCCAGGTAATTCCACCTCAATGTTTCTATAATTACCGCTCTTACCATCAAGGAAGGTTACCTTGGGACGATAACCAATATTCTCTTCACTAAGTTCTGACTCGATCCACTTTGCAGTGATTCGTGACTTTTTCTGATCAGTGGTCGGTCTTGGACCAATATTATTGACCTGCCTAGATACCCAAGCCTTGAGATCTTTTTCGGTAACGCTGACCTTGGAATTCAATAATGTGCGACTCCCATCACGAACTCGTGAAGCAGGAGAAAAAAAAGAATAGCTAAGAGCAATGACCCCAAAGAGAACCATTCCAAGAGGCAATCCAACCAAAGCGAACTTTATTACATTGGACTGCTTCATACTAGGCAAATAAGAATTAGACCCTGCCGCTCACGTCATCCTTAATGACTCCTAGCGTGGCAATCGCAGCACGCTCATAAGATCCGGGCTCAGCTAACGGTTCGGTAATTGACTCCAATTCCTTTGAAAGCAAATCCCTCTTTTCTTTGGACTCGATGAGTCGCAGAATTTCTGAAGCAATTTTTTCAGGGCTAGCATCATACTGAATAAGTTCTCGGACCAGTTCTCGGCCCGCGAGTATGTTCGCCATTCCAAGAAAATTAACCGCAATTAGGCCCTTGGCTAAGTAATAAGTAAAACCGGAAACTTTATAGACCAAGCAGTACGGGAGTCCTAAGAATGCCGCTTCGAGAGTAGCCGTTCCTGAAGCCACTGCACCGCAAGAAGCGACAGACATCAATTCATGAGATTTCCCAACACTCACCTTGCAGGACAATCCGGCATTCTGAACCATGCTTTTCATCTTTTCCTCACAAACAAGATTAGCCGCCGATGCAGCAAAACGCATTTCAGGCCTTATTTTCCTTATTTCATTAGCAGCCCCAAGGAGGAGAGGAAAAATCTTTTCCACTTCCCGGTTACGGCTACCCGGTAAAAGAGCGATGAGCTCATTGTCTCTTTTAGCTTTGCCTCTAAATTTTCCCAGAGTCTCGGACAAAGGATGGCCAACGAACTGAGCCTCGAGTCCAGAACGCTCATAGAAAGAGACCTCAAAAGGGAAAAGACAAAGCATCAAATCTATTACTTTGGCCATTTTGGTCACACGCCCTCGCTTCCAGGCCCACACCTGTGGACTAATATAATAAACTATCTTCGTCTCAATTCCTCTCTTCCTGATCGCCTCAGCTAACCTCACGTTAAAGCCGGGATAATCGACTAGGACAACGGTGTCGGGAGCAACGCTTTCAATTTCATCAAGAACTTGGTCAAAGACCTCCTTAAAGAATCTATACTTTTTTATGACTTCCCAGAAACCAACGACTGCTGAATCATCTGTCCAGTTTCGCACAGATTTAGACACTTCCCCCATACAAGGCCCACCGATCCCTGAAAATTTAACACTCTGATCATGTGATCTTATAGCCCTCATGAGGCCAGAACCATGATTGTCCCCACTCACCTCACCAGCCACAATGTAAATCTTACGAGACATAGGGCTAACCCTTATTACCAGAATCAATGAGGTTAGTTATTTCGATTGCAAGCTCTAGTGCCGCTGTCGCTTCGTGCCCTGAAACGGCAGGCTGTCGCCCCATCGAAGCGCACTCAACAAAGGACTCAAGCTCACGCTTAAGAGGTTCATCCTTCTCTACTTCGACAGGCTCCATTTTAATTTCCATACCATCCTTCCAATAGAACTGACCTTCCTGTGCCTGATAATCAAGCGAGAGGTAACTCTCACCTTCAAAAACTCGTAACTTACGCATCTTTTCGGGAGAAATCCTACTAGCGGTAATATTTGCAACACAACCAGACTCAAACCGTATACGGGCATTTGCAATATCCTCGCGTCCGGTCAGAACAGGCACTCCGACAGCATCAATACTTTGGATCTTAGACTTCACCAGATGCAGAACAATCTCCAAATCATGAATCATAAGATCCAAAACTACCCCAATGTCCATGGAACGGTTCGGGAACGGAGAGAGTCGATGCACCTCGATAAAACGCGGATCCTTAAGCCGCTCTTCAATTTCTCCGAGCACAGGATTGAATCGTTCAATGTGTCCAACTTGTAGCACGCAATTCATTTCTGTAGCCAAATTAACTAGTGCTTGGGCATCCGGTGCACTGTCAGCTATCGGCTTCTCTATCAGAAGATGCTTCCCCTTTTCCAATAAAGATTCACCAATGGATCTGTGCGTATTAGTGGGTGTTGCAACTGAAACAACTTCGACAAGACTCGAAAACTCTTCAATTGAACCGGCCAGCACTCCTCCGTAAAGATTCACAATTTCTTTCGCAGCATCAGTGTCGGAGTCAAAGACAGCGACAAGATCAGCAGAATCAATTTCTGAATATATGCGTGCATGATTTTTACCTATCGCTCCCACCCCAATGACGCCCGCTTTAATTTTATTGCTCATTATAATTTTGTATATTCTCTATTCTTCATAAGCAAAGACAGTAACTCCTTTGTCTCTGGCCAGTTCTTCTATTTGATCTTTCCCGAGCATAAGAGTCTTCCCTGCTTCGACCACAATCGCAGAAATATTAACTGAAGCAGCAATTTCAATAGTTTCAGGACCAATACAAGGAACATCAAACCTAAGATCCTGGCCAGGCTTAGAGACCTTAACCACTACGGCTCCATCCCTCCCAAGATCTCCTCCCCTCTTAATCGCAGCGTTCGTTCCCTCGAAACCTTCGACGGCAAGTACGGTCCCTTTACTTACGACTACCGTTTGTCCGATGTCCAAACGGCTAATTTCTTTTGCTATCTTATAACCGAACGCTGCTTCATCCGGCAAACGTTTCCCGGGCTTTGGTCCGCACACATGTCCCGGACCAGGTAACAAATCATCTAGGTAGGTAGTTGCAGGAATTAATTCTATGCCATGCTTGGAAAGCTCTTCACCTATGCCATTAAAAATTGATTCCGCATTGCGTTCCTTGAGCTTGCCGAGCAGCATCAGTGTTCTCATGTCAGGCCTTAAATCGAATAAATTTTTTGGCTCAATCTGCCCAACCATCACTGCCCTAGTAATTTTTTCGCCCTCAAAGAATTTTATTAATTTACCTAACTGACCGACCCTCATCCAAGAAACTGTATCAGATATTTCTTCGATTACGGGATCCGTTTCCCCTTCGAATGCAGCCGAAACTAGGCGTTTTACACCTGCAGAACGTGCCCCATGGGCAAATATTCCAGGATAAATACCATTACCGGCAATCATTCCAATGGCTTCATTTTCACTCATTACTGATCAAAAAGCGCGATGATTGGAAAATGTCCAATTGAAAAAAGATTCACAAACCGCAAACCCTTACTAAAATAGGGTCCGTGAGCTCTAGTTATCAGGTCTTCGCACGTAAATATCGACCCCTTACATTCAAGGACATCCTTGGACAGGATCATGTTGTCCAGACCCTTTCAAATGCTATTGAACAAAACAGGTTAGCCCATGCGTATCTCTTTGTTGGGCCGAGGGGAACAGGGAAAACATCAACCGCAAGAATCCTTGCCAAGGCACTCAACTGTGAAGGCGGTCCAAAAATAGATTTTGATCCTAATGAAAGTATTTGCCAGGAAATTGCAGAGGGGCGGTGCCTTGACGTGTTAGAAATTGATGGGGCAAGTAATAACGGAGTCGAGCAAGTCAGAGAACTTCGCGACAATGTAAAATTTGCTCCGACTCACGGGAAATATAAAATCTACTACATTGATGAGGTTCACATGTTATCTAACGCTGCCTTCAATGCGTTACTGAAGACACTAGAGGAACCTCCCGAGCATGTGAAATTTATTTTTGCAACGACAGAAGCAACAAAAATATTACCAACAATAATTTCTCGTTGCCAGAGATTTGATTTAAGAAGAATCCCAACCAGAATCATCGCAGAACAACTCAATCACATCGCCAAACAAGAAGGCATCGAATTAGATCCGATCGCGGGCACAGCAATAGCAAAAGGAGCAGAAGGAGGAATGAGAGATGCTCAATCAATGCTCGACCAACTCGTTGCCTTCTGTGGCGAGTCGATCCATGAGTCCGATGTGTTGGAAGTCTTTGGATTTACCGGAATTGAAATCATCGCAAGCCTAGGCTCAGCAATTTTGAACAAGGAAACTGTCAAAGCCCTTGAGACTATCTATGAACAATCCGAATCAGGAAAAGATCTAAGCAAACTCCTCACAGACCTGATCGGCCACTTCCGTTCAGTTCTCGTTTATCAGGTCGATCCTTCTGGAGCCTCAAAAGAACTGGCAACAGAAATACTTAAGAGAGTAGAAAATCAGTCCAAACAAATTGATACGGACAGGTTACTCGCACTGATTGATCATTTAGCAACAGTAGAAGGCCGCATGAAATGGGCACCCAATAAGCGACTCCATTTGGAGGTAGCCATTATCAAAGGAATCCAGATCATAGAAGAAACTAGGCTAAGCGATGTCATTAATGCCATTGACGGTGCCATCTCCGAAATGCCGGCGGAAAAGACTATTCCAACAGCAAATAAAGATACCAAACCTACTCCCGAGCCTACTCCCGAGCCTACTCCCGAGCCTACTCCCGAGCCTACTCCTGAACCTACTCCTGATGGCTCTTCCCTATCCGGAAATGATATATGGGCAGCAGTCATTGAGCATATCAGCAAAGTAAAACCCTTAGCAGCTGATTCAGCCGCAAAGGGAATATTCGAAAAAGATGATGGTAAGAAATTCACCGTTGCGATGTCCCCTGATGAAAGCATTGCCCATGCAATGATTACCAGTGACCGCATTAGACCCGTCATCGAGAAGTGCCTCGGAGCAATGCTTGGTATCAGAAAATTTCAGGCCATCCTCAAAGAAGGAGTAAATCCTCCAGACTCTCCACCACACATTGCCGAGTTCGAGGAACCTCTAGAAGATCACCAAGAATCTGCAAGTTCCAAAGAACCGGAAGATGCCAATGAAGAAACTCAAGAAGAGGAAAATATTCACGATGACCCGCTCATCAAAGAAGCTCTTGAAGTCTTTGAAGCCGTCATTAAAGAAGACTAGTCTTATTAACGAATTGAGAAAAATATACCAACTAAAAGCAAATCAATGAATATCGCTAAAATGATGAAACAAGCCCAGCAGATGCAGGGCAAAATGCAAAAAGTTCAAGCCGAGCTAGCCGAACAGGAAGTAGAAGCTTCTGTAGGCGGAGGCAAAGTCACGGTCACAGCCACTTGCTCAGGCGACATCCGATCAATCAAAATTGATCCGCAAATCATTGATCCAGAAGATTCTGAAATTCTGGAAGATCTCATCTTATCAGGTGTCACTCAGGCCATTGAACAGGGCCGCAAAGTAATGGAAGAGGAAATGTCCAAAATTACTGGTGGACTCGGAATGGGAGGAGGAGGCCTTCCCGGTGGCCTCATGTAATCGGACTCTTAGGCAAATGCTCCGCAAAAAAACTACGGACATTTTCACCCATCAATAATTGAATATCCTCTTCAGAAATACCTAATTCTAGTAGCATCTCTGTGATCTGGTGCCAACCAGAAGAATCAATCACTGTCCTGACCGCACCATCAAAGTCAGATCCAAAGGCCACATGACGAACACCTTCAAGTCCGGCCTTATTCAGGATTCCAATCAAATGCAACACGACTTCCCCAACGGCTTTGACTGAATTGCGAGGCAGTGCAGGACTGAAAAATGTCACTCCTATAAGACCCCCGGCCCTAGCCACAGCAATGGCCTGTTCATCAGAAATGTTACGTCGGTGATTATGCACTCCCTTGATCCCGGTATGTGAAACGATAGGAGGCCTAGTCAAATCGCCTTCATCATACATATCGATAACATCACTGATCAATTGCTCTGAGCAGTGAGCCAAATCAATGATGATCCCATTGTTATCAAGATCCTTCACAAGGTCATGCCCCGCTGATGTGAGCCCGGACCGACGCCATCCGTGAGCCGAATCTCCAAACCTAGTATCATTAAAATGGGTAATTCCAACTACCCTGAACCCCTGCTCCACGAGCCAACTCACATTGAACCTGCCTCGCAATACGTGAGCTCCTTCCAGACCGAGCATGATCCCGATGCCCTGACCACCGGCACTTTGATCTTCAGATAGGCTCTGAAGGTCATTGGAATTCCTTATTAATTTTAAGGAGCCTCGAGAGTTTTTAATCCAAGAGCTGACTCTTTCCAACTGCAATTCAGCACGCGCAGAAACAAAGAACCATGTTCTAATCCTTTGTAAACTCATCATCGCACTCCAGAAAAAAAGATCAGTTAAAAAAAAACGTGGCAACCTACGGGTCAAAACAAGCTTCGTTGGAATCGTCACAAACTGTAAAGATACGTTCCCCTCAATGAGCCGAGGCAAGTCCACGTGACCTCTTTTGTTTTGTTCCATGTGATTGCGTCTCCACAGACAAACGTCAGCGTGCAGATCAGCAATAAACAATTCGCCATGAAAATCTGAAGTTTCTTCTCTCGACTTCCTTTCAGATCCTTTAACTACCCGATTAGTGTAACGATCAAAGAACCAGTATCCGAATGCAGAGAATAAAAGAAAAAAGCCAAATAATGGCCTTCCACTCAGGAGAAGATAAGCACCTGCCAAAAGAACAACTGACTGAGCAACTCTATACATGAAAAGTTAGTCTTTTTCTGGTAATGGATCAGGCACCTTGCGACGCC
>CACJBM010000070.1 GCA_902591645.1 uncultured Verrucomicrobiota bacterium | reverse complement strand
GTTAAAAACCCACTTTCCCGTTTTTTAAATAATTCAACTTATAAAATGTGGCCAATTTTAGAATTGTACCCACAGCTTAATCCAATAAACTTATTCTAATGAAAGAATATAAAGCAGTAATATATCAGGAAGGGATGCAAGCCTCTACCTAAAACTTACTATCACAATGCTCCTCATCGGAGGAGGCATTCTAGTAGTTTCAATTATCAGAAGAGAGTACAAAACTGAAAAAAACTAAAAGAAAACAACTTTATTGATTGAAATATAGAATCCTTTGTTTTGCTCTTTTGGGTGCATTAATCCTTTCCTTGGGTAAGGCCAGAGAAAGGGTCATCGTACTGACTGATATTTCCAACGAACCAGACGATGAAGAATCTCTAGTTCGTTTTCTTGTCTATTCCAACGAATATGATGTGGAGGGACTAATAGCAACTACCTCACAACACTTACGCTCAAGAACACGGGAAGATCTCATACGCAGGCAAGTTTCCGCATATGCAAAAGTAAGGAATAATTTACTCATTCATTCCAAAAAATATCCAGAGCCCGACCATCTGTTAAAGCTCACAGTAAGTGGCCAATCAGGATACGGGATGGAGTCGGTCGGAACAGGAAAAAGCACCGAAGGTTCAAAACTTATCATTGAGGCTGCCAATAAAAATGATCCTAGACCTCTATGGATCAGTGTCTGGGGAGGAGCAAATACCTTAGCACAGGCACTGCATGACGCTAGTAAGGGGAAATCTGAAAGGCAGATGAAAGAACTCTTATCAAGCCTCAGAGTTTACACCATTTCTGATCAGGATGATGCTGGCAAATGGATCAGGAAAGAATTCCCTAGCCTCTCCTATATCGTCACACCGAGTAATAGCTGGAAAGAATATCATCGGGCAACTTGGACCGGAATATCAGGAGATCGACACTATAAGAACGGCCCTATGCAACATTTTGACTTGGTAGATAATCCTTGGCTCAAAGAAAATATCATAGAGAACCATGGTCCTCTAGGTAAGCTTTATCCCAAGGTAGCCTACATCATGGAAGGAGACACGCCTTCATTTCTAGGTCTCATTAAAAATGGATTGGGATGGTCAATTAGTCCAAGCTTTGGAGGATGGGGGGGAAGGTACGTACTGTATAAGTCCTATGCAGAGGCACGACCAATATGGACCAATAATCACTATTCAAGAGACACTATAAAAATAAATAATAAAGATTACACATCAGATCAGGCCACTATATGGCGCTGGAGAAAAGCTTTTCAGCACGACTTTGCTGCTCGTATGGATTGGTGCATTAATAAGGAATATTCAAAAGCTAATCACAATCCAATCGTTGTACTGAACGGGAACCAATCAAAAGAAGTTCTATATTTAGATGCAGAACCGGGAAGCACTACAAAATTTTCAGCAAAGCAAAGCCAGGATCCCGATAATGATGATATGTCCTATCGTTGGATGATTTACGACGAAGCAGGGAATTATCGCCATCCCATTAAACTTAGCCATTCGAAAGGGATAGAAACTAGCGTCACTGTGTCCGATAAGAAGACCCCAGCATCGGCAAACAAAATCCACCTAATTCTTATAGTCGAAGATAATGGATCACCTAGCCTAACTAGTTATCGCCGCGCAGTTATAACAGTGACCAATTAATTCCTAAGATCGTTCTAATTCGTAACCGTCCTTAGAATCTTTAATTACCCAGCCCTCGTCAATGACTGCATCTCTCAAGCGATCCGATTCATCCCAATCTTTTTCCTGTTTTGCAATCCATCTTCTTTCTGCTAAATCCTTAACATGGTCAGGAACATCTAAACTTGATTGTTCCAGTTCAAGTGCTGGTAAGACCCAACCAAAAGCATGAACTAAAAGAGCCAAACCATGTAGGGCCACTTTTTTAGTATCTTCAGTCACATTGCCCTCTGCTAATTCTTTTTCTAGAGGTTTAATCGCAACAAATAATTCACCGAGAGCAGCCGGTGCATTCAAATCCTCAAGCAAAGCATCCCAGCTAGATTCGAATGGACCCAGATTCATGCTTCCAGAAACAGCACACTCACAAAGCTCTTCATATGAAGGTAACTCCCCCCCAAGACTTTGAACAAGAGAGGCAATCCGTTTGAGATTGATCCTAGCCTCATTCATTCTATCAAAGCTAAAATTAATTTTTGTCCGATAAGAGCCAGAGAGCAAAGAGTATCTCAGCTCGGCTGCAGAAAAACCTCGTTCATTAATATCTGCAAGTGTGTATAAATTACCTAAGCTCTTACTCATCTTGCTGCCCTCAACCATCAGGTGTTCATTATGAAACCAGTGACGAGCAAATTCTTTACCAGTAGATGCCTCACTCTGCGCAATTTCATTTTCATGGTGAGGAAAACATAAATCCACGCCTCCTGCATGAAGGTCAAAGGTTTCTCCTAAATATTTCATTCCCATTGCACTGCACTCCAAGTGCCACCCAGGTCGACCAGAGCCCCAGGGACTGTCCCAGTAATTATCTCCATCCTCAGGTTTCCTGGCTTTCCACAAAACAAAATCACAAACATGGTCCTTCTCGTATTCGTCTGCATCATTAGCAGTTTCTCCGGCTCCCGCCATAAGATCACGTTGATCAATGCGAGTAAGTTTTCCATAATTTGAATATGATTTTACTGAAAAATAAACTGAACCATCTTCCGATGGATAGGCATTACCATTTTCTATTAATTTCTCAATGAGTTGGATTTGCTCAGGAATATGTTGTACTGCGCTCGGCTCAAGGTGCGGATCCAACATGTTTAATAGCTTGGCGTCCTCATGAAACCGTTCAGTCCATCCGGCAGTGAATTCCACCAAAGATAGCTCAGACTTCTGCGCCTCGCGGATCGTCTTATCATCCACGTCAGTAATGTTTCTAACATGTAATGTTTTGACACCAGAAAGCTCTATGACCCGCCGAAAAAGATCCTGAACAAGAAATGCCCTGAAGTTCCCAATATGGGCCGGACCATAAACGGTAGGTCCGCAGCAATAAAACCTAAAATTTTCCCCATCCTCAGGGAAAATTTCACATCGATTCCTCGAAAGAGTATCATGCAGATGGAGTCTTTTCATTAATGGATCTTATAGAAGGAAAATCGAATCGTTCCACGGGCTTGACTGAATTTCAAGGAGAGGCAGCATTATAAGAAAATAATTCTTATGAAATTAAAGAATTTTGAGGAATTATTGTAAGATTACGAGATTCATGTAATTTCGAAATTTTAAGTCGCAACTATACGTTTTGCACTATATTATTCATTCCCCTATAAAATGTTTATTCAAAAAAATAACCTCTTTGTGCCAATCTTTAGAGCGGTCCTTCTTATATTAATCCCTATCGCTTTAATTAGTTGTTCAATTTTTAATCCAAAGCCAAAGCCTGGTCTCGTTGAACCCAAGGCTGCAGTTCCTGCCGATTTCCTATTTAGTTGGCATGCCCCTTATAATAAGTGGATGAATGAACCAGTGAGAGTTTATTATAACGAAGTGCCTTTAGAGGAAATCTTCAAAAATGCACCACTGTTAGGACTGTCCTACAACTTCATTAAGAAGCCCAATAAAACTCCCTTAGTTTCGATAGACAGTATAGGCATAACTAGACGCCAATTACTTTGGGCTATTGCTCATGACAACAATCTGAGTATGAGTTTAAAATCCCTCCCCAATGGTCACCCTAGTGAAATCATCATCCGAGACAGGGGCGATGCAACTGAAACACAGGGAAAAGACAAAGCTTAGCCAGCCAGTCATTTCAAGTCATCAATTCATTTAGGATCTTTCCAAGAGAATCCTTTAGAACTTTATAGGAAAAATTTTCCACGCATAAACCGTAATTCAATTGGGTCCACTGTCGCTCAAGATCCTTATCCAACATCAGATCCATCGTTTTGGATACAACCTCATTGGTAATTTCACCGTCCATACTAACTACCTTGAAACCGCACGGCTCAATATCATCCTTAAATACAGGATAACGATTTACAAGGACTGGCTTAGAGAAATAAAAAGTTTCTAACAAAGCATTACCAAAGCCTTCATAAAGGCTCGGATACGTAACAAAATCGGCATGAGGATAAACGTCCCATAGCTTATATAATTTTTCTCCAGAACTATTTAATCCACGGGATTCCCCGATACGTTCCCCTGCCCAGATGACTTTAACTCCTAACCTCTCAGACAAATCAGCTAGTTGATAATAATAGTCCATCCCCTCATCCCCGGCAAGATGCGAAACAACCAAACAGATCTTTTTTTTAGTCAATTTCTGAATCCTAGAGCATAACTCAATAGATAATTCTATACCTTTTCGTGGCACGATTCTCGTTGGCTGAAGGACCAAAATTTCACCAGGTTCTATTTCGAACTGATCACGAAAATCATTTCCATAATCATCAGAATTTGACGGAGGGTTCTCAAAATCAAACACATTAGGAATGACTGTAGATTCCAACCCCAATCTCTTCATAAGGGACTCCTTAGCTTGTGAATTGATTACTACATGCTGAAATTTCTCAGTGATTTTAGGAGGGAATGAAGAATCAAGGTAATGCTGAGCGCAACCCTTTAAAAAACGTTCTCTTTCCCAATAAAAGTCATGATGATGAGCAATCATTGGCAGACCTTCCGATGCCATGTTAGTGACAGCTAACCCCATTGGAACATGCATAGGGATAGCTAAAACATTCTGTGGAATGATCAAATCAATTGCATATTCGCGGACAAAATCCTCTAAAGAATTACGAATTACCTCCTCAAGAGCATTCACTGAGTCAGTAAGATCATTTGAGCTGGTGCTTAAATTACTAAAGAGATTCTCCTGTAAAGGGATGACAGATGGATGTTCAAAAAATGCCTCAGGGCAAAGACTAGAAGAATCATCAGGAGTATCCAGTTTGCCAGCGAACCAGAAACATTCATGGTCTAACTCTTCTTCAAAAACCTTTGCCCATTTAGAAGCTTCTAACGAAACTCCATCAGTGCCATGAAACCGGGTCGAAACAAATCCTATGCGCATTACGAACCAATACGTTCAATGATATTATCATCCCTCGTGGGGACCTTTAAATATAAATAAAAATCCCAGCAACAAAGATCACATAAACTAGGCCTTCTCCGCCACAGGCTCACCAGATTCCGCCTTGAATTTGAGACGCTTTTCCTTCTTATCTACAGTCACTGTGACAAAGTCACCTTCTTTAACATCTCCACGAAGTAAATGTTCCGCTAATGGATCTTCTAAATGTTTCTCAACTGAACGCCTCATTGGTCTTGCTCCATATTCTGGATCATAGCCATCCTCAATGAGAAAGTCTCTCGCCTTGTTATCAACCTTAACATTGATGTCGCGGTTCTTGAGGCGGTCAAAAACTTTAGCAATTTCCAAATCAACTATCTGAACCAAATCCTTCTTTTCCAGCATGTGGAAAACAATTTGATCATCAAGTCTATTAAGAAACTCCGGCTTGAAAACCTTCTTTGATTGCTCAAGTATCTTTGCCTTCATCCCATCATAATCTGCTGATTCGTTATCCATTGCACCGAACCCAAGGGAAGTTTGCTTCTTAATCAACTCAGCACCGACATTGGAAGTCATAATAATGATAGTATTTCTGAAATCCACTTTTCGTCCGAGACTATCTGTCACCGTGCCTTCTTCGAGAATCTGCAACAAAAGATGCATGACATCAGGATGAGCTTTCTCGATTTCATCAAAAAGAACCACCGAATATGGACGTCTCCGAACAGCCTCTGAAAGTTGGCCACCTTCTTCATACCCAACATAGCCTGGAGGCGAACCTATTAAACGACTCGAAGTAAATTTCTCCATGTACTCCGACATATCAATTTGTATAAGAGCATCAGCATCACCAAACATGAACTCTGCCAAGTTGCGCGCCAAAAACGTCTTACCAACACCTGTAGGTCCAAGGAAAATAAATGAACCTATTGGCCGCCTAGGATCCTTAAGATCAGCCCTTGATCTTCTCAATGCTTTGGAAATTGCAGTTACTGCCTCATCCTGTCCAATGACATGACATTTTAAATCATCCTCCATCCTCAATAACTTTTCAGCCTCAGCCTCCTCCATGCGTTGAAGAGGAATTCCAGTCCATTTTGAGACAACAGACATTATATCATCTTCCTCAACGTCTATAGTCTTCTCTTCACTCTGAGCTCGCCACTCTTCAAGCATCTCCTCCAACTGAGCTTTCTTTTGCTTTTCTTCATCACGCAATGCGGCAGCCTTTTCATATTCCTGATCACCTATTGCTTCTTCCTTTTCCTTTCGGATCTCTTCAACAAAATTTTCAAGCTCCTTAAATTTAGGAGGGCGAGTCATTGCTCCAATACGAGCCTTGGCTCCAGCCTCATCCATAATATCAATGGCCTTGTCAGGCAAAAACCTTCCCGTCAAATAACGTTCTGAAAGCATAACCGCCGAGTCAATCGCATCGTCCGAATATTTAGCTTTATGATGTAGTTCATACTTATGCTGCAGTCCCTTTAATATTTTAATGGCATCCTCTACGCTCGGCTCATCAACCTTAACTGTCTGAAAGCGGCGTTCCAAAGCTGCATCCTTTTCAATATATTTTCTATATTCATTTAGAGTTGTCGCACCGACACACTGCAACTCACCGCGGCTCAATGCAGGCTTAATTATGTTCGAAGCATCCATCGCGCCTTCGGCCGAACCGGCCCCAACTATCGTATGCAATTCATCGATGAAAAGAATCACATTCTTCGCCCGAATGATCTCATCCATCACTGCTTTGATTCTCTCCTCGAACTGACCTCGGTACTTGGTCCCAGCAACCATCAAAGCCAAATCAAGAGTAATGACTCGCTTGTCGCGTAAAAGTTCAGGAACGTTGCCTGCAGCAATTTCTTGTGCAAGACCTTCAATAATAGCTGTCTTTCCTACTCCAGCTTCACCTATGAGTACCGGATTATTTTTTGTTCGACGGCAAAGGATCTGTATCACCCTTTCGATTTCCTCTAAACGTCCTATGACCGGATCTAATTCATTACTTTGAGCCAACTCCGTAAGATCCCTGCCAAAAGCTCGCAAGGCTGGAGTCTTATTCTCTTTACCTCCACCACTAATTTCAGCCTCCTCAAAGACACCCTCATCTTCATCACCCAAATCACCAGGGCTAAAATTAGGATCCAACTCTCTTAAAATTTCATTGCGAGTCCGTTCAATATCTACTTCTAAGTTTTTCAATACCCTAGCCGCTACTCCATCACCTTCCCGAAGAAGCCCTAAGAGAATATGCTCAGTACCGACATAGGAGTGATTCAGCGCTTTTGCTTCTTTTCCAGCAAGAGCCAAAACTTTCTTGACCCTAGGAGTGTAAGGAATGTTGCCAGGAGTCTTAGTCTCTGGTCCAGATCCCACTTGCTTCTCGACCTCCATTCTAACTGTTTCCAGATCCAAGCTCATTTTCTGCAGGACATTAACAGCTACTCCCTGACCCAGTTTAATTAGACCAAGTAACAGATGTTCAGTTCCCACATAATTATGGTTGAACCGGTCAGCTTCTTTGCGTGCTAACGCCAAAACTTGCTGAGCTCGAGGTGTGAAATTATTCATCATTTTCAGTTAAAACTAATCTCATTCAGAAGATTGTTCATTTGGCTTATTACTTGAGAACTTACTTGGCTCAGGCAAACTTTTCAACCTATCACGCATTATTTCCGCTCGTAAAGAGTCTCTTTCCTCTGCACCGAGCTTCCGATCCGCAAAAACCTGTAAATGCGCAGGTTGAATCTCCATAAAAAGAACATCAATTAAGGCTCGGATATCTTCAGAAAAGTAGCCCAAATCAACACCAGCTCTAAGCATAGATAGTAAATCGAGGGCCTCTTTAGTAGAGATTATGTGTCCATAACGGAGGATTGCATAAGACCGACCTATCTTATCATCTAAAATAGTTTGTTTTTCATTATATAATTTTTCACGAGCATTCTCTTCATGCTCAATGATCTGCCTGATAACTTTTTCCAATCTCGCAATAATCTCATTCTCTTGTTCACCGAGAGTATGCTGATTTGAGACCTGAAATAAATTACCAAGAGCTTCCGTCCCTTCGCCGTACAGACCTCGCACCGCCAGCCCTATTTTATTCACAGCATTTATGACTTTGTTAATTTGCTCAGAAAGAACTAAACCGGGAAGATGAAGCATTGCAGAAGCTCTCATTCCTGTCCCAAGATTAGTGGGGCAGGCAGTCAGATAACCGTATTGATTATCAAAAGCATAATCTAGAGTTGATTCTAATTTAGTATCTACTTCATCGATCATTTTATATGCATCGCTAAGACTCAGACCCGCTTTAATTGATTGCATCCTCAGGTGATCTTCTTCGTTTACCATCACACACAAAGTCTGTTTGCGATTCATAACAGCCGCACTACCAGCAGCCTTTGCTGCCTGTTCACGACTAATCAAATGACGTTCGACAAGGATCTGTTTTTTTACTGCCGTTAGATCCGACAAATCAGAAGAAAACGCTCCGTCCATTTCTTTAAGGTTTTCCACTGCCGGCTTAACTTGATTAAGAATCTCTATCCGGTCCTCTTCTACTGCCCAACCGGGAAATGAAATATTCCGTAAATTACGAGCCAATCGAACCCGACTACTAATCACAATTTCACCATGAGGCCCACTACTAAGCATCCACTCGGCAGGATTCTTAAGGATCGTTTTAAACTGCATCATATTAATATTGCACTTGTAAACAGTATAAAATCTGTCATTTCAATTCACTTTCATTAGATGCAATATAATCTGCTTCGGCCAGTTTAATTTCATCGCGCAACGTGGCCGCCTCTTCAAAATTCTCCCCCTCAATAGCCACCCTTAAGCGATCTTTAAGTTCAGTTATCTGATCATTATATTTTTTTGTTACCTGATACCTTGATGGAACTTTACCTAAATGAAGAGTGCCCTTGTGCATCGCTTTAACTAAGCTCTCTAAGCCAAAACCAAAAACTGTATAACATTCACTGCACCCAAACCTTCCTGTCTTCTTGAATTCAGTATGACTGAATCCGCAAGACTCACATTCAAGACTATCCGCAGAAACATCCGCTTTCTCATCAGAATCAATCCCCAATAAAGCATCGGCAAGAGCAAAACCAGTTGGATCAGTCACTCCTTTCTGTTTCGCACATTCCTCACAGAGGTTCACCTTTTGCATTTTACCTTTAACAATCTGCGTCAAGTAAACTGTCGCATCATTCTCCTGACAAACGTCACAATTCATTAATTTAATAGTACTCGCCTACGGAAATCGCTCAATGGGAGATTGCAGATTTTTGAGATTTTTATTTAGTACAATTATTCTGAGCCCTTAAAAAAAATTCACTTCCATGGCCCTTTTAAAAGCCCTGAAAAATAGAGTCCCCATTCTGGAAATGTTATCCAATTTGCGTCCCTTCTTGAGAAACGCGCTCTCGAAAACGAGCAATAAATCTACCAGTGACCGGACCAGGGTTACCGTCCCCAATAGGGCGTCTGTCTAGGTTCACTGCGGCAATGACTTCTGCAGCAGTGCCAGTAAGAAAACATTCATCTGCTGCATAAATATCATAACGAGTCATCTGAGCCTCTTTCAGTTCAATTCCAAACTCATCAGCTATCTCAAAAATGACCTCTCGGGTAATTCCTGGCAATGCTCCGGAAGATGCTGGCGGGGTCTTCATCTTTCCATCCTTAATAACAAAAATATTATCACCAGTGCATTCAGCAATGAACCCTTGCTCATTGAGCATTAAGCCTTCCTCCGCGTCTCCAAAAATCGCTTCAACCTTAGCCATTACATTA
>CACJBM010000069.1 GCA_902591645.1 uncultured Verrucomicrobiota bacterium | reverse complement strand
TTCTTCGCCAACTTCCAAATGACCCGACGCACTAGAATCCCACAACCCTGGAGAGCTATCCTTCAAGACTGATCTCTTTTGCAAATAAAGATCTCCCCGCTTGTTAAAAACAAATACATGTACAGCCCGATGCAATAATCGTTCAGAATGAACACGTGATCGCTCCATTTGATCAATGACATTATCGTCCTCATCAACAACATCAAACATCTCGTGGCCCATTTGTGGATTATCCTTTAATGGATTATCGTCAATGAACCGAGCCATCTTAATCCATTCCTCAATACTTAATTCTTCTGCTCTGACAGTTTCCTGTAAATTCATCTCTTCACACAATTCGACCCAATTAGAGAGCCCCAGAGGTAATCTTTTCTTTAATTGTTTGCGTCTTTCATTAAAACCACACTTTACGATCCTTCTTAATACACGTTGGTTAAATGGAGGATATTTATCAGATCCAGTTGGAGAGAATCTTATGACAGATGAATCCACTGCGGGCTTCGGCGTGAAGGGCTCGAACGTTAAATCCTGAAGCCTCTCTACATTCCAGAATGCACCTGTCATTACAGTCAGAACGCCATAACTTTTAGTCCTCGGGACGGCGCAGAACCTGTTAACAACTTCTTTCTGTAACATAAATACAGCCAAATCTACTGGTGATGGAAATGTTAAGAAATTTCTTATTATTTCAGTCCCACAAGAGTAGGGAAGATTTCCAATAACTTTAACAGTTCCTTCAGCATAGAATGGCCTAACATCAAAGGTGACCGCGTCATGATGGACAACTACAACGCCATCAACGCCCGAAAGAACGTCACTCAAATATTCATAAATCCCTCGATCATATTCAATGAGGACTAACTTTTTAGCCTTACCAATGAGGTGACGAGTCAAGGCTCCTAAACCCGGTCCAATCTCCACTATTATATCATCAGAATCTATGTTAAGGGCACCAACAATTGATTCTGAAATGCTAGAATCAATTAGGAAATTTTGCCCCATCCCCTTGGATGGCCGGACACCTATTTGCTTTAAAACTTTTTTGATTGCAGAATCATTATTGAAACCAGAGAGGAATTCCTGTAAGTCATATTTACTTTGATCTTTTGGCAGAGAAGAATCCATAATCATCAATAAAGAATGACAATTCCAACAAGAATAACTCTTGCTCGACTCATAATGTCACCCGTCTTTGTTGTGTTAGCGATAAAATACAGCTCAACAATTGCATTAGGCAAACCAGATATGTTATTTTTATACCTAGCGTTGATTGTCTTTGCAATCGCAGTAATTAGTGATGCTCTGGATGGTTACTTAGCAAGAAAATTGAATCAGATCAGCAGAATGGGAAGCTTCCTTGATCCAATTGCAGATAAAACTCTTCTTCTAAGTGCCACTATCACCCTTACCTACATCGATTGTGGAAAACTCATACCTGTATTCTATACGACACTGATTTTGAGCCGGGAACTCATTCAAATATCTGGTGCAATTGCTATAGGGTCTATCCTCGGTGACATTAAAGTTAAACACCACTGGACGGGTAAATTAAGCACTTTTATACAGGTAATACTTATATATTCTGCGTTCATAGTCTCATCAGAATCCATAATACTGTATCTTTCAATTATTGGAGGCCTCTTCACTTTTAGCTCAGCCGCGCTTTACATTTACGCAGGATTGAGTCAATTGCCTGAAGCCGTTCATGCAAAGCCCTAATTCATATAGAATCGCCGCCATCGTTGGTCGACCCAATGTCGGCAAATCCGCAATATTCAACAGGCTAGCAGGTCGCCGCATTTCAATCGTCCATGATGAACCCGGCGTGACTAGGGACAGAATAACAGCCACATGCAAACTAGCCTCCTCGTCTTTCACTATAATTGACACTGGAGGCATCGGCTCAAATCCTGACGATTCATTCAGCACCGCTATAACGCAAGAAGCTGACATCGCCATGGAGTCTGCAGAATTGATTCTCTTTGTAGTGGATGGCATTGAAGGCCTAACTCCGGTAGATCAAGAACTTTCATCTTACTTAAGAAAAGCCGACAAAACAGTTTTCTTACTAGTAAACAAAATCGATGAGAAACAAAATATTGGACTCGCTGATGACTTCAGCTCACTAGGATTCGACAAGACATTTGCCATTAGCGCCGCACACAATAGTGGACTTTCTGAACTTGCAAACACAATAAGCACCACTCTCCCTGAGGACATAAACCCCTCAACTTCGAATAGCCCAAACATCAAAATAGCCTTAGCAGGAAGGCCCAATGTTGGTAAATCATCCTTAATCAACGCCCTACTTAATAATGATAGGACCATCGTCAGTGACATTGCTGGAACGACAAGAGATGCCGTGGATGTGCCCCTGACTCATGGAGGCATTGATTATACCCTCATCGACACCGCAGGACTTCGTTCTAGAAATAAACAAAACAGCTCAATCGAAGTCTTTAGCGGAATGAGAACAAAATCCAGCATAAGGAGATCAGACATTTGCGCCCTCGTCGTGGACGCCGCCCAAGGAGCCACTGCTCAAGACAGGAAAATTGCCAACATCATCCGCGACTCAGGAAAACCCTGTCTAGTTATTGCCAATAAATTTGATCTCTATCATCCAGACGCAGCCAAATCAGATAGACTTGCATCCATACAAGATGACATAGCGGAAGAGTTATTTTTTATACCATATGCTCCCGTAATTGCTGCTTCAGCAAAGACCGGGGAATCGGTAAAGAGGTTCTACTTTGCAATTGAACAAATAAGGAAGTCTTCTTGGGAAGGCCTCAACACTGGGGCCCTTAACAGATTGCTACAAGATTCACTAACTGCTCACCCTCCGCCTGCCGGAAAGGGAGGCAAAAGATTTAAACTCCTGTACGCCACCATGGCTAGAGAAAAGGAACGAGAAAAAGCAATAAACGGTGCAAATTTTATACTATTCTGCAACAAAAAATCACTTCTCCCTGGTTCCTATGAAAGGTATCTAGAGAATAAAATTAGAGACAATTGTGCTTACACTGGAATCCCAATAAGCTTCACTTTCAGAGAAAGGGAAGCTCGAAAAAGGGCACGAAAAAATTGACTGCCTCATTCTTTAAAACTGCCTTTTCTTTGAATTATAATGCAGACTAGAGCAAGGAAAGCACCACCCGCTCCCATTAAAAATATCCAATTCGCTTTAGTAAACTTAAAACTAGATTCGGTTTGGAATTGAAACGGAACCGAGCCTACGGAGACTGCCCCATCTTCATTTTCACAAAACAATCTGAACGTGAATTTACCATCAGGACTCAGCCCTTTAATTTTAGCTTCAACCATTGTGCCTTTTTTTTGGATCGTCGCATAGTCTGGACCGAGCTCCCTCCATTCAATTATCATGGATTTCATTTCTTTATCATAGCGATGGACTCTTGTCTCAATCACATAACCTAAAGCCGAAGAATCTGAAAGCTCCTCGTCCCGTGTCGGGTTGGACCAACCAAGGACAATCGAGTGCTTATCTCTTTCTATTAGTTCAACTTCACTGATCTTAGGCAATGACTCATCAACTTTTCTTTGCTTCTCTATTCTTTTCAAAATAGGATAATCGTAATCATTAGCGCTTTTCCCATTCCCCTTATTCCTAGGCGAGACCTTGACTCGGGCCTTGTTATTTAGTTGATTTTTTGGCTCATCGGAAACATTACCTTTGACAATAATCCTCTTTGCATTGTCACCCCAACTCAAATCAAAATAATCATAAATATCTCCAGCTCTTTCAGAGTCAAATTCCATCTGAATCTGACTCTTTGACTTAGCACCGAGACTTATTAGGCCTTCACCATTAAGTCTACGAAACCCATCAGGGACAGTCAGGTTCACAGCAACTGAACCTCCTCCAACATTTTCAATATCAAACTTAAATCTTAGTGGAGAACCAATAACAGAGCTTATGTTTATGAGATTTTCACCGCCATTTATAACTAATCGTGGTGGCAATGGCGGTGACTCAACTTCTACTTGTTGAGAGTCAACGCTTGAACGCAAATGGACATACCCTTTTGCACTTGAAGGGTCCTCGTTAGACGCCTCAATAATTATTTTCTTTGTTTCCCCAGACCCAATATTCATTTCCTTAGGCCTAGCCACAAAAGCTCCGTTTATATCCACTACTTCAAGGCTACTCTCCAAATCCGAAACGTTTCTAATTGAAATTTCAGCAAAACGCAAAAATTTATCATTGGAATATTCTAAAGTGACCTTTTTTTCTTTAACCTTGAATGGAGAGACAGACACCCCGCGCAAAGGCAATGACAACGAAACACCGTCCCCATTAATAATTAAATTACGCTGAAACGATCCAACCACCTCCTGAGGCGTGCATTTAATCCTCAATGTCGACCTTTTCTGAGGACCAATATTTAGATTAGCCTCACCACCCTCAAGCTTAAATTCATTAGGCAAAACCAAAGATCCCTTGAATGCATATTTGGAGTCATTAAAGACTTGAAAATCAAGTATCCGACTCTGACTAACCACGACTTCACCAAAGTCTATCACCTTGGGGATTTTTAATCTTAAAGGATCATCAAGAACATTTATCCGCACTGTGGCAGGGGCTGAATATTTTCCACCTCGGACTCTCGCTCTATACTTAAAAAGCTCAATCCGAGACGGTGAAAGCGGGTCTGACACGTACTTCACTATGGCAAAAGCGCCGGTAAGTGTCTCAATAACTAGTTGACCATTCTTTGGTCCCTCAAAGATTGAATAATCAAACGCACCTCCACTACCTTTCATCGATGCCGTTAGCTTAATAACAACTTCTTCACCTCTATTAACGTTAACATTAACCGGCGCCGCTACGGGACCAAGACCATCTGGCAACTTAACGTCAGCCTCAAGGCTATTTCCCATAGCCAAAAAACACACCAGGAAAAAACAAAAATAACGAGACCATCGACAAGGCCATCGCTTTTTCAAATTACAGATCAACTTCATTAACTATAAAAGAAAGTAATCGTAATATTACTTATGGTCAAAAAAGGTTTATTCCCGACCCTATAAATTTGCACTACAAAAGCCCAACGATCCGTTTCCGAAGAAGGTTAATCGCTGTCATTGAAACCTTTTCCTTAAAAATTATCCGCCCAACTCTGTAACAGTATTCCTCAACAAAAGTTGGTTTTCCATGACTAGCAATACCAATAAAAACCGTCCCCACAGGCTTCTCTTTAGTTCCACCAGTCGGACCTGCTATACCGCTAACAGCAATCGCATAGTTAGCACCAGCCTTTTCCATACACCCTTCGGCCATGGATCTTACCACCGGCTCACTGACCGAACCAAATCTATTGAGATCATCATTTGTAACGCCCAACAATTCGTTCTTAGCAGTATTTGCATAGGTAACAAAACCAAAATTGAATACTTTTGAAGAGCCCGACACATCGGTAATTAAACTTGCAATTGCCCCACCAGTACATGACTCAGCAATGGCTACGGTTTCTTTTCGTTTTTTCAATTCCTCTACGAGGGCAGCAGGCAATGACGAATGATCACTCGTTATGTAATTTTCAGAAAATTCCTTTCGGATCATTTTAGAAACAGCATTAACGATCCCTGCTTCACCTATGCAACGGACCACTACCCCGCCAGGCTTAATGCAATATCCAAGATCAAATGTGCCTTTCTTATCTAGGAGTATCTTATCAATACGCGAAGCCAACTCTGACTCTCCGATACCAGAAAAAAAAGCATTCACACATGAAGGGATCGCTATCTGTCGTTCCTGCAATGCATTCTTAATCAATGGGATTACTTGCTCTTGAAATATCGGAATTAATTCTTTTGGAGGTCCTGGCAAAAGATATATGTGAGCTCCTTCAGTCCTATTATTTGGCTTTAAATAGAGACCAGGCGCTGTCCCATTATCATTTTTTAATACAACGGCTCCATCTGGAACCATGGCCTGCTTCCGATTAATTTCGCGCATAGTGGAACCATTTGATTCTATACGCGTCCTAATGCTATCAACGATGGATTGATCCTCAGTCAACTTAGCACCAAGAAAGTCTGAAACCATTTCTCGCGTAAGATCATCTTCCGTGGGCCCCAACCCACCAGTGATCAATATGATATCAGACCTCCTAATAGATTCACCAATAACATCCTTAATTCCATTACCATCAGGCACAGTTATCTGACGGTTAATGGACAAGCCAAGTGATAACAGTTCGCGCCCCAAATGACCTATGTTCGTATTAATAACCTGTCCAATTAATAGTTCAGACCCTGTATTTATAACCTCAACGTTCATCCCAAAAACTAATCATTCAGCTCATGATCAATACCCACAAGATCAGCATCAGACCAGAGATCTTCAAGTGCATAGTTGGATCTTAAATCTTTATGAAACACATGAACAACAACATCCACATAATCCATAACCATCCATAAACTTTCTGCAGTACCCTCTAATGTTCTTGCTCGAACATCATAATCATCGATGATTGATTTACCAATCTCTCTACTGATTGCTCTTAAATGAGGAATAGATTCTCCGGTACATATAACAAAATAATCTGCAATTGAAGAAATTCCTTTTAAATCTAATACCTTAGTTTCTTTAGCCTTATTATCAATAGCGAGACCAGCAACCGCGACGGCCAGCTCCTTCCCCTGAATTAAATCTTTTTGTTCCATAAAACAGCTTAACAATTCTCTTCTAATACGAGCGAGTCAATCATAAGTCTACTGCGGGATCTAAAGGACTTAACGTTAATCGTAAAGCAAATATTTAGAACGGATTTTTTTAAAATGCTTATTTGAAGCATTCCATTTACTAACTATCCGATGCGCACTCATTGGGGAATTTAAATCGCGCGACAGTGAATTCGAACCATAAACTTTATACAGTAAACTCAGACCTGATTTGCTTGCCTCCTCAATAAAGTCTACGCCTGAATTTTTACCTTCATTATAAAATGCTTTAAGCATGACCATACTTATCAGCATAAGATCCGGCCGCTGATCAAGATCTAGCTCTAGCCTTACTCCCTTTCTACTAGATTCTTTCTTATCAACATAAGGAAAAAACCTAATCCCACGCATTTTGTACTCATTAAGCTTCAAGGATAACCTTTGGTTATTCATTCCCTTTGCTACAACAAATTGAAAAGGCTTTGAAGTTCCAGTTCCTGCGAATATTCCAGGAACATGTTGTGCCAAGCAAGAAGCAAGGTAATAATGACAAGACTCAGATCTAGGAATATTGGGCGAGGTTCTTATCCACCTCAATTTAGTGTCTCGCCATTCCATTCCCCTGCTCCACCCCTTCATCTTAATTACTTTCAATTTTGGCAAAGGTTTGAGCCAGCCTTCTCCTACAGCCATCTTTGCAATTTCACCTACTGTCATCCCATGCATAAATGGCACTGCATACTGTCCCACGAAAGATTGCCATTTCTTTTCAATCGGAGGGCCTGAAACTACGACTCCTCCAACTGGGTTCGGACGGTCTAATATAATAAATTCGATGCCTGCATCTGAAGCAGCATCCATACACAAACCCATCGTGCTTATATAGGTATAGCATCTGGCCCCCACATCCTGTATATCAAAGACCAATGCATCAATGCCCTTAAGCATATCCGCCGAAGGCTTTCGAGACTTTCCATAGAGGGAATAAGCTATTAACCCTGTGACAGGATCGATTCGTGAAGAAACCCATTTGCCAGCCAATTCATCCCCATCTAAACCATGTTCAGGAGTATAGAGTGCCACCAAATCAACTTTCTTTGAATTCGCTAAGACGATCCTTGTCTTAACCCCAGCCCTATTCACACCACTTTGATTAGTAATTAAACCTATTTTCTTTCCCTTAAGAACGGCAAAATCATCATCACTCAAACAATCAACTCCCAATTTAATGGGCAGAGGACTCAAATTGTCGTTTTCGGACTTAACTACAGAAAGGAGAGAGAAAAATATTCCCCCCAAAGTGATGAATTTTGTTAGATCCCGTGATACCATTTTTTATTATCTAATTCTATGAGCTCTTCCGACGTCGGTCAATTAATCCTAATGGGCATACCCGGCACAGAATTAAAACCTGAGACCGCGTCTCTAATACAATCAATTCAGCCCGGAGGATTTATAATATTTGGCAGAAACATTGAGTCATCTATTCAACTCAGAAAACTAACGGATGACCTAAGATCAATCAGTAAAACTGAACCCTTTATAACTATAGATCAAGAAGGAGGCAGAGTTTCAAGACTCAGACTGATAGGAGCCGAGCCGCCAAATGCCATACAATTGAGCAGAAAGAATAACCCTAACCTTATCAAAAGACACGGCAAACTTACTGGACAATTACTACGACTTTACGGATTCAACCTTAACCTTTGCCCCGTCCTAGACATATCTCTAGATGAAGAAGCTGATAACTCATTGAAGGGAAGATGCTACGGTGAAAGCGCTGATCAGGTAATTACTAATGCCGCATTATTTAACAAATCAATGAGATCCAAGGGGATATTATCATGCGGAAAGCACTTCCCAGGCTATACATTTGCCTCATGTGATGCGCATGAAGAACTTCCTACCGTTGAACGCAGTAAAGAACAATGGGAGTTAATCGAATGTGCCCCGTTCCGTGCACTTCTACCAGACTTAGACAGCGTCATGGTTTGCCACACTCACTACCCGTTTTTTGACCCGGGAAGCAAAAAAGTCCCAGCCTCATTATCACACACTGCGATCACCAAAACACTAAGAGATCAACTAGGCTATGATAACGGACTAGTGATGACGGATGATCTAGATATGGGAGCAATCCTTAATGAGTTTAGCTTTGAAGAAACCATTCAAGGAGCAATAATAGCCGGCAACGATATTGTTATGATCTGCCATAGGACAGAGATGGCAGAAAGCGCCTTAACAATACTTGATAAAATGCCCGCATCCAGTACCACTGATTCACTTGAAAGAATATACAGAGCAAAGACTAAAGTTAAACCTCCCAGCAAATTTGATCAGCAGTCAGCTCAAGAAATTGATGAGCAGATATGGGATCTGAGAGTTGAAACCTTAGGAGAGGAACTCGCGAAGAAAAAAAGCGCAGAAGACGGGAAGCGGAGCCCCGTAGAAACTTACTAAAAAAGAATTTAGAACCGATGCTAGAACAATTAGAAAATTTACTCGTCATACAGGACCGTGACCAAAAAGCCAAAGAGCTCAACTCTGACCTTGAACGGATGCCAATTGAGAAAGAGCAAGCCAGCCTAAAGTTAGCCAAATTAAAAGAAGCAGTTAAGAGCGTCGAGGAAACGATAATGGAAAACGAAGTGGCTATGAAGAACCTTGAACTCGACATAAACACACGAAAGGACAGCATAGCAAAACTCAAAGTTCAACAATTCGAAACGAGAAAGAATGAAGAATTTACAGCAATGGAGCATGAAATCGATCGGTACAGCGAAGAGATAATCCAACTCGAAGACTCGCAGTTAGAGTTAATGGAAAAGGGTGAAACTCTTAACGCTCAACTGAACGAAGCGCGGGCCGAACTTGATAAGAACCAGCAAACAGTCGATGCTGAAATTTCAATAATATCAGAACGATCAGATCAGTGTAAAAAGCAACTTGATGAGATCAAAGAAGAACGCATTACCCTCAGCTCCAAAATAGAAGAGGACCTTCTTGATAGATATAACCGCATTTTCAAAAGCAAAAAAGGCATAGCCGTCTGTGAATTGGATAACGACATATGTGCCGGTTGCCACATGAAGGTTACTCCCGCCACAGCTGCAGCGGTTCGCAGTGAAAAAACCATCACTGTCTGTGATCAGTGCGGCAGAATTCTATATCAATCTTGCTAATTCTAAAAATCTAGTGAAAAAACTCTGCGCCAG
>CACJBM010000068.1 GCA_902591645.1 uncultured Verrucomicrobiota bacterium | reverse complement strand
GATTATAAAACCAGTCATTGAGAGGACTGTCAGACACTGTAAGACGGCTCTGCTGGATTCGGGGCTGAGGGCAGAAGAGGTGGATTCGATTGTTTTGGTTGGAGGGAGTACTCGGATACCGTTAGTTCAACAAATAGTTGAAGAGCTATTCGGTAAAGCGCCTGACCTTTCTCAACACCCTGATGAGTCAGTTGCTTTGGGGGCAGTCATTCAGGCAGGCGTAATGTCTGGAGCTATGAAAGAGGTTATATTGTTGGATGTCACACCTCTTTCTCTAGGCATTGAGACTTTCGGAGGTCTTATGAATGTTATTATTCCGCGCAATACAACGATTCCAATTCGCCGAGGGGAAATGTTTACCAACGCGGTGACGAGTCAGGAAAGTATGACAATAAAAATACTCCAGGGCGAAAGAGAGATGGCTAGAGACAATTGGGAGTTAGGAGAATTTGAAATAGAATTTGAGGCGGTTCCAAAAGGTAAGGCTCGGGTAGGAATTGAATTTTGCCTTGATGTGGATGGTATACTTACGGTCTTGGCTAGGGACACAGTGACAGGAAAGGACAAGGTTCTAGAAATACGAGATTCGGCAGTGGACGTTGATGACTCAAGTGTTGAGAAAATGGTTAATGAATCAATAGAAAATGCATTTGAAGATATGAATGAGCGAATTTTATCAGAAGCCAGAATTAAGAGTAATGAATTGATTCCTGCCGTGACTGAGGGGCTTGCTTTACTTGGTAATGAATTAGAGAATCAAGTTAAAGAGGAGATTCAAAATAATTTGGAAAATGTTAAAAGAGCTATGATTGGTGATTCTTCCAAGGAGTTGAAGGATGCTAATGACGCCCTTGATAAATCGACTGAGCCTTTAGCTGTATTACTTATAGAGAAGGCCCTAGCAGAATAACGAAAGAGTTGCATATATTAATTCATTTATAGTATTCTGTTATTGAAATTGTAATTAGATTGGATGAGTCCATCAAATTCAGTTCTAAATAAGGCTATTTAAGGAGCAGACAGTGATACCTTCACGAAGAGAAGAGGGCCATGATCCCAAGAGGTTTACCGACCATTCTGATCAAGATCAAGATCAAGATCAGGCAAGGCAGATAGGCGCTGGAGCTGAAATTCCTCAGAGTGATGAGGAAATTATTGGAGCAATTAGCAGGGGAGATCTCGAAATTTTTTCTGCGAGGAAAATTGCAGGAGGGAAGATTGCATTTGGATGCCCTTTTTGTTCAAGGCCGATCGAGCTTAAACAGCGTTTTGAAGGTAAGGAAACTGTTTGTAGGCATTGTAGCGGTAAGTTGATAGTGCCTGATCTCAATAGTGGAAATGTAGCGGTTCCATTGTCTGGGTCTGGTGGTATGGCGGGTGCGCAGAGTATTGAGTTGCCGGAACCGAAGAGAGTAGAGAATAAGGCCTCATCTGTGATTCTATCCGGTGAGGACAGTTTTAATAAATCAATGTTAGTTCATGAGGTTGATCGTCGATTGAAAAAGCATGAGGTTCCAAAATTTATTTCGAAGGAAGAGGCGGAAGCGGGTTTTGATATGAGCTTTGCATGGAAAAGTTATCCTGAGTACAGTAGGGGAATATATTTTTATCTTAAACGATTTGGGGCGGCTCTTATGATTCTTCTTATTATCGTAACTACAGTAGTGGTAATTATGCAGCAAAGTAAATTGAGTGTCGATAATCAGCACCTCTCATCTAAGAAGGATCCAGGGATTGTTCCTATTGATGATAAGTATTTTGTAGCCCTGAAAGAGTTTTCGTCTGCAAAGACTATCCAAGAAAGACTCAAGTATGTAAGGAGTCCTGAGTTGATAAATCCTAAAATGATAGAGGCATATACCGATTTAAGAGATGATCTCATTTTGCCATCAATCGATTTGACTTCTTTGACGGAATTTTCAATGAATGGATTAAATTTTTGTAAAATTCAAAGTTCAGTCACTAATGTCCCTCATTTTTTATATTTTCAGATTAAGGAAGAAGGGAATGTGCTGTTGGATTGGGAGAGTGCAGTAGGATACGGGGAAGTTGATGTTCGTGCATTTTCAAAATGGCCATTAGACCGATCAGTTAGGGTTAGAGTGTTAGCCAGACCGGCACAATTTTATGGCTATAGTTATAATGACCGGTCAATGAATTGTTATGCACTCACTGACTTAAGGGGGAAAATACTAATGTATGGTTATGTTAATTCTGGAGGCAAGCCAGAAGAGCTTATGGAGGGACTTGATTTTGATGGCAATGAAAAGGGGTGGGCTCCATGCATTCTAAATCTTAAGGCTCCAGAGTTAAGTGAGCGGAGAAGACCGATGCAGGTTCTGATTCAAAGCGTTGATGCTCATGGAGAAGGATGGCTGACTCCCTGATTTAGATATTAATATTCTTATGTGTTTTACGATTTATTTATTAGTAAACGCCAACGGATAACAAATAAGGAAATTAGCATTTTAAAGGCAGACTTAATATTGATAGTCGATCCTGGGCTCTCATGCCAATTAATGGGAATCTCTTTCAGTTTATATCCTATCCGTGTCAGATGAGCAGCCAATTCAACGTCAAAAACGAAACGTTTTTCCATGAGTTTATTTTGAACCTTTTGGTATGCTTTAGTTGGTAAGCACTTTAAACCGCATTGAGTATCTCTGACGGGTAAGTTAAACGTAAATTTGACGATCCTGCGGAAAATATTACCAAGTGCCTGACGCACTTTTGTTCTGTTCACTTCCTTACCTTCTCCAGTTACACGAATTGACCAGAGGCAAGTTTTCTGCTCTTCATTGTCGCTTTTTGTTTGGGATAGGAAATTAAGAGTTTCTTCAGGCGAAATGGCTCCATCAGCGTCAACGAATGCGATCCATTTATATATTTTAGGATCAGCTTCATTCCAACCTGAATAAATGGCCCCACCTTTTCCCTGATTCTGTTCTAAAATGAGAGCACCCAATAGGAGATTGAATTTTTCTTGCAATCTTTGGACCAAGGAAACCATGAATTCTGCCTCTTTTGGGCCAGACCCATCGTCGACAGTAAGTATTTTGATTGGTAATTTGGACGCCTCTGCAGTTTCACATAGTTCCTGCAGAAAATCAGGCAATCGTGAGCTTTCCTTATAGCATGGGATTACCAGTAGAATTGAATCTGGGTCTTTCGTTGGTCTTTGAAGTGATTGATTACTTTGTAGTGTGAATTACTTCGTTTTGAAGCGGTAAATGCACACATGCCTATAAATTTCTCCAGGATTAAGAATTGATTCTGGAAAGCCGTCTTGGTTTGGGCTGTCAGGGTGCACTTGGGTTTCTAGACAGAAAGCGTTTCTGTGATTGTAAACTTTATTTCCTTTACCAATATTTGAACCGTCTAGGTAATTTCCTGTGTAGAATTGTATCCCAGGCTGGTCAGTAATAACTTCCATAATTCTGCCAGTTTTAGGCTCAGTTACCCGAGCAGCTATATTCAGGGCTTTTCCTGTATCGTTAATGACCCAATTATGATCGTAACCTTTTCCAAATTCTATCTGTTGGTCTTTTGCTCCTATGCGCTTTCCAATTTTATGAGGAGTAAGGAAGTCAAACGGAGTTCCTTTCACAGTCGCAATTTTACCTAAAGGGATTCCACCATCATCGGTAGGGACATAATTATCGGCGAAAAGTTCCACTTCATGATTAAGAATGTCACCGCTTCCTTCGCCAGCAAGATTGAAATAAGAATGATGGGTCAAGTTAATTGGCGTGGACTTGCTGGTGCTAGCTTCATATTCAATTTCTAACTCATTCTGATTTGTTAACCAATAGGTGACAGTGCATTCTAAATCGCCTGGGTATCCTTCTTCGCCATCATCACTTAGATAAGTTAATGCAATCCCAGCCTTGCCGATTCCAGTGACTTCAGTCGCTTTCCATACGCGTTTGTCAAACCCAACCTCACCACCGTGCAGATGATTGTCGCCATTGTTTGTAGCTAGCTGATAAGTCTTACCATCAATTGTAAATTGGCCTTTGGCAATTCTATTTGCGTATCTTCCAGTGATGCAACCAAAGTAGGGGCTCGCCTTGATATAACTCGAAAGTTTGTCATAGCCTAGAACGACGTCACCTAATTTTCCGTCTTTGTCTGGGACATGAAGCTGAGTGACAATTCCACCATAATTGGTGATTTTGGCTTTCATGCCGTTTGAGTTTTCAAGAGTGAAAAGTTCTACGGAGGTGCCATCACTCGTTTTGCCGAAAGGGGCTTTGCTGACTTTCACTGTGCTGCAGTTAGATAGGATAATTGATATTAGGCCAGCTCCTGCGAGCTTGGAGAGTTTAATGAGTGTTTCCATGATAAATTGTTTAGCGGAAATCTGCAATAACTGCAAGTTTCTGAAGAGGCGAATACAAAAAGTTGCTTAATTGCCTAGATTTAGGCGGAAAGGAGGCCCCGTCACCGAGGTTTCGAGACCCCCTACCACACAAGGAGAGTGTATTGATTTTTTTATTTCTTGAACTAGAAGGCCTTGCCGAGAGGTCTACTGAATAGCTGGAAGTGCTTTTTATGTAATTCTTTTTGAGTTCTCGTTATGCCTTCTTCCAAGTCAATTAAAGCCCATTGATTGGGATGTAATTCTTTTGCATTTTTTGGGTTTTTCTCAATGTGCCTTTTGATCTGTTGTTGCAGGGCTTGAACTGTATTTTTTAAAGTTTGTAATTGTTCGCTATGTTTTTTTGAGGCTCTTTTTTCACTTACTACCTGTCTAATTAAAGCATGCTCTTTTTGGATCCAAGGTATTGCTTTATTAACTGAATTTATTCCTCCCGCAAGTGAACCATCAGGTCTGATGCGTGGTGGTTGAGTGCTTCTACTTCTTCCTCTTTGAGGGACCTCAGAGATTGGAGTTTCAGAGATTCCTCCACTCTTAGGATCCAGTAATGTAGGTGTTATGAAAATTAACATGTTCTTTCGGCTGTGCGTTTTGTTGTCACTTTTAAATCCATGCTTGAGCAGAGGTAGTTTACTCAAGAGAGGTAGCCCGACGCCTTCGCGTGAATCATTGGCTTCGTCTAAGCCTCCAATAGCAAGAGTGTACCCGCTCTCCACTTCGAGTGGAGCAGTGAATACTCGGGAACTGGCCACTGGGTATGAATTCCCATCAATTATTTCTGAACCTATAATGCTTGATACAGTAATTAGAACTTGAAGGGATATTCTTCCATCCTCTAGTCGCTTTGGAAGGACATTAATGCTTGTTCCAATTGGTAAATAAGAGACCGAAGATGTTGTTGTCCCTCCTACGCCTGGCGTAGTACTTGATTGTGCAGAGAGAACGGGCTGATTAACAACACTTTGAATTGCAACTTCGCGGTTATTTTTTGTTAGAACTCTTGGGTAGCTGACAGTTGTAGTTTCACGGTCTTTGACCAAAGCCAGTACCTTCGCCTGCACGTCTGGAGCGCTTAGAATGGCGGTCATTGGCATGTCGGTACTGTTAATTTTATTGAGGTTAACATTAGTAGAAAGATCTGAAAGGCTAAGCCCATAACCTCCGTCCATGGTTCCTGACCAGTCGACTCCCATTTGTTTTCTTGGATCTTTTGTCGTTTCAAAGAACTTTACCTCGACAGCTATTAATGGCTGTGGCCTATCTACTGTCTCGAGATATTTCTCTACGAGTTGGTGTTGTTGTCTGTTAGCTATTACGAATAAGGAATTATTATCTGAATTCCATATGACTTGGCTGTTATTATTTCTGGAGCTTTGGGCAGAACCTCTAATAATGTTTTGTGCTGGATCAATCTTAGCGGGTGTGGACTGATAGTTGAGATTACCAAAATTCCCGACACTATTATCTCCCGGAGCAATTATGGCATTCATGCCGGCAGTGTTAATTCCCACTATTCCTTTGATTGCTGTTATTAGTTCATCTGCACTAGTTGAAAATGGGCTTGAAGTTCCATTGAGGCCAAGTTGCCCAGTGCTTCCGTTTCCTGCAATTGGCGAATTGGCATTGGAACCCCGTCCATAAGTTCCTCCAGTTGTGCTATTGTTACTGGAACCGAAGCCGTTAGAGCGAATATTCCCAGTATTGTTGTTGGAGCCTTTACTTATTTCACCAGTATTAAATCGTATGCGATAAGTGCGGGCGATAAGGCTTTTGTCACTTAGGGGCCTCATGTGCCAAACTTCGTCTTCATAGATCAGCGAAACACCATTCATCTTGGCAATGGTTTCCAGAGCAGCGAAAGGGCTCTTATTTAGAGAAAAGGTGATTAACTTTGCACTGTCATTTCCATCTTCTGGCAAAGCGACAAAGTCAATTCCTGCGTCATCAGCTAGGAAACGCAATACATCACGGACCGACGCTCGGTTAAATTCATATTCTTTAATAGGGGCGTTACGGAGTGAATTTGCTGCTTTTTCATGTACTGGTGACGTGTCCAATTGTGGTTGGCTGATGCCTTCATTGGTACAAATAAGGCCAGCTAGAAATGCACAAGTATTAGCTAATAATACAAATTTAGATCTATTGTTTAAACGAGGTACTCTCTTGTGGGTGTTTGTCATTCGATCGTATTGTTAAATAATCACTCAGGACGAATAACTTTTAATATCTGCCAAAAATAACAAGAATCAATAAAATAATCACTATAACCATAATTACCATAATTAAATATGATTAGTTTACCATTTAAGCCGTAATTCTAGGGTAAAAAAATATGGGATGATAAAATATATGAAAAATCAGGCTAAAATTGGATAATTTCCTGATATATTCCCTTTTCCCTGACGTTTTTTAATAAGGATTTGAGTAATACGAGGCTAGCAACTGAGTCGAACAAGGCATCATGCCAGTCCAAATTTGGGCAATACTTGCCAATTTCGTTCTCTTTACCAATTTCCTTAACTAATCCACTCAAAGAATGACTTTTTGCTTCTGGCATAAGTTTCCTTCCTAATTGCAAAGTATCTATCCATGGCTCAAAGCCATGCATTGGAAAGGTTCTGAGGAACCTTTTTTCGGTACCGGCACCATGAGCAACGACTACTTTTCCTGATAGTGAGTTATTAATTTTAGACCATAGATCATTAAGTTTTGGGGCATTTTTAAGGTCTAAATCCGTTATTCGATGTACTCGATTTGCTTGATTCTCGATGTTTCTTTCTTTTTTTGGGGAGATGAAACTCCTGAAGAGGCTTTCCTTTTGGATTTCCATGCCCATCATTGATGCCATTCCTATTTGTATAGGTTCATCCGTACCATCTTCGCCAAATCCGGTCGATTCAAAGTCAATGGCTGTAAATTCGATATTACTAAAATCCATTCAATTTTTCTGTTTTTAACAGTCCTTTAAATTACACAATTATAGATTCAGTTTTAGAATTACACTGACATTTATTAATAACGATCTTGATCAGTTCAATAAAATAAACTTTGGTAATTATTCTGTCATCTTATGGATGTTTATTTGAACAGACCATAAGATCACATCGTCTTGAATTTATCTAATGAATCAAAAATCTACCATTTTTACTATGAGTGTTACCGCTCTTGGAATTTTGGCGATGGTATTTATTCTTTTTTTTAGTTATGCGCGACGTAATGCCGATAATAACAAATTAACTGAAATTACTGAAGGTCTGGACCTTAATTTCAGTGAATTGCCAAGCACTGATATTCCTCTGATTGATGATTCTGCTAGCCGATCGCCTTTTGCTTCATCTGCATTAGATGCGCTAAGAAAATTGTTGGCTGCCCTAGCTGCTGATTCTTCTGCGCTACGTAAAGAAGTCATACTTCGATTCAATGATGAGTCCGAATATGATGAATTCATCAAGGCTCTGACTGATCGTAATTTGAAGCTTCTCGGCAGCTCAGATCGATTCATGTCGATGAGAATTGGTTTTGAAAGTTATGGTGATTTATTTGCTGAATTGGCCAATTTGGATCCATCCTCGTATGATCTTGAAACAAACTTTTTGGTGAGTTTGCCTGGCCAGCCTGGTACTGGTGAATCTCCTGGAGCGGGAGATGGCGCGATTCCGTTTGGTCGTGATGCTTTAAAATTTATAGGTATTGGAGATGGGAACTTGGAATTTGGTAAAGGTATTAAAGTTGCGGTGATTGATAGTGGCATTCAGGAGCATGAAACTTTTTCAGGGAAAAATATATTAGAATATGATCTTGTAAGGGATGCTAATGGAAACCTTGTTCCTATAGATTCTAATAATGGTCATGGGACGGCAGTGGCTTCCATTATTGCAGGGAGTGACCCTCGCTATTCGGGAGTGGCTCCGGCAGCAGAGATTCTAAGTTATAGAGTGCTGGATAATGATGGGTATAGTGATAGCTATACTCTCGCAGAAGCTATTATTCAGGCTACCGATTCAGGAGCTGATATCATTAATATTAGTTTAGGATCTAAAGGTGATAGCGGCATAGTTCGTCGAGCAGTTGATTATGCTAACGATTCGGGCGTTTTGATTGTTGCGGCTACAGGTAATGAGGGTGTGAATTCAATTAGTTTTCCTGCTGCAATTGAAGGTGTTGTTGCGGTCGCTGCAAATGATGCGCTCGGTCAACATGTTGATTTCGCAAATTCTGGAAACAATCTTCAAAATGGAGGAATGACAGCTCCAGGTTATGCGGTATGGGCTGCCTGGCCTGAGGGTGAGGCGGTGAGTTTTAGTGGCACTTCTGCAAGTGCACCGTTTGTTTCTGGGGCAATTGCTGCAGTGATGTCTGAAAATCAGGGCATGTCAGCTCTTTCTGCTTATGAACTACTGCAAAATTATTCGAACGAGGCTGGGGCTCCAGGCAATGACATTGTTTATGGTACCGGGAATCTAAATTTGGGGCGTGTATTGGAGCGTAATGTTCCCAATATAACGGATGCAGGGGTCGCTAGTTATCATTATGATCCTGCAAGTGCTGATCTCGGAGGGCAATCAAATACTGCTCAAGTTGTCATTGAGAATAGAGGAACTACGGCGCTCCACAATCTGACGGTGCAGGTCGAATCAGGGTCAGCTGAACGTACCTATAATGTATCATTTATTCCTGTTGGAGAAATTGCTGTGATAGAAACTCCTGCAGGATTTTCTTCGGGTATTACAGAGGAGGGGCTTCCTGTATCAGCGACAGTGATTGTTAATCAGAATCTGAATGGTGAGGATCGTGATGTCAGTGACAATTCACTCAGTAAGAAGATTGAGTTGAATTCATCAAAGCAACCTTAGAGTTTAAGAGTAAATATTCTTAGGAATAAATTTTTGATCCAGATTCTTTGAATTCTTGAGACTTTTCTTCCATTCCTGATTGAATCGCTTCCTCAGTATTCATTCCGTTCTCGTCAGCGTACTGACGTATTTCATCGCTTATTTTCATCGAACAAAAAGTGGGTCCGCACATACTACAGAAATGGGCCGTTTTTGCTCCGTCCTGCGGGAGTGTTTCATCGTGAAATTCACGTGCCTTATCTGGGTCAAGGCTCAGATTAAATTGATCATCCCAACGAAATTCAAATCGAGCTTTTGAAATAGCATTGTCTCTTTCCTGAGCGGCAGGGTGTCCCTTTGCGAGGTCTGCTGCGTGGGCAGCAAGCTTATATGTAATAACTCCTTCCCTAACGTCTTCCTTGTTTGGTAAACCTAGATGTTCTTTTGGAGTCACGTAGCATAGCATAGCGCATCCGTACCATCCGATCATGGCGGCGCCTATGCCGCTTGTAATGTGGTCATAGGCTGGGGCAATGTCTGTAGTGAGTGGTCCGAGTGTATAGAAGGGGGCTTCATGGCACCATTCGATTTGTTTTTCCATATTTTCTTTAATCATATGCATGGGGACGTGACCTGGCCCCTCATTCATTACTTGGACTCCTTTTGCCCATGCCCGTTCAGTGAGTCCGCCTTGCGTTTTAAGCTCGGCAAACTGAGCTGCATCATTTGCATCCGCAATTGATCCTGGTCGTAAACCGTCACCAATTGAAAATGACACATCGTATGCTGCCATAATATCGCAAATGTCATCCCAGTGAGTATAAAGGAAGTTTTCCTTATGATGAGCGAGGCACCATTTAGCCATTATTGATCCACCTCTGCTGACGATGCCAGTCATTCTTGTTGCGGTCTGAGGAATGTAGCGAAGTAATACTCCCGCATGTATTGTGAAGTAATCGACGCCCTGTTCTGCCTGCTCAATTAGGGTGTCGCGGAACACTTCCCAGCAAAGATCTTCTACTCTTCCATTTACTTTTTCTAATGCCTGATAAATGGGTACTGTCCCTATAGGTACCGGGGAATTGCGAATAATCCATTCGCGGGTGGCATGTATGTTCTTTCCTGTGGATAGGTCCATTACCGTGTCAGCTCCCCATTTAGTTGCCCATCGCATTTTTTCTACTTCTTCTTCAATTGAGGAAGTGACAGCGGAGTTTCCAATGTTGGCGTTGATCTTAACTAGGAAGTTTCTTCCTATGATCATGGGTTCAGATTCGGGGTGATTAATGTTTGAAGGGATGATTGCTCTGCCCCTTGCGACCTCATCTCGAACAAATTCTGGCGTAATGTGTTTTGGTGTTGATGCTCCCCATGAATCACCCTTATGGGCAAAATTCATTACATTACGAGGATCTTTTTGGTTGTCCTGGATAGCTTCGTAGGCGGCTTCTCTGCCAAGGTTCTCGCGGATGGCGATGTATTCCATTTCTGCAGTGATAATTCCTTCGCGAGCGTAATGTAATTGTGTTACTGGGTCAGAACTATTTGACCTAAGCGGACTGCGTTTCAGGCCTGGATATTCTAATAGTCTGTTCTTTGCCTTTTTCTTTTTATTGTAATTTTCCGCGTGTTTGTCAGATAGGTATCCATTATCTTCCGGCTTTGAAATTCGGCCATCGTATTCTGTGACATCACCTCGATTGAGAATCCATTCTCTTCTTAGGGCCGGGAGGCCCTTAGTTACATCGCCATTGAAATTTGGATCGCCCCATGGCCCGGACGTGTCATAAACTTTTATAGGATCATTGGGCTCGATGAGACCGTTTGGTTTTTCACTGGATGAAAGAGATATTTCTCTCATCGAAACTGCAATATCTTCATGGTTTTTTCCGTGACAGTATACCCTTTCACTGTTGGGGAATATGGGATCACTATCGATGGATTCAGAAGAGGCAATCATTTCTTTTTACTTAGGGCTGTTAGAGGTATTTAAT